>CAZEQF010000137.1:0-9764 GCA_964514315.1 uncultured Singulisphaera sp. | reverse complement strand
ATGTAGGCCTGCAGCAGCGTGACGAAGGCCTCGATGATGAACACGAACACCGCCATGCCGACTGCCGGCACTGCGGTCAGATAGCTGAACACGCTGCCTTCCATCATCTTCGCAAACAGGAAGACGAGGCCGATCGACGACGCGATCACCAAGTGGCCGGCGAGCATGTTCGCGAACAAACGGATCGTCAACGCGCACGGCTTGACGATCACGCTGACGATCTCGATCACGAACATGATCGGGATCAGCGGCAGCGGCAGGCCGTGCGGCAGCAGGCCTTTGAAGTAGCCGAAGAAGCCGTTCTTCTTGATGCCCATGCCGAGCATGAGCATCAGCGTGGTCAGCGCCAGCGCGACGGTCACGAACGGCGTCGCCGTCGCCGTCGCGGTGATCGTCGGCACGAGGCCGATCACGTTCATCGCGGCGATGAAGAAGAACACGAAGATGAAGTAGGGCGCCCAGGCCTTGCCCTCTTCCTTGCCCATGACGGAGTAGACCATCTCGTCACGGATCCAGAGGCACCAGCCGCGCAGCACGCGCGCGAGCCAGGACGGGTTCTTCTTGCCGAAGCTGCCGGGCACCGGCAGGAACAGCACCAGCAGCACGCCGAAGGCGATCCACTGGAACAGGTTGACGTTGTAGAAGTCGAACAGGCCCGGGGCCGCCGCGTGTCCGTCGGCATGGCTGCCGCCGTCCGGGGACCAGATCACGTGCGGAACGCTGTGGCCGAACTGCTCGGTGAAGAACTCACCGTTGGTCATCTCCATCGTCGGCTTGCCGTGGCCGTGCGCCGCCGGAGCCTGACCCGCCTCAGCCTGACCGGCCTGCGGTTGCTGGACGGCGGGAGCGCTGTCGCTGCCTTGTTGGGCGGCGACCGGAGCCGCAAGCATGCTGAAGCCGACCGCGGCGAGCAGAGCGAGCAACAGGGTGCGGAACGCGTTCATGTTCAGCGTGGAGTGGCCGGGGAAACGCACGCATCCAACTTGGGGCTGCGCGCGAGCTGGGTTGCGACGACGAACTGCAGCACGAGCGCCGCGCCAGCGAAGGCGAGAGCAAACGCGACCAGCAGGGAGAATTTCATGCCCGCGAGATCCATCGCGAGGAAGGCGATGGCGAGCACCAGCAGCTTGACGACGAGGCCGCCGCCGAGCAACGCCTGAAGCCGTTGCGCATCGAGTGCCGCGGCAGCCGAAGTGGCCGAGCGCTGCACGACGCGACGCGCAAAGCCGGAAGCGAGCAGCACCGAGAGCGCGGCCAGCAACAAGCCGGCGAACACCGCGAACGACTGGTCCTTCGGCAACGCCAGCGACAACCCAGTCGCCCCTGCCGCGAGAACGCCGAATGCGAGCGCGAAGGCCCGCGCCGTCTTGCGCGGCGTCCCGGGGCGCACGTTCTGGTTCGTAGCGTCAGTCATCGGCAGAAGAGTTCGGCGTCTCGGTCTCGTTCCCGGCGTCGCCCTTGCGAGGGGTGGCAACGTCGGAGCGTCGGGTCTCGCCCCAGGAGCCCAGAGCGTCCGGCGCCAGCTGGCGGACGATGTGCAGGCCGCCGCCGAGCACGCCGGTGAGCGTCAGGACCAACACAAGCCAAGGCTTGGTGTCCCAGCGTTCGTCGAGCCACATGCCTCCCCAGGCGAACAACGCGACCGTGACCGCGAAGGTCAGGCCTGCGCTGAGGGAGCGCGCGGACTCGGCAGGCTTTTTGGGCAGGGGTTTCATCCCTCCGCAAAGAACGAGGTTGAGGGGCGAGGAAGATAGAGACGGTCCGATTTCGGGCAAGAGCGATTTGCGCAAGATTTCGGCTCGGATTCGCGGGGCTCGTTCCACAGAGGGGCGCGTCATGGTGGCGCGCGATGGAGAATCTGATGACCGACCGACTGTGCCGAGTGTCCGCGTTCCTTTCCCCCGCCGTCGCCCTGCTGTCCGCGCTGACTTCCGTCGCGGCCCAGAGCCAGGCGGTTTCGCCAGCTGACCGCTCTTCGCTCGAGGGTTCGAGCTTCACGAGCTTCCCGCTCGGCCGCCCGAATGGCCGCTTCCAGTTCCTGCACCAGGACCTGCCGGCCGGCATGACGATCCACGGCCACGCGTTCCGTCGCGACGCCGCGCAGCTGCGAGGCGCGGTCGACGGCTTCGCGGCCGAGTTGGAGGTCACCCTGTCGATGTCGCCGCGCACGCCGGGCACCGCCTCGGCCACGTTCGCCGACAACGTCGGCCCCAACCCCACGATGGTGTTGCCTCGCACCACGATCGTCTTCCCGGCCACCAACCGTCCGGCGCTCGATCCGGCCCCGACCTTCGACCTCGTCGTCCCCTACGCGTTGCCATTCGTGTTGCCGCAGGCGGGAGGCACGCTCTGCGTCGACACGGTGATGCACGCGAACATCTCCGCGGCGGGCGTCGACCGCAGCCTGAGCGTCTACCTGGATGCGCACGAACTCTCGACGACGACGAACGAGCAGCCCGGCTTCCGCACCGGCGGCGGTTGCGCGCCGCTCGGCAGCGTGACGCAGGCGACCGCCGCGATGGCGTTGCGTCGCACCGCGTCGAACCTGCAACTCGACTGCTCGGCACGCGACGGAGCGCCGGACAAGGGCAACGGCCAGTCCTTCAGCTACCTCGCATTCGGCGCGAGCCAGCAGCCGCAGCCTTGGCCGTTCCGCCCCGCGTGCGTGTTGCAGTCGTCGACGGAGCATTGGTTCGTGCTCGGGCGCAACGACGCGACCGGCGGGTGCGATGCGACGCTGACCTGGCCGATCCTGCCTGCGGGCTACCGCGTCTACTTGCAGGTCGGCTCGATCGAGCTCGGCACCTCGGACCTCGTCTTCAGCGACCTCACGCAGGTGATGACTCCGCCCGCTGCGCCGACCAGCCTGCCGGCGGTCCGCGTCGCCGCATCCACCAACCGCGCCGCGCTCACGGGTGCGGTGTCCGCCTCGGTTCCGGTCACGCTGTTCTTCTGATCGCAACCACGGACGGAGCGCCTCGGCTCATGCCTTGCCGAGCGCTCCGTCGACGGTTCGCCAGATCCCGAGCGGATTGCCCTCGCGAAGCGCCGGCGGCAACGAAGCCGCTGGCGCATCCTGCCAGGCGACGGTTCGCGCCCATCGCAGGATGGCGCGCGCGCCCACCGCGGTGAACCTGCTGTCGCTGCTCGCGGGTCACGGCCCGCCGTGCTGCATCGACGCGCACACCTCGACGCCCGTGGGAACGCCGTTGTGCACGATGCGGCCGACGCGCTTCTGGATGCTGCGCAGCAACGACTCGTGCGCCGGCAGGTCCGACGCTTCTGCATGCACCGTGGCCGTGAGGTGCCCCTGCATCGATTCGGCGATCGCGAGCATCTCGGACGTGTCGCGGCAGCGCACGAGCAGGAACGCGGGCCCGTAGACCCCTTCGCGCAGGCGCTTCGAGGCCAGCACAGCCGACGCCTCGGCGACATAGGCCCTGGCCCGTGCAGCCGTCGTCGCATTCGCGCCGTCGCCGGGCGCCGAAGCGAGCAACGTGACATCGCCGCGCTGCTCGATCTCGGCGACAGCGCGCTCGAAGCCGATGCGGATGTCGGCGTGCACCATCGTGCCCGGCGTGCTCGCGGCGATCGCCGCCTCGACCGCGCCGACGAGGCTGTCGGCGCCAGGGCCGTCGACGAACACGACCATCCCTGGGCTGGTGCAGAACTGGCCGCACGCGAGCAGCGCGGATCCGGCCACTGCAGAGCCGACCGTGCCGCCGCGCGCGGCGAGCGCTGCAGGCAGCACGAACACAGGATTGACCGACCCCATCTCCGCGAACACGGGAATCGGGCAGTCGCGCGCGGCGGCCACGCGGCAGAGGGCGGCGCCGCCTTGCTTCGACCCGGTGAATCCGACCGCTGCGATCGCCGGATGTTCGACGAGGGCGCGGCCGACCTCGTGGGAGCGACCGTGCACCATCGAGAAGACGCCTTGTGGCATGCCGGCCGAACGCGCCGCGCGAACGATCGCCTCGGCGGTGAGTTCGCTCGTGCCCGGATGCATCGGGTGCGCCTTCACGACCACGGGGCAGCCCGCAGCAAGCGCCGACGCGGTGTCGCCGCCCGCAACCGAATAGGCGAGCGGGAAGTTCGACGCGCCGAACACGGCGACTGGGCCGAGCGGCACGAGCATCGCACGCAGATCCGGCTTTGGCGCAGGCTTCCGCATCGGGTCCGCGCGATCGATGCGCGCATCGACCCACGAACCTTCCTCCACCACGCGCGCGAACGTCTCCAGCTGGAACATCGTGCGGCCCCGCTCGGTCACAAGGCGCGCATTCGGCAGCCCCGTCTCGCGTGCCGCACGCAGCAGCAGCCGATCGCCGAGCGATTCCAGTTCCCGCGCGATCGCACGCAAGAACGCGGCGCGGCCGCGGCCGTCGACGCTGGCGAACGTGTCCTCTGCTGCGCGAGCCGCTTCGCATGCCTTTGCGACGAGGCCCGAATCCGCGTCGGCGAACGCGGGCTCGAGCATTGCGCCATTCGACGGGTCGAAGGCATGGAAGGTCGCTCCATCGCCGCGAACGGGTTCGCATGCGACGACGTGGGCGCCGCCGATCCCGTCGCCCGTCATGCGTCCACCGCCGGACGCGCAGCGAGCGCACCGCGGATCGTCTTCAACGCCTGTTCGCGCGCAGGCCCAGCGAGGCAGAGCCGCGGCGCGCGCACGCGCTCGTGCCCGAGGCCGACCTCTTGTTGCACGAGCTTGATGAGCTGGACGAACTCGGGAACGACGTCGAGCCGCAGCAACGGCAGGAACCATTCGTAGAGCGCGCGGGCCGCTGCCGGGCCGCCGTCGCGGGCGCGCTCGAACAGCACGACCGACTCCCGCGGCAACGCGTTGACGAGACCGGCGACCCAGCCACGCGCTCCGGCGGCGACGCCCTCGACCAACATGTCGTCGAGGCCGACGAGCGCGTCGAGTCGATCCTTGCAGCGCGCGAGCAGCGCGGTCACGCGGCGCGCGTCGCCGCTCGACTCCTTCACGGCGACGAGGTTGGCGTGCTGCGATGCCAGTTCCGCGATCCACTCCGTGGTGAAGTCGACGCCGTATGCGAACGGGTTGTTGTAGAGCATGCACGGGATGCGCACGGAGCGCATGACGGCAGACACGTGCGCGTGGTGCTCTTCTCGCGGCCCCTTGTGCACGTATGCGGGCAACACCATCAGTCCTTTGCAGCCGATCTCTTCTGCCGTGCGCGCGAGCCGCACCGCTTCTTGCGTCGACAGCGCCGCGATGCCGGGCGTGATCGGCGCGCCGCCGCTCGCGGCGACGAGCGTTCGCAGGATCGAAGCCTTCTCGTCGAACGACAGCGTGGCGCCCTCGCCGAGCGATCCGAGCGGGATGATGCCTGCGCAGCCCGCGCGGAACATCGTCTTGGCATGCTGGGCGAGGAAGGCGTGGTCGACTGCGCCGTCATCGAGGAACGGAGTCGTGATCGCGGGCAGCACGCCGCGGAACGGATGCGAGGACATGCGCAGAACGTCCGCGAGCGGCCCTTTCCGCGCAAGCGCGCGTCATCTAGGCGCCGCATGCCGCATCCAGCAGAGTCGCAACGCTCAGTAGTCGTTGCGAAGGAACAGGCCGTTCGAGGCGTCGAGGGCTCCGTTGGCGTCGAGCGCGCCCGCCTGCAGGTAGCCAGCGAGACCGGGCAATGGCGGGATCACGAGCGGCAGCGTGCCCACGCCGGCGGCATTCGCGAAGAACACGAGGTTCGCGTCGAGCGTCGCGAGCGCATTGCAGCTCGACCAAGGCGCAGGCAGCGGGACCTGGATCTGCTGCCCGCCGACGGCGAGCACGAGCAACGAGTTGGGCGCTGCGTTGTTGGCGGTCAGGGTCAGCGATTGGTTCAGCCCCGGCGCGCCGAGCGTGCCTGTGAGCGTCAACTGCTGGCACGCGCTTCCGTAAGCCGTGACCGAGGCCCCAGGCGTCACGCCGAAGTAGTCGCACAGCGACAGCCCCATCTGCTGGCCGCACAGCCGATAGTCGGCCTCCGTGTTCCATGCGACCCCGTCGGGCCCGCGGCCGTAGGTGCCCTCGAACGTGATCGCCATCACCGGCTGCTCGAAGTTGGGCGCGTTGAGCCAACCGTTCACGGCGGTCCAGCGGTCGTGCATCATCGACTCGACGAACGGCCGCGTCGGGAAGCCCGCGGTGCTGCTCTGGTTCGTGCCGCGATTCACGAACGGACTGCGCGCCTTGAACTGGTTGATCCAGACCTGCTCGCGCTGGTTGACGATCGGCAGCACGCCCGTCGCGCCACTCGTCCACGACGCATTCGCCGCGTGCAGGAAGTGGAACGGATAGGCGAGGTTGTGCGACGCGTGCAGGTTCAGCAGGACTTCGATCGGGTTCTGCGCCGGCGAGGCGGCCGTGCCCATGAACTGCTCGATCTTGGTGCGCAGCGCCACGATCTCCGGCTGCGTGTTGTTGTAGGGCGCTGCCCAGGCGTCCTCGAGGTTGACCGAGTTCGCGTTGACCCGGTAGTTGCCGAGGAACACGCCGTCCGGGTTGGCCATCGGCACGATCGTCACGATCGCGCGGTCGAGCAGGGCTGCTGCGTAGGCGTCGTTGCTGCACAGCCAATCGACGAGCCCTTCGACGACGAAGAAGCTGGTCTGCTCCGACGGGTGGATTCCCGAATGGATCCAGACGCGCCGCTTGTTCGTGTCAGGCACGTTCCCGTCGGTCAGCTCGAGCATCTCGATCGGGCGGCCCTGCACCGATGCGCCGAGCACGGTCGTGCTGCGGATCTGCGGACGGCCCGCGATCGACGCGAGCCACGCGTTCTTGCGCGTCACCGAGTACGGGAAGTACTTGGCGAGACGGATCGCCGTCGTGCCTGCTGGAACTGCGAGCGAGAACGTGTGCCGCCCGCCTGTCGCGCTGACCGTCGGCGTCGCGCTCGTCGGGCAGCGAACATAGTCGGACCACGTCGTGCCGTTCGACGACAGCGACCAGCACGGCAGGATGATGTCGGTGTAGCCGCCTGTGCTGTCGACCGTCACGTTCAACGTGACGCCTGCAGGATTGAGGTTCCCGATCTGGCAATGCCACCACCGGCGAAAGGTCGTCGGCAGGGTTGCGTTGGCGTTGTCGTTCTCCATCACGATCGTGACGTTGAACGAGCCGCCGCTGCCGGCGGCGACGGTCGAGGAACGGATGCGCATCGTCTCGCCGGTTGCCGTGACCACCGGGGTCTGTGCTGTCAGGCAGGCGGCGGACAACAGCGAGGCGAAGGCAACTGCGAGGCGCATGCGGACAACGTCCCACCCGCACGGCGAAGCGTCAACCTGAGGCGAACGCGGGACGATCGCTGTGCGGTCCCCCGCACAGCCGCCGTCCTCCCGACGCGTTGGTGCGATGCGAGGCGCACGACACCGCGTTCGCCTTCCTCGCGCCTGCGCCCGCCGGTGCGCTGCTTCACGGGCTGCTAGGATGGGCGGCGACCATGCCATCGTCCTGTTCCAGCCAGCTCGTCCTCGCCGCGCTCGTCGCGAGCGTGACGTTGCATGCGCAGGAGACGGAGACGAGCCGCGGCGGGATGCATGCGCTGCAAGCGGCTTCGAGCCGCCCCGGCGCGGTCGACCCGTGGTTGCGCGCCGAACTGGATCGCCTCGGCGACGGCGGCCGCGCGAAGGTCTACTTCGTGCTCCGCCAACGCTTCGACGCGGAAGGCTTTCGCACGCGGACGAAGTCGCAGCCGCTGGCGCAGCGTCGCCAGCTCGTGGTCGCCGCGCTCCGGGACCACGCAACGGACTCGCAACGCGAGTTGCTCGCCGCAGCCGAACGCGAGCGCATCGAGGGACGGTGCAGCTCCCCGACGACGAACTGGCTCGGCAACTTCGTGCAGCTCGAAGCGACCGTCGCTGCGATCGAGCGGCTCGCAGCGTTGCCATGCGTGCTCTCTGCGCACCTGGACACGACGCCCCGCCACGAGGAAGTGGCCGATGCCGCGCAGCCTGTAGAAGACCCCGGCCACGGGGCTTCGCACGCGGCCCACGGTCTCGATGCGCCGATCGCATGCGCCGCCACCAACCCGGCGCCGGGCGACGGCCCGGTGCAGACGCGCGCGTTCGTGGCGTGGGCCTACGGCTTCCGCGGCCAAGGAGTATTGGTCGCGAACGTGGACGGCGGCATCTCGTCGCACAGCGACCTCGATGCGCGGCGCTGGACCAACACCGGCGAGATCGCCAACAACGGGATCGACGATGACCAGAACGGCTTCGTCGACGACGTGCACGGATTCGCGTTCGACCTCGGCAGCGCAGCGATCGACGACGGCGGCGGCCACGGCACGATGACTGCGGGCTTGCTCGTCGGCGACGGCAGTTGCAGCGGCATCGCATGGGGCCAGGCGCCCGCGGCGAACGTGATGACGTGCCGCACGTTGTCCGAGACGTCGCAGTGGAACGCGATCCAGTACGCGCTCGCGATGGGCGCCGACGTGCAGACGAGCTCGTTCAGCTACAAGGCCAACTTCACTCCGCCGCCGAACTACCTGGTGCATCGCGACGTCGCCGCTGCAACGCTCGCCGCCGGGCTCATCCGCGTGAACTCGTCGGGCAACGACGGGGCCGCGGCCAACGACGGGGCGAGTTCGCTGCGCGTGCCGTGCAACATCGCAGCGCCCGCGTGCGCGCCGTCGCCGTACCTCGATCCTGCGCAGTCCTCGGGCGGCATCTCTGGCGTGCTCGCGGTCGGCGCATACCGCGTCCCGCAGAACGCAATCGATGTCGTGTCGCCGCACGGGCCGTTCGCATGGTCGCTCGCCGACGTGCAGCAGAACGTGCCCGCCTATCCCGCTTCGCAATGGGACGCGGCGCGGCACGACGACTATCCGTGGCAAAACGGCGCGAGGCAGGGATTGCTGAAGCCCGACGTGCTGGGGCCGACAGGCAACACGACCACGAGCGGCGCGCCGTGCCGCACCACCACGTTCTCGGGAACTTCGAATGCAGCGCCGACCGTCGCCGGCGTGATCGCGTTGTGGAAGTGCGCGAACCCGAGCCTCACGCCGGAGGACGTCGCGATGATCGTGCACCAGACCGCGCAGGATCTCGGCCCCGTTGCCGGCAAGGAGAACCGCTACGGCGCAGGCCTCGTCGACGCCGAGCGCGGACTGCGCCGCGCGCTGTGCGTGCACCGCGTCGACCACGAGTCTGCATGGGCCGTCGACCATCCGATCGCCGCGGGCCCTGTGCATCTCGCGATCGACGGCGTCCCCAACTCGCTCGCGGTCGTCGTGGTCGGTCTGCAGCGCATGCCGCTGTCCTTCGGCTCCCTGCAACTCGGCGTCGGCCCGGGCCTCGACGTGGTGTTCGGCGGCGTCACGGACAGCTTCGGCGAACTGCAGTCGACGGCAGGCACGGGCCCGTGGCTGCAAGGCCTGCGGCTCGCGACGCAGGCCGTGCTGCTCGACCAGACGCACACCGGTCTCGTCCTAGACAGCAACGTCGTCGAGATCGCGTTCCGCTGAACGTCGAGCCCGAGACTCAGAGGCCGCCGGTCTCGCGCAGCACTTCCTCGACCGTCGACTGGCCGGAGAAGATCGCCTGCAGGCCGCATTCGCGCAGCGTCGACATGCCGGACTCGACCGCGGCGCGGGCGAGTTGCGACGTGCTCGCGTTCTGCAGCATCAGTTCGCGAAGACGCTCGTCGACGACGAGGATCTCGGTGATCGCCATGCGGCCCTTGTAGCCAGTGAAGTTGCAGGTCTCGCAACCGCGGCCCTGCGCGAACTTCTTGCCGCCGATCA
>CAZEQF010000136.1:0-9764 GCA_964514315.1 uncultured Singulisphaera sp. | reverse complement strand
AGGAACGGGAAGACGCCCACGGAGACGTCGCTGGACGGAGTCTGCGCCAGGGCGAGCGCCGACGTGAGGAGCGTTGCGAGGATCGAGGCGCGCATGGGAGAGCAAGATGCTCCTGGCAACCCACGAGGCCGGCAACCACAGCGGACCGAAAATGCCCGTGCCTTCTGCCATGCCGATGTCATCAGGGGGGCTCTCCACTTCGCATCGCCTTGCGTAGCATGCCGACCCCGAAGCAACCGCAACTCCCCATGCACACGAACATCAAGATCCTCGCCGCTGCGGCGCTTTGCGCGTCGCTGAGCGCGCAGAACTCGCTCGTCTTCACCGGTCGATTCCCGTTCCAGAGCCTCGACACCATCAACGAGCGCACGAACGGCAGCATCAACAAGCTCGAAGAGTTCGACTTCTCCGTCGTCACCCCGAGCGCCGCAGCGCTCGCGCGCACGCTGCAGCCCGCCACGGCGCACCAGGCCTACATCGGCGACAGCAACAGCGACGGCAACTACACGAAGTTCGCGGGCTTCAAGACCTACTTCCAGAACATCCAGATGGGTGGCCTGTTCGTGAAGGCGGCGGACAAGGGCCTCGTCACTGCGGACAAGGTGTGGTTCACCGTGCGCAGCAACGCGGCGCCGCTCCAGATCGAGGCGTTCACGAACGGCGGCACGTCCGTCGCCGTCATCCGCCCCGGTGACTTCGTGCGCTTCAAGGGCAGCGGCAACCTCGAATACTTCATCACGCAGGACCTGATCGACATCGCGGCGGGCCCGGCCCCCGTCGGCTTCACCAGCGTGAAGGGCGCCAGCGCGATGTGCCAGGACGCGGTCGGCAACCTCTACTACAGCCCGTCGCAAGGCGGCCAGTGGATCAACGGCATGTCGACCGGCGCGGCGCTCGCGAACGACGGAGCGATCGTGTTGATCCCGGCCTCGGCGATCACCTACGACGCTTCTGGCAACGTCGCGTCCGTCACCGCGAACTCGGCTCGCATCCTCGTCGAGGAGAACACCCTCGGCTCGGGCCCTGCGCCGATCAGCGTGCGCCAGATGGTGCTCAACTCGCAGTGCATGGACCGCTTGGGCAACCCGCTCGCCGTGGCCGGCGTGTTCGGTCGCGTGTCCGGCCTCGACATCGACCCGAACGGCGGCACGTTCACGCCGAACTGGCCGGATGCGACGGGCGCCTTCGTCCCGGCGCCGAACCTCGTGTTCACGAGCGACGCAGGCTCCTACGCCGGCACGATCTTCTCGACCAACCTCAACGGCACGCCCGCCGTCATCAACGGCATCACGTGCGCGAGCACGACGATCGGCGTCGCCGCGAATGGCAGCTGGCTCGGCGTCCGACTGGACATCACCAACTTCCAGCCGTCGCTGATGGGCCTCGTCGTCGTGGGCCAGCTCCCCTACGAGCCGCTCACGCTCGACATGCCGAACTTCGGCGCGATCAACACTGCGACGACGCAGGCGAACATCGAGATCGACGTGCACGGCCTGCCGACGTCGTTCACGGTGCTGCTCGCGGACTTCAACATCGCGCCCGTCGGCGGCTTCGCGCCGTCGGTCCCCACCGCGCTCGTTCCGCTGACGGTGGATCCGTTCTCGCACGCGCAGACCTTCCCGATCTTCTCGCCGACGGACCTCGGCCTGCAGCTGACAGACGGCAACGGCTACGCGTCCTACATCCTCGCCAATCCGCACATCGGCCAGTTCGCAGGCATCCCGATGATCCTGCAGTGCGGCGCGCTCGACCTGTTCGGCAACATCACGATCAGCAACCCGGTGCAGGCGCAGTTCAAGTGAACTGCCGCGCTGCGGCGGTTCCGTCGGGGCGCGCGCGGGCTACTCTGCGCGCCCCCTCATGCGACTCGCCGCAGCCCTCCTGATCTCGCTCTGCGCCGCGCCGCTCGTGCGCGCGCAGAAGCCCGCCGAACCCAAGGCTGACGCATCGAATGCGTCGACGCCGCTCGGCGAGAAGGCCTCTGCAACGATCGCCAACTCGTATGCGACCGCGGAGACGTGGTCGCTGCAGGCGATGGCGATGCTGTCGCTCGGCGCGGACTGGCACCCCGTGGCAAGTCCGTGCCTTCTCTCTGCGCTCGCGAGCAAGGACGTGAAGCTGCAGGTCTACGCGCTCGAGCAACTGCGTCGCACGAACGACCGCGTGCTCGGCGCGGTGACGACGAAGGAGATGGTCGACGAAGTCGTCGACAAGCTCGTCGCATCGAAGAACGCATTCGTGCGCAACCGCGCCGTCGAAGTGCTCGAGCGCGTGCTGCCGGGCGTGGACGGCTCCAAGCCGTCGACGATCGCGAAGTGGTGGGCGCAGCAACGCGAGACCTACGCGACGAAGCCGTGGACGCCCGCGGACGGCGCCGCGAAGGAAGGCGGCACGGCGGCGGGCGGCATCATGGAGAAGGCCTTCGACCTGCGCGACGCAGGCCTGCAGGTCGTGTTCGTCGTCGACTCGACGGGCAGCATGCAACTCGCGATCGACGCGGTGCGCGACGCGATCTCCGAGATCGCCGCGATCCTCGGCGGCATCGCGCCGAAGCTCGAACTCGGCCTCGTGCACTACAAGGACTTCGGCGACATGGGCGATCCCGCCGAGGCGCTCGTGCCGCTCACGAAGAACGTGAAGGTCGTGCGCGAGAAGCTCGCCAAGCTCCGTGCCGGCGGCGGCGGCGACGAACCCGAGCGCGTGGAGCACGGCGTGCAGGTCGCGCTCGACAAGTCGATGGGCTGGGACAAGGAGAAGAACCGCATGCTTCTCGTCGTCGGCGACGCGCCGCCGCACCCGGACGTGCACGACGGACTCATCGGGCTGGTGCGCGGCGCCTACGAGAAGCCGTTCCAGGACCCGAAACGTCCCGTCACCGGCAAGCAGGAGAAGTTGAAGCCGTTCATCACGTCGACGATCGCGACGAGCCCGCGCGCGAACCCGTGGTTCGAACAGATCGCCGAGGCCGGTGGCGGGACGATGGTCCTGCTCGACATGGGCGGGCCGAGGCCTGGTGGTCCAGCGGGCGCAGCTTCGGCCGCCAAGCCTGTTTCCAAGGAAGAGGCGCCGGAACGCATCGCCAAGCACGTGCTGCGGCTGTCGTTCGGCCCGCAGTTCGCCGCGCAGATCGACGTGTTCGTCGACACGTTCTTCGACTACCGCCGCGCCGGCGCGTTCTGAGCGCGCGGCGCGCGATCGGCCGACAGACAACTCGCAAGGGCCTTCACACGCAGGCTCGCGCATGGCGAACGGCGCGAGCCGCGGTGCAAGCGCCTACCGAGCGCCTTCGAGCGCAGACTCTCCCGAGCGCGCGACGCTCGATCAGCGCAGCCGAAGTTCGCCAGCGTCTTCGAACGCAGGCTCGACGAGGTAGTGCGCGCCGCGCTCGCGCAATGCGATGCGGATCTTCGCGCGCGCGACCGGCGCCTGCGGCACCACGATCGAGTGCTCGACCGCTGCTTGCGTGACGATCTCGTCCTTGCCCGGCGTCTCCACGCGAAGGTCGACTTCGAGGACGTCGTCCTTCGCGACGGCCCGCGCCCAATCGACCTTGTGGCCGCCGGTCGGAGACTCGAGGACCAGCGAGGCCGTTCCGCCTGCGTCACGCGCCACGCGGAGCTTGAACTGCTTCCAGGCAAGTGCCGAGGCGACGCCCTTGGCCTCGAGCTTCGGCGTCAGCGGCATCGACAGCGTCTCGACGCACATCGCGCGGATCGCCTGCATCGCAGGACCTGCGCTCGACGTGTTCCACACGCCGATCGCGCCGGTCTTCGATGCAGGATGCGCATAGAAGAACGACACGTAGCCTTGCTGTCCGCCCGTGTGCGTTGCGATGCGCTGCCCGGCGCGCTCCTGCACGAAGAAGCACAGGCCGATGCGTTCGCCGTCTGCGCCGCCGGTGGGCAGCGACGGATCCCACATCTCGCCGAGCGAAGCGCGCGACAGCACGGCCGCCGCGTCGCTGCCGTTCTCGCTCGCGCCGAGCAGGAACGACACGTAGCGCGCCATGTCCCCCACCGGCGCATTGAGCCCGCCGTTGCTGACCGTGATTCCCGTGTCGAACTCCGCGCCAAGATCGCGAACACCGCCGTCTTCGCCGCGCGCGTAGCCGTGCGAGCGATGCTTGCGCAGATGCCACGGCGTCGCATCGAAGTAGCTGCCGCGCATGCCGAGCGGGCGCAGCACGTTCTTCTCCATGTAGGCCTCGTAGTCGTCGCCGCTCGCCGCCTCGATCGCGCGACCGAGCAAGACGATGCCGAAGTTGCTGTAGGAGAACTTGGAGCCCGGCGCGAACTCGACCTTGGTGTAGGGCATCATCGCTGTGAGCTGCGACCAGTCCTTCGGCTCGTGCGGCTGCCACGCTTCGCCGCCCCACGGGAACGTCGCGCCGCGAAAGCCCGCAGCGTGCTGCATCGCATGCCGCAGCGTGGCAGACGCAAGCCAACCTTGCGGATCGTGCGCCTTCCGCAACTCGGGGCACGCATCGATGAGCAGTCCGTCGAGCGACAGCATGCCGCGATCGCGCAGTTGCATGGCGGCGACGCCCGTGAGCGTCTTCGTGCAGCTCGCCCAGTGGAAGATCGTGTCCGCATCGACGGCCCGCTTTGCGTCGCGGTCCGCGAGCCCGAAGCACACCGACTTGCGGACCACGCCGCCGTCGACGAACGCCAGCGACGCGCCGACCGCGCCGCACGCCTCGCTGCGCGCGATGAACTCACGCTCGACGCGACGCCATGCGTCCTCGAACGGATCCTGCGCGGCGGCAGACGCGGCGATCCAGGTCAGCACGAGAGCCGAATGGTCGAACTTGCGCATCCTCGCCAGTCTACGCTGCGCGGACGCGCCATGTTCGACACTGCAACCTGGGAACTCCTGAGCTACGTGGTCACGGTCTTCGGCCTGCCGATGGCGATCCTCGTGTTCATCTGGGAGCAGCGCCGCGACCGGCAGCAGGAAGAGGAGGAGATCCACCAGCAGTTGTCCGACGACTACACGGGCTTCATGAAGCTCGTGCTCGACAACGCGGACCTTCGCATGCTGCAACGCGGCGGCGAACCCAAGCAACTCGACGCCGAGCAAGAAGAACGACGCCTCGCGCTGTTCAACATCCTCGTCGCGCTGTTCGAGCGCGCCTACCTGCTGGTCTACGAGCCGGAGATGACCGCGCAGACCGCGCGCTTGTGGCAGTCGTGGGAGGACTACATGCGCGAATGGTGCAAGCGAGCTGAGTTCCGCGCCGAGCTGCCCGCGTTGCTGCAAGGCGAGGACCCCGACTTCGCGGCGCACATCTCCGAGATCGCGGCGGAAGAAGCGAAGCGGACGAACGGCCGCTGACGCGCTCAGCCGCCCGCGAGGCCGTGGTCGTCGCCGCGCACAGGGCCCTTCGGCACGCGCGCGAAGTCGAAGTCCGCGAGCAACTCGCTCGCCGCGCACGGCGATGCCGTGGCTCGCAACCCGCACGAACGCGCGAGGAACCCGACGACCGCGCCGGCCGAGACGCCGCGTTCGCGCAGATGGCGCAGCGAAGTGTCGCCGTGGCGCTTCGCGAGCCGCAGGCCGTCGTGGCCGACGACGAGCGGCACGTGCGCGAACGTAGGCGGCGTCAATCCGAGCGCGCGGTACAGCAGCAACTGCCGCGGCGTGCTCGGCAGCAGGTCGTCGGCGCGCACGACCTCGGTCACGCCGAACGCCGCGTCGTCGACGACGACCGCGAGTTGGTATGCAGGCCCACCGTCGCGTTTCTGCACGACGAAGTCGCCTTGGATCGCGCCGCGCTGCGCGCCGCAGAACCGGTCGTCGAACGGGACCTCCGCGACGTCGACGCGGAACCGCAAGGCTGCGTCGCGTCCCGTCTGCTCCTTCGCGTCCTCGACCGAAGCGAACTTGCCGCGGCACGTGCCTGGATAGACGGCGCCGTCGTTCGTGACCGCGTGCGCGCCTTCGTGCGGCGCCGACGCAGCCTCCTCGACTTCCTTGCGCGTGCACACGCACGGATACGCGAGGCCCATCGCCACGAGCCGCTGCGCGGCCTCTGCATAGACGGGCAACCGTGTCGACTGCACGACGACTTCGCCGTCCCAATCGAGGCCGAGCCAACGCAGATCCTCGACCACGGCAGCGGCAGCCTCGGGCTTCACGCGCGGGCCGTCGATGTCCTCGATGCGCAACGAAACGCGACCGCCGCGCGAACGCGCCGAGAGCCACGCGAGCAAGAACGTGCGCGCATTGCCGAGATGCAGCGCGCCGGTCGGGCTCGGCGCGAGCCGGCCTACGACGGGAACAGCTGCTTTCTGCTGCGGCATGACGCGCGTTCTACGCGGGTCCGCGCGCCGACGCGACTTCCGTGTATGGTGCGCCGTCCCGGATGACCGAACCCGCCCCTCTCGAAGGTCTCGTGCTGCGCATCGACGCCAAGGTCTGCCACGTCGAGGTCGACGGCCAGCGCCGAACGGTGCCGCTCGCGGGCAAGCTGTTCGAGGAGCGATCTCACGAGAAGCGCCCCCTCGCGGTCGGCGACCGCGTGCAGTTCGACGTGACCGGGCAGGCGATCGACGCATTGCTGCCGCGCACGAGCATGCTGCATCGCCGCGCCGCGAGCGAAGGCGAGGAGCGGTCGCAGGTCGTTGCCTCGAACGTGACGCTCGTGCTCGCGGTCGCGAGCGCCGCAGAGCCGCCGTTCCAGCCCGAGCTCATCGACGGAGTGCTCGCTGGCGCGGTGCGCCAACAGATCCCCGCCGCGCTGATCCTCACCAAGATCGACCGCGACAAGAAGGGCACGGCGCAGCAGTGGATCGAGCTCTACCGCAAGCTCGGCTACCGCGTCTTCGCCACGTGCACGCAACCCGGCCTCGAGACGCACGACGAGTTCGCGCAACTGCGCACGCTGCTGCACGAGAACCGGACGGTGCTGTGCGGCCTTTCCGGCGTCGGCAAGTCCACGTTGCTGAACGCGCTCGTTCCCGGCCTGCAATTGCGCACCGGCTCGCTCAACCACATCCGCCAGGGCAAGCACACGACGGCGCACACGGAGCTGATCCCGTTGCCCGGCGGCGGCCACGTGCTCGACACGCCCGGCGTGCGCAGCTTCCACCAGTTCCAGATCGGCGCGCAGGAGTCGCAGTTCGTGTTCCCCGAGATCGCGGCGCTGCTGCCGCAGTGCGAGTACCGCAACTGCCTGCACCGCGACGAGCCAGGCTGCGCAGTGCTCGCGGGCCTCGAGAACGGAGCCGTGCACCGCTCGCGTTATGCGTCGTATGCAGCGATGCTCGACCACGCGCTGCGCAGCGAGCGACTGCACTCGAAGGTCGACTCCGACGACGACGGCAAGCGTCAGGGTGGCAAGCGGCGACGCCCGGGCACCTGAGCACCGCGCCGGTCCGATGCGCCGACTGGTCGCATCCTCCACGCGGACCCGCGCCGGAATGCAGAACGGCCGGCGACGTCGAGGACGCCACCGGCCGTTCAAGTCACCGAGGATCGCCCGGCGACGGTTCTCACTTCGCGATCAGTTGATGTCGAAGGTCAGCGTGACGCCGTTCGAGACAACGATGTTCGCGACGTTGCGCGAGAACGGCACACCGCTGAGCAGCTGCGCGGACTGCGCGTAGACCGACGCACCCGCGAACGCAGCCGGGATGCTGCCGAGGACCGGCCAGGCAACCGACGGCGTCGAGACGAACTGGAAGTCCGACGCGATCTCGGGCAGCAGGATGTAGGCGCTGCAGCCCGGCATGCCGAGGGTCGCCAGGTCGATACCCGGCAGCGGCGTCGTGCTGATCAGGCCGATGTTGAACACGGTCTGCGGGTCGAAGTTCGTCGTGACGAGTTCGAGAGGCCGACCGACCTTCGGACGGTAGGTCGAGGACAGACGCGAGTTGCGCGCACCGTCACCCGAGACATAGCCGGTCCCGGCCGTGGCGACACTGAGGTCCGGGTACTGGCGCGGGGACGGACCCGTGCCACCGTCGACGCCGTCACCGCGCGAGAAGCCCACGAGGCGCGAGCAGTCACTGTGGAGGCAGCCGCCGGCGCCGTAGCGCACCTCCACCGTGCCACTCGCATACAGCACGAGCTGGAAGGTCGAGAGGTTCACGGGCGTCGGGGTCGGGAGCCACTCCTTCACACCGCTCCACGTGATCGAGTAGTAGGTCGAGCCGTCCGTGTCGACGATGATGTTGCCAAGGCCGCCGAGGAAGGTGGAGCCGTCGGCGGGTTCGAGGTCCATCCAGTTCGGGGCGATCGCGGGACGCGAGACAAAGCCCGCGAAGTTGGCCGCGCCACCCTGGTCGAACGAGTACAGGTTGCCCGCGGTCTGCGGCGCCGCCAGCCAGACGAGGCCGTTCGAAGAGATGTGGATCTGGTTCGTGCCGGTCAGGTTGCCCGGGTAGACGAACGAGAACGGCAACGCCCGGGTCCAGTAGGCGTCGTCGGCAGGGTTCGAAGTCGCGCTGTCCGTCGCCGTCGGCGCCGTGTTGTTGACGACTTCGGTGGTCAAACCGGTCCCGGGCACGACCGACAGACCCGGCGCGTTGTTCTGCGTGACGACGTAGTTGTCACCGACGGGGAACATGGTGAACCCGTTGATCGCGCCGGCCGAACCGACCGGATCGATGTCGAGGGGCAGCGAGGCGGCGCCATTCGGGTCGATCCACGACTCGTAGAACGAATACGGGCGGTTGTAGCAGCCCTGGCCGACGGTCAGGCTCTGGGCCGCGTTCGAGACGGACGTGTTGTAGGTCAGGTCGACCGTGGGGCAGAACGCCGACACCGCACCCGAAAGCGCGGTCGTGGAGTTGACCGAACGGACCGTGTTCGCGAGGTGGCCGACGTTGAAGCTCGTGCCCGTGATGTTGCCGGTGGCCGGGCTCGGGACTGCGTTGATGACCAGCTCGATGATCAGGTCCTGACCACTGGAGGGCACGTAGACGAAGGGCGTCGTGAGCGCGACGGTGCACAGCGGCAGGTTCGAGTTGGCGGCCTGGACCAGGGTCGTCACCGGACCGCTGAAGTTGGGCGTGCCGAGCGGGTCCTCGGAGCGGTTCGCCGAGAAGGTGACGGTCGGGCTCGCGTAGTCGACCTTCGAGTCCTGGAGGAACACGTCGACGGACGGATAGGTCACGGCCACCGATGCAGCCGTCATGTTGGCGGACGCGACGCGCCAGCCGATGTCGGTGATGACGATCGGGCCATTGACGCCCTGGCTCGTGAACAGCGACGAGTCGTAGATGCACTGGACGCGATTCAAGCCCGCGCGCCAGACGTTGCCGGTGGAACCGCCGAACGAGACGTTCGACACGGTGACGGTCTGCGCGAGCAGGCCGGACGAGAGCGCCAGGATGGCGAGGGATGGGAGACGCAGGTTTCTCATGGCAGGTAGAGCGAGCGAGTCCGCACTGTGGAAGAGAGTGTGAGACCCCAGATTGAGGATGTGGGCCACTGCAATGGGCAGCGGTCCTCAGGCTGCTGCAGAAACAAAGGAGCGGAGGAAACTCCTCAACTCCGTCCCTTCGACTTCCATGGACCTAGAACAGGTTCCCTGACCGGGTCAAATCCCTCAGCATTCCCCACCTCCGGCCTTCGGAGAAGGCACGGGAAGAGTCATGAGGCACGGAGCAAGCCAATGGCGTTCGCGCGCCTGCCAGCATCACCCATCGCGAGATCGTGGGGCGCTCAACCGGCCTGGAAGCCGAGGCACTTGTAGCCCCACGACGCGAGCAGCAGCAGCACGGCAGACAACGCGATCGCCGTGCGCGGCAGCTGCACAT
>CAZEQF010000135.1:370-9784 GCA_964514315.1 uncultured Singulisphaera sp. | reverse complement strand
CGCCCAGCATTGTCCGATCACCGTCCCGGGGCAGTCCCCCCAGCCCTGCGGCAGGCCGCCGCCACTCCGGCGCACGCCGTCCCGCACGAACCAGAGGAACGCACTGATGAGCGCTTTCCGTGCAACCATCGCCTGCGTGGCGATGGCGATGATTTTCGCGAGGCCCGCCTCGCCTCAGTGATGAGGCGGTGGTGGGGGGGCCAGTTCGGCTCCCGTAGCGGGTCCTAGTGGTGCAGGACGGGCTGGCCCTGCTGGCGGCGGTCGCGGCGGCATTCCCATCGACTTCCGTCGAGGGAAGACGTCGAAGGATCTCCTCCAGATCTCTTGGGACTACCCCGTTTGGAAGCCTGCGGCGCCGACGACCGGCGAGCGCGAGAAGGGCGGCACAGTCACGGTCCAGCGCGAGCACGCGCTTCCGCTCGAGCAAGCGATGCAGCTCGTCGTCCGCGACGATCGGCGTCCGTTGCTCGTCATGCGCGAATGCGAGAAGTGCAAGGGCACGGACCATGCGTTGCTGAGCCGTTCGCTCGACAACGAGCAGACGGTGCTGCTCACGCGGTGGTTCCACTGCGTGAAGCTGCCCCCGAACGTGCTCGAGGCCGATCATCCGTTGACTGCGTTGTTCAAGCAGTCGAAGGAAGGCGAGCGCATCCCGCACCTCTTCTTCGTCGATCCCGACGGCTCCAACAAGACGCCCCTTCCCGGCGACCAATCGCAGACGCAGTTGTGGGAGACGATGTTCTCCTACCTCGAGCGCAACTACGAAGGCGACGCGAAGAAGGCTCTGAAGGAGCTGCGTTCGATCCTCAACCAGCTCGATCGCATCGACAGCCAGGCCACGGAGATCCGCGGCCGTGTCGACAAGGAGATCGAGAAGCGAGGCCCGGACTCGGACAAGATCCCGAAGATGGAGGAGCAGCTCCAGAAGCTCGACGAAGAGCGCAAGAAGTTCCTCGAGAAGGAACTCGAGATCCGCCGCGCCGCCCTCGTCGAACCGAAGGACGAGAAGAAGGCTGAGGCGAAGACGGACGAGAAGGCCGCTGCTCCCGGCGGCTCTGCGCCGAAGTGATCGCGCCTCGTCCGTTCGTCCTGCTCGCGCTGCTCGGAGCCGCGTTCGCGGCTCCGGGCGCGTTGTGTGCGCAGGACAAGGCCGGCAAGGACAAGGCTCCGCCTCCCGCCGGCAAGGGCAAGGAAGACGACGAGGTCGCGCGCACCAAGGTCGATCCCTACACGGGCGGCGACGCGGCGTTGCTGCAGCAGGCGGGGCACACGGCCTACGGGCCGTTCGTGTGGTCGAAGGAGACGCGCACCGAGGACATCGACCGCGTGCTCGGCGAAGGCCGCGTGCTGTGGCTCGAGACCGCGCACTTCCGCATCGGCTGCAACCTGCGCACGGTCGCGATCCCGGAGAAGCAGGCGCAACGCAAGGCGATCCACGACGAGGTCGCCCTGTTGCGCAAGAAGCTGCCCAAGATCCCGGACAAGCCGAAGCGCCTCGATCCGTGGCTGCGCATGCACCTGTTCGCGGCGCGCGCCGAGAAGCTCTACGCCGAGGTCGAGTCGTTGATGCTCGCGGGCGGCGCGAAGTTCGGCACGGCGAAGCAGCCGCCGGACGGTCCGTTCCTCGGGCTGCCCGACAAGTTCCTGCTGCTCGTGTTCCAGAAGAAGTCGGACCTCGCGCGCTACTTCGACCGCTTCTGCGGCGTGCAGGCCGATCGCTCGTTCAGCTACTACCTGCCGACGAGCCACCAGTTCCTCTACGGCGTGTCGCTCGAGGGCCTCGAGGTCGAAGACGACCCGTCGCTGCACAGCCACGTGCTCTACGGGCTCGCGGGCAACCTCGCGAACGGGCTGCGCGGCTACAGCTACCGCATGCCGCCTTGGATCGCCGAAGGGCTCGCGCATGTGGTCTCGCGCCGCGTCGAGACCGAGTTCGTGAACGTGACGGTGAAGGACGACGAGGCCGTCAACGAAGAGGACCAGCACCTGTGGCCCAAGAAGGTGCGGGCTCGCGCGCAGTACGACCGCACGCGGATCCCGTTCTCGCAGATGGCCCTGTGGCAGAAGAACCAGGACATGGGCTACCACGGCGAGCTGCAGTCGTGGTCGCGCGTCGACTTCCTGCTCAAGCACGACAAGCAGAAGCTCGGGACGCTGCTCGTGCGCATGAAGAGCCTGCCGATCTCGTTCGAAGGCACGAAGCCGGAGGATTGGGCGCAGATGCAGGCGACGGCACTGCAGGAGATCTTCGGCTGGGACGGCGCCACGTTCGACGCGAAGTGGCGCGAGTTCGTGCTCGAGACCTATCCCAAGAAGTGACCGCCGCGCGGCGGCGCGAAACCGTTCGCCGACCAGGATCCCCGGTTGCGCTGCGATGCTCCGCCTCGTTGCATTGCCGCGATCCCATGACCCTTCCCGTGTTCTTTGCGGTCGCCGTCGGCGGCGCGTTCCGCGCGCTCGCACGTTGGTTCGCAGCGATGGCGCTGCGCGACGTGCTCGCGACGTTCCCGCTCGCGACGTTCGCGATCAACGCGGCCGGTTGCTTCGCGTTCGGCTTGCTGTGGGCGATGCACGGCGGCAAGTGGCCCGCGCCCGTTGCTGCGGCCCTGCTCACCGGCTTCCTCGGCGCGTTCACGACGTTTTCGACGTTCGCGTTCGAGAGCCTCGAACTGTGGCAACAGGGTCGCATGCTCGCGTTTGCCGCAAACGTGGTGGGGCAGAACGTGATCGGCGTGCTCGCGGTGGCGGGCGGACTCGCGCTCGGGCGCGCGGCATAGCTTCATCATGAACCCGCGACTCAAGACCCTGCTCGTCTTCGCGCTGTCGCTCGTCGTCGGCGCGTTCCTGTTGCAGGCATTGCAGCCGGATCGCGGACCGTCGAACGTCGTCGGCGACGCGCAGGCGATCGCGCCATCCTCGTCGACGGAGCCGCAGCGCGGCCACGTCTACACCGGCGTCGCCGAGGAGCCTTCGGACCTCAACCCGTTCACGACGACGAGCGCGGTCGCGCGTCGCTACGTGCTCGCGTTCACGCACGACACGTTGCTCGACGCCGACCCGGAGACGTTCGCGACGCGGCCTGCGCTCGCGGAGTCGTTCGAGGTCGCCGCGGACGGCATGTCGATGAGCGTGCGCATCCGCGACGGCGTCACGTTCTCGGACGGCGCTCCGCTGACGATCGACGACGTGCTGTGGACCCACGAGGTCGCGCGCGCCGACGGCGTCGTGCTCGGCTCGCTTTGCGACGGCATGCGCCGCGTCGCGTCGGTCGCGCGCACAAGCGGCGATCCGCGCGCGCTGCGCATCGGCTTCGACGCGCCGCACTTCGCCGCTGCCCGTGCGGTGGGCGAGAGCTGGGTCGTCGTGCAGAAGGCCTGGATGCAGAAGGCGCTCGCCGACCTCGCCGCGCGCGACGGCGCGCCCGAGCCGAAGCCGGACCAGAAGGGCTTCGGCGCGTGGCTCGCGCGCCTCGTGCAGACTCCTGGGCCAGGGACGGGGCCCTACCAGGTGCTGCCCGCCGACGGCGAACGGCCGTCGTGGCGTCGCGGCATCGACCTCACGGTCTACGAGAACCCGACGAGCTGGCGTCGCCGCGAGCGCGGCGTCTGGAACTTCGAGGGCATCCGAGTGCGCTTCCTGCTCGATCCCGCGGCGCGCTTCGCCGCGCTGAAGAAGGGCGAACTCGACTGGCACACGGGCCCCGATCTCGCAGCCTTGCTCGAGAACGACGCGGCGCTGCGCTCGCAGTGCGTGCGGCTCGTCTACGACACGCCGTCGCTCGGCGCCTACGTCGTGCAGTGGAACGTCCGCCTCGGCCCGCTCGCCGACGCGCGCGTGCGTCGCGCGCTCGGCATGCGATTCGACCGCCCTGGCATCGCGACGAAGTTGTTCGCAGGCGCGGCGCGGCCGAGCGCGGCGTTCTGCAAGCCGGACTCCGGCGACGCGCCGGAGGAGCTCGCGCCCGTGCCGTTCGACGCCGATGCTGCGCGCGCATTGCTGCGCGATGCCGGCTTCGACGGCGCCACGACACGGCTGTCGCTGCGGCTGCTCGTCCCGGTCGAAGCTCCGTGGTTTCGTCGCATGGGCGAGTTGTTCGCCAGCGCGTGCGCCGACGTCGGCGTCGACGTGCAGCTCGACGTGCTCGCGTTCCGCGAACTCGTGCAGCGCCGCGACGCCGGCGACTTCGACGGCGCGATGCTGCTCGTGTCGATGCCTGCCTTCGGCGACGTCTACGAGCTGTTCCATTCGCGGGGCGCGCGCAATGCCGGCGGCTTTGCCGACGCGGAGGTCGATGCGCTGCTCGAGCAGCAACGTCGCGAGCTCGATCCAGAGGCCCGTCGTGCCCTTCTGCGCCGCGTCCACGCGCGCCTCGCCGAACTGCAACCCTGCTCGCTGCTCGTGCACCCGTTGGCCGAAGTGCTCGTCGACGCGCGGTTGCAGGGCGTCAAGCCCGGGCCGCTTGGCCTGTGGCCGGAACGCATGTGGATGCCGCGGGACGCGCAGCGGCGCTGATGCGTGCAGGCGGGGATTGAGCGGCCTGCCTCTTTGCGATTCCATTGCCGCCTCCATGGACTCGCGGCTCGAAGCGGCCCCCTTGCAAATCGACCGCCATTGCGGGCTGTTGCGCTCCTTGATTGCGTTGCGCGCCGGCTCCTTCGCCTTCCTTTCCTCGCAGCGAGTCGTCGGGTGAAAACGCTGCGCGCAACCTCTGCGACCGTTGCGGTTCGCACGCATGGACTCGTCCGCGCTCCTTACGCGATCCGGGCTTTGTTGTCCGCCGCGGCCCTCGTTGCCGCAGGCACGGCGGATGTGTCGGAGGACGCTGCGCGTTGGGGCGGCATGCGCGGGCCGAGTTGCCTCGTCGGTCAGTGCCTGGGGCCGCATGCATGCCCGGGCTGTGGCCTCGTGCGCAGCGTCGCAAGCGTCGTGCAGGGGGATGTCGCTCGCTCACTTGCCTTCCATCCAGGCGGCATCGTTGCAGGCGCAGCGTTGCTTGCCTTGTTCGCGTGGAACCTCACGCTGATTGCATTCCCCGGTCTCGATGCGCGCGGGCGTCGATTGGGTCTCGCTGTGTGCAAGGCCTCGGTGATCCTCGTCCTTGCGGGCTGGATCCTCAGGCTTCTCGCTCCCGCGTCCTTGCTCTCCATCGCTCCATGACTGCCATCCTCGCCAACGGTGAAGCGGAACTCCTCGCCCAGTTGCTGATCGCCCTCGTGTTCGGGGGCATTTGCGCCGTGATCGCAAATGCGCGCGGCCGCAGCGGCGTCGCGTGGTTCTTCATTGGCTGCATCTTCTCCTGCCTCGCGTTGATCCTCCTGTTGTGCCTGCCGGACATGAAGCAGCAGCAGGAACGCGAAGAGCGGCAGCGTCAGGAGAACCGAAGGCTGCGCGAACAGATCGCGAAGGAGCGGCAAGTGTCCGACCAGCGCCACAACGAGGTGCACAAGCGTCTCGGCGCGCACGACCAGGCGCTCGGCCTCGACACATCGACGGCCGCGGAGATCGGCAACGGCGATGCGCCGCCGCCCTTGCTGTCGGGGGCGACGCAAGGCGCGTCGTGGTACTACGCGCGCGACAACCAACGCCACGGGCCGGTGAGCGCGGAGACGATCCAGCACTTGTTGGCGGCGCAGGCGATCACGCGCGACAGCCTCGTGTGGCGGCAGGGCATGCAGGACTGGGCCAGGCTGCGCGACGTCGCGGACTTCGACGGAGCGCAGTCGTGAGCGACGCTCTCGATCGCCCCGAGGGCGCGCCGATCGTCGTCGAGTGGAACGGCATCCTCGAAGGCCGTGCCGACGATGTGCGCGCGGTGTCGGCTGCCGTCGACGCATTGTCCGCCTGTGGCAAGGCGAAGTTCGTGTGCGAGATCACCGGCGCGCGGTTCTCGATGCTGCCGCGCGATACGACGGTGCAAGGCGCCGGGTTCGACGAGGACGCACAGTCGAGGTTCTTCGCCGCGCTGGAGCAACTCGTCGCGAAGGCGCATCCAGGCAGTGTCGAGTCGACCCTGCGCTCCAAGATGGTCTACGGCACGCAGGTCGCGGAGACGCTGTTCGCGGTGCGCCAGGGCGCGCTTGCGCCCGTGACGCGCCTTCGGCCGCGGCTCGAAGGCGAAGGCGCCGCCGTCGATGGCGGTTCGCCGCGCGCGTTGCTGCGTCGACGCGAGGCACTGTGGATCGCGCCGCTGCTCGTCGTCCTCGCCTCCGTGCTCGTGTGGCGGAACGGCTTGCTCGACCGCATCCTCGCTGCGCGCGCAGAGACTCTTTCGATCGAGACGGGGCCGTTCGGCGAGACGCTCGCACTCTCCGTCACGCGCAGCTTCGGCAACTACGAGGTCGAGATCCGTCGCGGCGCGAGCTATCCGAAGGATCCTTCGGAGCTCACCGCGCTGCGCGAACGCGCCGGCTCGCTGGTGGACCGCGCAGCCGTCGATGCGGTCGGTGACGGTGGCGTCGCGTGGGTGCTCGTCTGCAATCGAGACGGCAACGTGCGTTCGGCCTCGCGCTGCGAGCTGCGTGCGCTGCTCGCGGACCCCGCGGCCAAGACGATCGTCAAGGTGCACGGCGCGCTCGACGCAACGACGGTGCGGTTGTCGCTGACCGACGAGGCCAAGCGAAAGTGAGCAACACCGGCGGCGATCCGACTGCTGCCGACGCGTCCGGCGACGACGGCCGCGCCGTTCGCACGTGGCCGCGCGGCCAGCCGCTCGCCGACGCCGATGCGCGCTCGGCTTCGTGCTCTGGCTGCGCGCAGCCGTGGCATGTGCACAAGAGCCTTTGCGGGTTCCGTCTGCGCTGCGATTGCGGCGCTTGGGTCGATGTCCCCAAGGACGCGCACGCGTCGCCAGCGCTGCTTGCGAACACGGATCCTGCGGCTGCGATGACCCCGAGCGAGCGCACGGCGTTGCGCAAGGCTGTGGACCGCGAGCATGCCGCGTTGCAGCCCATGCATCGCGACGAACGCGGCATGGTGCAACTGCGCGCGGAGCCGGGGGAGACCGTCGAGGTCGCGATCCCGACGTCGCTGCCGATGGCGCCCGGCACGCTGCTGCAGGGCAAGGTCGAGTGGCGCGCGCGCTGGACCAGCGTCGCGCTGCTCGAGATCACGGCGGTGCTGTTCGCCATCCTCGCTCCGCAACTCGCGGCGATGGCGATGGCCGAAGGGCAGGAAGGCGCGTTGCTGTTGCCGTTCGCGAGCTTGCTCGGCGGGCTCGCCGTTCTCGCGATCGCCGCGTTCTCGGGGCCCTACGGCACGGTTGGGCTGCGGCGGTTCTCGGGCAGGCATGCGCTCGAGGCCGCAGTCGCGCCGGTGGTGGGGTTCGGGCTGGCGGTGCTCTGGTGCAAGGCGCTGTTCGCCGCGGTGCCGGACCTCGAAGGCGATCCGTCGATGCGCGAATTGGTCGACCGTCTCGGCCCCGAGCTGTCGGTCTTCACGATCGCCGTGATGCCGGCGATCGTCGAGGAGATCGCGTTCCGCGGCATGCTGCAGGGCCGACTGATGGCCTTGCTCGGCGCGCGGCAAGGCTTCTTGGTGACCGCGTTCGCGTTCATGTTCGTGCACCTGTCGCCGCTGACGATGCCGATCCACCTCGGGCTCGGCCTGTATCTCGGATGGTTGCGCGAACGCAGCGGCAGCCTGTGGCCCGGGATCTTCGTGCACTTCGCCTACAACACGTGCGTCGTGTTGTTGTTCCCTGATTGAGCGCTGCGCGCGCGGAGTTGCGGCCTCTTCATTGCCAATGCAGCGCGACTGCGGCACCCTTTGCCGTGCGTCGACCGGCAGGCTGCCGCGTGGCGCCTTCCTCTCCATCCTCTCGCGGAGCGTTCCATGTCTGAAGGCAAGCGTCCCGGTGGCCTCACGGCCTTGGCAGTCCTCAACTTCATCTTCGGCGGGTTCGGGCTGCTCGGCCTGCTCGGCATGGTGGCGCTGATGAGCCTCGCTTCGGTCGTGGAGACGGAAGATCCGCAGGCCGCCGAGGAGATGCGCAAGGCGATGGAGGAGTTCGGCTCCGTCTTCATGGTCGCGCTCGCGCTCACTGCGGTGTCGACGTTCTTGTTGATTGCCTCGGGCGTCGGCTATCTGCAGCAGAAGCGCACGCTCGGCCGAACGCTCGGCTCCGTCTACGCCATCCTCTCGATCGTCTCGTCGCTCGTGAGCGCGGCGTTGATGCCCGACGAACTCGGCGGCGGCGCGAACATCGGCACGATGGTGGGCCTCATTTATCCCGTGCTCACGCTGGTGTTGCTGAACAGCACCTTCAAGCACGACCTCGTGCGCTGAGCGCCTCGTGGACACGCGCCAGGTCTCGTTGATCGCCCGCTACTCCGCGCGCTACTCGGTGCGCGGCGGCATCGGCCTCGTCTTCCTGCTGCTGTCGTTGACGTTCGGTCTCGTCGTCGCGCAACTCACGTTGCAGCCCGTCGAGATGATCGTGAAGCAGGAGCAGCAGCAGTCGAAGAAGAAGGCTGCGATGGACAAGGACGAACTCACGCGCCGCGTGGTGGCGCGCATGGTCCCCGAGATCCGGCCCGTCGTCGCGTGGTTCTTGACGCCTGCGGTCGCTCCTGGCGAGGAGCCCGACGAGGACGCGGTGGAGGAAGGCAAGCGCTTCGCCGCGCACCTGACCGAGGAGCATCCGATGCTGCTGTCGGCGATCCTCTTGATCCTGCTGTTCGGTTGGCCGCTGTGCGCGTCGTTCGGCGCATTCGACCTCTACGCGGGCGACATCGCGTCGCGGCAGCTGCGCTACCAGTTGCTGCGCGCCGATCGCGCGAGCATCTACTTCGGCCGGTTGCTCGGCGTGATGGCGACGTTCTCGATCGTGCTCGCGATGCTCGGCGCGACGATCGCGGTCTACATGGGCCTCAAGCTGCCGATCTATGCGATGGGGGATCTCCTCGCGTGGGCGGCTTATGGCGTCGTCGCGTTGCTCGTCGTCACGCTGCCCTATGTGGCGTTGTGCGCGTGGGTCTCCGCCGCGGTCTCGTCGTCGTTCGTCTCGTTGACGGTGACCTCTGCGATCATCGGCGGCGTGCCGTTGCTGGCGATCGGCGGACGGATGGCATGGGCTCCGCTGCGTCACCTCGACATGCTGCTGCCGTGGGGATTCCAGACGCGGTTGTTCCATCCGGACCTGGGTCAGGTCGGTATCGCAGTGGCTGGCTGCCTTCTGCAGACGGTTTTGTTCGGCTGGCTCGGCTACCGCAAGTTCACGACCCGCGATCTCTGAGGAACGCACCGCCATGACGACCCTTGCCACTGCCGCGGCGCTCTCCGTCCAGGGACTGGTCAAGAGCTTCGGCTCGTCGCGCGCACTCGACGGCGTCTCGTTCGAAGTGCCGCGCGGATCGATCTTCGGCTTGCTCGGCCCCAACGGCGCCGGCAAGACCACGTTGTTCTCGCTCGTCGCCG
>CAZEQF010000135.1:0-360 GCA_964514315.1 uncultured Singulisphaera sp. | reverse complement strand
GGTGCTGCGTAGCAGCAAGACTTGTTGAATTATGGCGCCGGGTTCTTGGGCGCGGACGAAGGTTCGATCGCCGTGCTCGGCAGCGACGTCGCGCACATCTCGCACCTGAAGGGGCGCATGACGATCCTGCCGCAGGATGCCGCGTTCCAACGCAACGTGCCGATCCTCGAGCAGCTCATGTTCTTCCGTCTGCTCGACGGCATGGACAAGAAGACTGCGGAGCGCGAGGTCGACGAGGCGCTCGCGAAGGTCGGCCTGTCCGAATACCGCAATCGCGGCATCCACGCGCTGTCGCACGGCATGCAGAAGCGCATGGGCATCGCGCAGGCCTTCTTGGGCGATCCCGAAGTGATCCTGCTC
>CAZEQF010000134.1:7820-9801 GCA_964514315.1 uncultured Singulisphaera sp. | reverse complement strand
GACTTCTCGATGTAGCTCATGTCCGGCTCGCCGTGCTTCCCGAGCGGCGTCGGCACGCACAGGATGATCGCGTCGGCGCGCGCGAGGTCGCTCGGGTTGGCGGTCGCGTCGAAGCGATCCGACTTCGACATCTCGACGACGAAGTCCTCGCCGAGGTGCTTCAGGTAGGAGCGGCCACTCTTCAGCAGGTCGATCTTCGACTGGTCGATGTCGTAGCCGAGGACCGGGAACCCAGCCTTGAAGAAGGCGCGCAGCAGCGGGAGTCCGACATAGCCGAGGCCGATCACGCCGACGACCGCGGTCTTCGACTGGATCTTCTGCTCGAGCGCCTGCGCGGGCGAGGTGAGTTCCTGCATGGGATTCCGGGACATGTTGGGACTCCATCGGCTGATTCGCCAGCGCGTATGGAGGCCCTCTCCGACCCAGCCGGAAGGCGCGGCGCGCCGCGTCGTCGCGGGCCGCCGCGCGGCGCGCAACGCCCGATGCTATGGGCGTCGCGCGCACGTCCGTTCGGTCAGAGTCCGATCAGCAGGCGGTTGGCGTTCGAGATGCGCCAGCCGAGCGCGTTGGCGACCGGGTCATCGCTCGCCGCCTGGGCGGCGAACTCGAGGCCTGCGAGCGCGAGATCGAACGGGATCGGGATCGAGAAGTCCGACGCAGGCGCGCCGAAGGCGAGGTTGATCAGCGTCAGTGCGGTGGTGCCCACGTAGGCCGAGCAACCGGTCGCGCCGAGCGGCGTGAGGTCGATGGGCGGGATCTCGTTGCCGATCAGCAGGTAGACGAGCAGGCCACGGTTCTCGGTCACGCGCGTCACGTAGTGGGCGCCGAGGATCGGCTTCGACGAAGGAGCAGGCGCGAGCGTGAGCGGCTCGATGTGACGGCCGAGGTCCAGCGATCCGGCGAGCGACGACAGGTCCGTCGAGCCCGGATCACTCGCGCCACCGCCGTCGGAGTAGCCGACGAGAGTCTGCGTGGCGCCGTTCACGACCGAAGTCGTCGTGATGCTGATGCGGAAGATGCCCGACGGCTCGAACGCGACGTGGAACGTGTTCGTGCCGATGTTCGGGTAGCGCGGCACCGAGTCCCATACGACGTAGAACGAACCCTTGATCGCATCGTAGGTGGTGAACACCGAGCCGCCGGCGGCCGGGTTGAGGTCGAGCCACAGCGGCGCGATGCGCGCGCGGCCCGCGAGCAGCGCAGGGATGCTGCCGACGCAGCAGCCGGAGCCGGAGTTGACCGGGCCGAGCGTCAGGAACCCGTTGGCGCTCACGACGATCTCATCGATGCTTCCGCTGGAATGGGGCCACGTGAACGGCAGCGTCACGAGGTGCGTCGTCTCGTCGCCGGCGACGAGGTCATTGCTGAAGCCCGGTGCGCGCGGCCTCGGCGCCGAACGGGTCACCGTGTAGCCACCGACGCCGTTGGGCATGAAGGTGAACTCCATGCCGCCGACATCGACCGAGGTGCCGGCGCCGTTGCCGAACAGCTCGTAGAGCGTGATGTCGTCGCGCGGGCAGCCGACGCCGAAGGCTTCGACTTCTGCGGGCGGCGGCAGTTCGTTGGCGTTGGCTGCAATCTCCGAGACTGCGAAGCCCGGGAACGAGGGACTCCAGTTCCACTTGAGGCCGTGGTAGGCGATCGGGCCCGGCATCACGAGCGTCTCGGAGAACGTGTCGGCTCCGGTCAAGAACGGACGCAGCGCGAAGGAGACGTGGTTCGCGATCGCGCCGCCGCCTTCGCTGGCGCCGATCAGCATCGTCGAGTTCTGCAGGCCGCCGCGCGCGGCGTTGTCGCCGTAGCCGACGTCGATGTGGCCTGTCGGAAAGAGCGTGACCTGGAACGACACGGGGTTGGTCGTTCCGTATTCGTAGACGTGCGCCCACGAGATCACGGCGCGGTCCGGCAGCGACTTGAAGTAGACGCCGCCACTGCCTGGTGCAGTCGGGTCATAGTCGCCCCATAGCGGGCACAGGCGCGG
>CAZEQF010000134.1:0-7810 GCA_964514315.1 uncultured Singulisphaera sp. | reverse complement strand
TGCGTCGCTCGGCGTGAAGTCGCCGCCTGGGACGCTGGTCGCGCCGAGCCAGACGTAGCCGTTCGAGCAGACGCAGATCGACGAGTAGTTGGCGCCGTGGAACGGGAAGGAGAACGCGAGCGACAGGCCTTGGACGGTGGAGTCGTCGGCGAGGGTGAGCTTCGTGCCCATGTCGCGGTCGAAGCGCAGCTGCGCCGAGAGCAAGGGAGCGAAGATCGCGGTCGCGAGGAGCGCGGTCGGAAGGGAACGCATGGATGGGTCGGGGGGTGTAGGGGGACTGCGGCGCCAGAGCCCAGCCGCGTCGTGCGGCGGGCGCGCTGCCGCGCGTGCGCTGGGTTAGTGCTGCGCGCGAGGAACCCCATTCCGCAAACGCGCGCAGCAGCCCATCGCGCGCTGCGCAGGATGCTCCGCCGATGGTCGTGGGCTGTGGCGCACGCGGACGCATGGCGGAACGGTCGGATGCAAATGCAGCGAGGCGCGGAGCGCTTTCGCGCCCCGCGCCTCGCAGTTGCGGACGCATCGCCTCGTCAGAGGCCGATCGTCAAGCGCCCGCCGTTCGACGTGCGCCAGCCGAGCGCGTTCGCGGCAGCGTCATCGCTGGCGGCCTGCGACATGAGGCCGATGCCGGCGAGGTCGATGCTGTTGGGGATCGGGATCACGAAGTCCGTCGTCGGGGCGCCGAACACCGCGTTCAGCATCGTCATCGACGACGGCATCCTCACGTATTCCGAGCATCCCGGGGCGCCGAGCAGGCCGAGGTCGACCGCCGGCGTCTCGCCGCCGATCGCGAGGTAGCAGAGCATCCCGCGGATCTTGCGGACTTGCAGCACGAGCGTCGTGCCGATGCGCGGCTCGGTGCCGGCCCAGGCGACGAGTTCGAGGCGTTCGATGTGCGCGCCGAGGTCCATCGGGGCGGGCATCGTGTTGAAGTCGGTCGGCATCGGGTCCTTCGCGCCGCGGCCATCGGAGTAGCCGACGATCGCCTTGCAGAGGCCCGCGCGCACCGCGACGTTCTCGAGCCGGATGCGGAACGAGCCATCCTGCACGAGCGTGATCGCGAACGTGTTGGCGAAGACTGCCGGCCACTCAGGCACCGCGTCCCAACGCGCCGTGAACGTCCCGAAGTTCGGGTCGTAGGTCGTCGAGACCGTGCCGCCGACCGACGGATTGAGGTTGGTCCAGAAGCCCGCGATGCGCGGCGGACCGTTCAGCAGCTGGGCTGCGTCGAGCGAGTAGCCGCCGGGGCCCGGATCCTCGCTGCCGAGCGACACGAAGCCGTTGGCGCCGACCATGACGCGATCGACGAGGCCGGTGGCATGCGGCCACGGGAACGGCAGCATCACGAGGTGACGCGTGTCATCGCCCGCGGGCAGCACCTGCACCTGCGTCGGCAGCATCGGCCGGATGTAGCTCTTGCTCACCACGTAGCCGCCGAGGCCGTTCGGGGTGAACACGAGTTCGATCGCCGACGGATCGTTCGTGCCGTTGCAGATCTGGTAGACGGAGACGCCGCGATACACGCAGCCCTGGCCCACTGCTTCGAACTTGGCGGGCGGAGGCAGCGAGTTGGTGTCCGTCGGGATGTGGCTGATCGCGTAGCCCGGGAACGCCGGGCTCCAGTCGAACATCATCGCTTCGTAGGGCAGCGCCACGTTGTCGTAGAAGGTCTGCCCGAACGTGTTGGATCCCGTAAGGAACGGGTGCGCGTCGAAGTCGACCGTCGCATAGGTCGCGCCATTGCCGGAGCCCGCGCCGATCAGGCGGTCGAGCTTCACCGGTCCGGCCAGCCAGTTCTTGCCGTAGGCGACGCTGAGGTGGCCGTTGGGATACAGCGTGAGCTGGAAGTTCACGGGGCTCGTGGCGCCCTTCTCGTGGACGCCGGCCCAAGAGACGACGGCCCGGTTCGGATACGAGTGGAACCACACGTTGCCGGATCCAGGCGAGGTCGGGTCGTAGTCGGCCCAAAGCGGCGCGATGCGCGGCGGCCCGCTTGTGAGCGCGCCGTCGGACGGGATCGGATCGCCGCCGGGGATGCTCGTCGAACCGAGCAGGATGTAGCCATTCGCGTTGACGCTGATCGAGTTGTAGTTCGAGCCGGCGTACGGGAACGGGAAGGCGAGGGTCAGGCCCTGGACGGTGGCATCGTCACCGAGGCCGAGGTTGGTGCCGAGGTCGCGTTCGAACAGCGACTGGGCGGAAGAAATCTGCGCGAGCAGCGCACTGGCGAGGCTCGCAACGACGAAAGTCCGCATTGCTCTTCCTCAAGTAGGAGATGGGGCGCACGAGATGTGCGTCTCGGCGACGGCGTTTCTTGCGACCTGTCGCCGTGCGCTGGTTAGTCCCCAGCTGGAGGCGCCACACTGCGCACTGGCTCGCAGTGCGACGGCGCGCGGTGGGCAAACGGTCCAGCCGATTCAGCTGCGGCGCTCTGCCACGAACTGCGCCATGTCGTCTGGCTGCGCCGAATGGAAGGCGAGCGGCGCCCCGGTTGTCGGATGCGCGAACCGCAACACGGCTGCATGCAGCATTTGGCGGCCTGCCGGCAGCCTTCCGTCCCACCACGGATCGCCGCCTTGCTTCACGAAGCGGACGTAGTCGAGGTAGTCGGCGTCGGTGCGGCCGTAGAGCTTGTCGCCGACGAGTGGGTGGCCTTCGTGCGCGAGATGCACGCGGATCTGGTGCGTGCGCCCCGTCTCGGGGAACGCGCGCACGAGCGTGAAGTCGCCGATTCGCTCCTCGACGCGGAACGTCGTGCGCGCCGGCTGCGCGCCATGGCTGCCGTCCGCGACGACTGCGCGACGGATCGTGATCTCGCTGTTCGCATCGCGACCGATCCAGCCGTCGACGGCGAAGTGGTCCTCGCGCACCGCGCCGTGCACGATCGCGAGGTACTCCTTCTCGACGGTCCCTGCGGCGAACTGCTGTTGCAGCGCGCGGCTCGCGGCGGCGGACTTGGTCACGACCATGAGCCCGCTCGTCTCGCGGTCGAGTCGGTGCGCGAGCGCGAGCGGCGGCTTCTCGCCGCGTTCGCGGTAGCGGCGCTCCAGCGCGCGGAAGAACGTGTTCTGCACGAACGCGCCGTCGGCGTGCGCGACCAGATGCGCTGGTTTGAAGACGACTGCGAACTCCGGATCGTCGTGCAGGATCTCGATTGCCGTGTTCGCTCGCGGCTCCTCGTGCACGGGACGGTAGGCAACTTCGTCGCCGCGCCGCAGCCGATCCTCGGCTCGCGCCGGCTTGCCGTTGTGCGTCACGCGGCCGGCATCGATCTCGGCGCGCCACTGCGCTTCGTCGAGGTAGCGGAAGCGACCTGCGAGCCACACCGCGAGCTTCTGTCCGGCGCCCGTTTCGGGAACGCGCGAGCGCAGCACGGTCTCGTTGGGGGCGTCGGTCATCGGCCGCGCAGTATGGCGAGTGCGCGCAGTTCCGCTGAAAACGAAAACGCGCGAGGCGGCACATGGCCGACTCGCGCGTTCCTTGTCCCCACCCGCGCGACCGATTGTCGCTCGGGTGGGACTGCGTCACCGCGCTTCGCGCACAGGCATTACCGCGCTTCGCGCGCAGGCATTACTGCGCTGCGAGCAGCGTGACGAGGCCGTTCGACGTGATGATGCCAGCAGCCGTCGTGTTCGGGCTGAAGCTCACCGTCTGCCAGCCGAGCGACGCACCGACGAACGCCGGGTTGTTCGGCAGCGCGATCGGCTGCGACCAGGACGTCGACGGCGCGAACGCCGAGTTGAACGTCTGGGCCGAGGCCGGATCGACGTAGGCGAAGCAGCCCGCCATGCCGATCGCCGTGAGGTCGATCGCCGGGTTCGGCATCACGCTCGAGAACAGCAGAGCGGCGAACGCGGTGCCCGCCGGGATGTTGGTCGAGGACATCGTGACCGTCGTGCCGAGGACCGGACGGACGTCCGCGTCGAGGCGCAGCGGCTGAACGTTCGGGCTGCCGGGGCACAGCGTCGCGCCGGCGGGGACCGCCGTCGTGAAGTTCGCGCTGCCCGGATCGGTCGCGCCGTTGCCCGGCGTCCAGCCGACCAGCACCGAGTTGCCCGTGGGCGCGCAGGTGCCCCAGTAGACGTTGACGCGGTTGCTCGGCAGGAACTCGTATTGCACGTTGACCGTGCCCGTGCCCGTGAAGCTGCGGACGTTCACGAAGGAGATGCGCACCGAGGTCGGCGACACGTTGGAGAGGACCTGGCCACCCGAGCTCGGGTTGAGGTCCTGCCAGCTGCCGGCCCAAGTTGCGGCGCCGTTCACGAACGCCGTGGCGCTCGGGGTGAACGAGGTGCCGTTGTTGGTCGGCGAGACGAAGCCGTTCGAGCAGACGACCAGCGTGTTGGTCGAGCCACCCGGGTAGCTGAGCGAGAACGGCAGCGACACGGTCGCCGTCGAGTCATCGGTCAGCGTGAGCACCGTGCCCGTCGGCGAGGTCTGGTAGCCAGCGCCACCGCTTGCCGGACCGAACACGTAGTTCTGGCCGGACAGGGCGAAGCCCATGTTGGTGTTCGACAGGTCGAACGACGCCGGCGTGCCGAACAGCTCGTAGACCGTGCTCTGGCACGGGCCGGTGCCGCCAGCGCAGCCGGTGCCGACCAGCGTGTTGAACGCCGTCGGGATGCCGCTCGGGACCTGCGCGATGACCGAGGTGGTCAGGTTGCCGGCGCCGATGCGCGCTGCGTTGCAGTGGAACAGGCCCTGGCTCGGCGCGACGGTGCAGTCGAACCAGCAGTTGAAGATCTGGTTCCAGTTCTGCGGGTTGTTGGCGGGCGCCGTGAAGACGATCTCGTTGCCGACGCGCGTGCCGACCCAGTTGTTGAGCGAGTCCGCGTCGATGTCGCGGAAGCCGAACGCCGACACCGTCGCGTTCGGATCGACCGGGATGCGGAACGACGCGATGCCGCGGCTCGAGTCGACGTTGTGCACGGCGTACTCGTAGTGGAACGTGCTGCCCGTCGGCGTGATCTTGCTCGCGACGAAGATGCGGCCGTCATCGGCGCCGTTCGTGGCGCTGTTGACCGTGGCGCCGCTCCAGCGCGAGAGGATCGAGCCGTAGGTCTGCGGCGCCGAGTTGGCGTAGGACCAGGAGGTGCCGTTCCACGTCGGAACGAAGCCGCGCGACGCGAGGTTGTCGCCGCGGTTGGCAACGGCCTCGCCGCGGTGGATGAGTTGGATGCCGTAGTAGAACGTGCCGGCCGTCAGCAGTTCCTGCTCCTTGACGGTGACGCGGTTCTTCACCGCATCGCCGGCCGTGCTGATCGTGCTGCGCGCGCCGTCGTTGTTTTGCGGCGAGGCGACCTCGGGGTCACCCTTGTCGAAGTAGCTGCCGACCGGGTTCCACGTGCCGAGCCACGGGTCGATCTCGGCGGGCGGGCCGAGGTACTGGCGGTCGCCGTTGTTGCCGGCGCCGTAGGTGTCCGAGCAGTTGAGGCCCATCAAGGCGCCCGTGCCCGGGTTCACGCAGGTGCCGCAGGAGCCGTTCACGTTCACCGAGGTGAACGCGTGCTTGCAGTAGCTCCAGTCGGAGATCTGCACCATGCGGCCATTGTTCTCGCGCGTGATGATGAAGCCGAACATCGGGTGGTTCGGTTGCATCGGCGCCTGCCACGGGATGTTGACCGAGCCCGGGTTGCACATCGTGTTGAGCATCGACATGCCGGCTTCGCCGTTCGGGTGCGCCGCGCCGCGGCGGCCCCAGTTGGTCAGGCTGTTGACGTCGGTCAGTCGGCCGTCGAGGCCGGGGACCGTGTTGGATTGCGCCAACAGGGAGGTGGCCACCGAGGCGGCCAGCGTCGCAAAGACGATCTTGCGCATGGGTTCTGGGGAAAGGGGATGCAGAGGGGTGTGGAGACGCCGGAGCCCCTGGGCAGGAAAGGGCGACCGGACGATCGAGAGTAGCGAGGCTCGGACGAGCGGCTACCCCCCCAAAGTTCCCCTTTCTTCGCGGCGGTAGCCGCGGATGCGGTCCGCAGGTGGCAACGGAAGTTCCGCGCCATGGGACCAACTGCGGCGCGCCCAGACGGCGCGCCGCATTGCTTGCCTCACTGCGCCGCGAGCAGCGTGATCAGGCCGTTCGACGAGACGATGCCTGCGGCCGTCGTGTTCGGCGCGAACGCCAGCGACTGCCAGCCGATTGCCACTGCGACGAACGCAGGGTTGTTCGGGATCGCGATCGCGACCGGCCACGACGAAGCCGGGGCGAGCACGGCCTGGAACGTCTGCGACGTCGCCGGATCGATGTAGGCGAAGCAGCCCGCCATGCCGATCGCCGTGAGGTCGATCGCGGGGTTGGGGAACGACGCTGCGATCTGCAGCGCCGCGAGGCCCGTGCCCGCCGGCAGGTTGGTCGTCGTCAGCGTGACCGTCGTGCCGAGGATCGGACGAAGGTTCGCGGCGAGCGAGACCGGTTGCACGTTGTTCGAGCCGGGGCACAGCGTCGCGCCAGCAGGAATCATCGCGCTGAGGTTGCCGTTGCCCGGGTCCGAGGCGCCGTTGCCCGGCGTCCAGCCGACGAGCGCGTCACCGCCGGTCGGCGTGCACGCCTGCCAGTAGACGTTCACGCGGTTGCTCGGCAGCACTTCGTATTGGAAGGTCATCGTTCCGCCGCCGCTGTAGCTCGGCACGCCGACGAACGAGATGCGCACCGCGGTCGGCGACGTGCTGACGAGCACCTGGCCGCCCGCTGCGGGGTTGATGTCGCTCCAGCACGCGGCCCACGTCGGCGACCCGCCGAGGAAGCCGGAGATGTCCGGCGTGAAGCTCGTCGTGGCGGCGACCGGCGAAAGCACGCCGTTGCTGCCGACGCTGAGCGTCGTGGTCGTGCCGCCCGGGTAGCTGAGCGAGAACGGCAGCGACACAGGCTGCGCGTCATCGTCACCGAGCGTCATCGCGGTGCCCGTGGGCGTGACGTAGCCCGAGCCGCCCGCCGCGGGGCCGAACACGTAGTTCTGGCCCGAGAGGACGAAGCCCATGCTGTTGTTCGCCAGGTCGAACGCGGTCGACGGGCTGAAGTACTCGTAGGCCGAGGTCTGGCAGGGGCCGCTGCCGCCGGCGCAGCCGGCGCCGACGAGCGTGTTGTTCGCCGTCGGGATGCCGCTCGGAACGTCGGCGAGCACCGACGTCTGCAGGCCGCCCGCGCCGATGCGCGCGGCGTCGCAGCGGAACAGGCCTTGGCTCGGCGGGATCGTGCAGTCGAACCAGCAGTTGAAGACCGTGTTCCAGTTCTGCGGGTTGTTCGCAGGAGCGGTGAAGACGATCTCGTTGCCGACGCGCGCGCCGGTCCAGTTGTTGAGCGAGTCCGCGTCGATGTCGCGGAAGCCGAACGCCGAGACCACGCCAGCCGGGTCGACCGGGATGCGGAACGACGCGACGCCGCGGCTCGCGTCGACGTTGTGCACGGCGTACTCGTAGTGGAACGAGCCGCCGAGCGGCGTGACCTTGCTCGCGACGAAGATGCGGCCGTCGTCGGTGCCGTTCGTGGCGCTGTTGACGGTGGCGCCGTTCCAGCGCGAGAGGATCGAACCGTAGGTCTGCGGCGCCGAGTTCGCGAACGACCACGACGAGCCGTTCCACGACGGCGTGAAGCCGCGCGACGCGATGTTGTCCCCGCGGTTGGCGACGGCCTCGCCGCGGTGGATGAGTTGGATGCCGTAGTAGAACGAGCCGGCCGTGAGCAGCTCTTGCTCGTTGACGCGGACGCGGTTCTTCACCACGTCGCCAGCGGTGTTGATCGTGCTGCGCGAGCCGTCGGCGTTCTGCGGCGAGGCGACCTCGGGGTCACCCTTGTCGAAGTAGCTGCCGACCGGGTTCC
>CAZEQF010000133.1:3664-9809 GCA_964514315.1 uncultured Singulisphaera sp. | reverse complement strand
TGGCGTCACGATGTGGATCCACAGCGAACTGAGCTTCGGCGTGAGCACCGGCACCGGGATGATGACGCGCGGCCGCAGGTGCAGCGCGCGCGCCGCCTCGCGCATCATCTGCTCGTAGCTCCACACATCGGGCCCACCGATCTCGAAGGTGCGCCCAACTGTGGCGGGCACACGCAGGCACTCGATCAAATAGTACAGCACGTCGCGCACGGAGATCGGCTGCGCCTCCGTGCGTACCCAGCGCGGCGTGAGCATCACCGGTAGGTGCTCGACGAGGTAGCGCAGGATCTCGAACGACGCCGACCCCGAACCGATGATCATCGCGGCGCGGAACACCGTGACCGGGACTCCCGCCGACGCGAGCGCGTGCTCGACTTCGCGACGCGACGTGAGGTGTTCGCTCAGGTCCTGGCCCATCTCGCCGAGTCCGCCGAGATAGATGATGCGGCCTATGCCTGCTGCGTTCGCTGCATGCGCGAACGCGCGCGCGAGCGTGAGGTCTTGGTTTCGATAGTCGCGGCCCTGCGCGATCATCGAGTGCACGAGGTAGTAGGCCGCGTCAGCGCCGTGCATCGCCGCGGCGACCGCGTTCGCGTCCGCGAGGTCTACCTTGTGCACCGCGACGTTGGGATCCTGGCGCCACGGGCGCGCATCGAGCTTGCGCGGTTCGCGCACGAGGCACACCACGCGACAGCCTGCAGCCAGAAGCCGCGGCACGAGCCGGCCGCCGATGTAGCCGGTGGCGCCGGTGACGACGACGGTGCGACGCGGGGCGCCGTTCGTCGGCGAAGGGTCCTGAGGCGCGCCGGAGGTCATGGGGTCGTGTTCGCGTGTTGAGGTGGAACGGATGCGACGGTGCGCTCGTGCGAGCCGCGAGTTCCTCAGTCCGAGAGCCACTCCAACACCGGCCGTCGCAAGAAGTCCGCGACCGGAATGCCGTCGGCTCCGACGAGGAGCTTCTTGTTGACGCGATGCGATGCCGCAAACTCGGCGAGCCCAGGCAGCGCATCGCGACGGCGACCTGACTTGACCTCGATCGCAACGACGCGGCGGGCGGCTTACTCAGGATGCTGAGTAAAAATACTCAGCGTCCTGAGCAAGTCGGGGACAGGGCCAGGGGGCATCCCGTAGCGAGGCGGGTCTCGGCGAGATCCGGCGCCAGCCGATCGCTCACGTTTGCGTCGTCGAGGGAAGCGCGGGCGGCGCGCCGTCACTTCTGCGCAGAACGCCGTTCCCGCGCGAGCAATCCGTAGACGCGTGCGTCGACCCACTCTCCAGCCAACTGCATGTGTTCGCGGAACGTGGCCTCGTGCAAGAAGCCGAGCTTCTCGAGCAAACGCCACGACGGTTCGTTGGGCGCTGCGACCCAGCCGGTGAGCTTGCGCACGGAGTGCTCGTCGCAGAGGAAGTCGATCCAGCGCGACATCGCTTCGAAGGTGTAGCCCTTGCGGTGCACATCGGGGTGCAGGCGGTAGCCGACTTCCATCGTCATGTCGGCGATCGAGGCGAAGCGCGCGACGACGATGCCGAGCATCGCGTCGTCGTCGCGGGGCGTGACGGCCATCACGAGGAACTCGCCTTCTGCGCCTGACCACGGCGACAGGATCTTCTGCGTGCGCTCGCGGATCGCCTCCATCGGCTGCTGGTCGCGGATCCAGCGCATGATGCGGCGATCCTGCTCGTGCGCGATCGCGACGGCCTCGTCGCGCGCGTCGAGGCGCCGCAGCACGAGCCGCGGCGTCTCGAGGCGAAGTGTCGGCGCGATCGCCACGAGGCGCGCGGCGATCTGCGCGCCGTTCACTTCGCCGGCTGGAGCCATTGGATCCCAGCCTTCTCGACGGCCTCGACGAACGCCTTCTTCGGTCCGTTCAAGAACGCATCGATGCGCGCTGCGGCCTCGTTGGCCTTCTGGATCGCGCGGTCGACGGCGATGCGCTCGGTCTCGTTGGGCGCGTCGGGCGTGTCGTTGATGCGGCCCATCTGCTCGTAGAAGTCGTGCTGGAGGCCTTCGCCGAGCGCGATGCCCTGCTGCGGCTTCTTGCCGAACAACGCTTCGTCACACGCGTCGATCTCCTTCTGCGCCGCGTCGATCGCATCGCGCAGCGGCTTGTTGGGATCGTCCTGGCCCTTCTTGGGCTTGGGCTCGGCGTCGAGTCGTGCGCGCACGAGGTCGAGGTCCTTCTTGGCGCGCGCGTAGCGCTGCAGCGCCTCGCGGTAGACGCGCACGCCTTCGAGCGACTTCGCGAGCAGGTCGTCCTTCTGGATGCGATCCTGCATCGCGATCTCCGTGCGCGGATCCGGCAGCACGCGGAACTTCATCGACTGCTCGACGCCGAGGAAGCGCACCGTCGCCTCGTATTCGCCAGGAAGCACGGGACGGCCGGCGGGCGGCATCTCCGGCGTCTCGGTGACGAGTTCGCGCGAAGGCCATTCTTCGCCGTCGCGTTCGAAGTCCCACACGACGCGGTTGAGGCCGAGCTTCACCGGCGCGCGGAACGTGCGCACGACGCGGCCGGTCTGGTCGCGGATCGTGATCGTTGCCTGGTCCTTCGGCTCCTCGGGCTTCTTGTCCTCGGCCTTCGCAGCGTCGGCAGGCTTGTCCTCGGCCTTCGGCTCCTCAGGCTTCTTCTCTTCGCTCTTCGCGGCTTCGGCCTTTGCAGCGTCATCGGCGGCCTTCTTCGCCTTGCGCTCGCGTTCGATCTTCTCGTCCGGGTGCGCGAGCTCGTCACCGCGCACGACAAACTGAAGCTGCGCGCCGCGACGCAGCGTCTCGCCGCGGAACTCGCCGTTGCCGGGGAAGCGCTCCGCCGGCGTCTGCTTGCGGATCCACTGATGCGCATCGCGGATGGGGAAGAGCCGCAGCGTCTCGCCGAGCGTGTCCTTCGTCATCGAACGCAGCGGCGCGATGTCGTCGACGACGAACATCGCGCGGCCGTGCGTCGCGACGACGAGGTCGCCGTCGCGCGGGTGCACGACGAGCGCCATCGCCGAACACGCAGGCACGCCGTGCGAGAAGCGGAACCACGCCGCGCCCGCGTCGACCGAGACGAACAGGCCGAACTCGGTGCCGAGGAACAACAGGTTCTCCTGAACCGGGTCCTGCTCGATCACGAGGCAGTAGCCGTCGATCTGCGGCGTCGCGAGCGAACGCCACGTCTGGCCATAGTCGTCGGTGGCATAGACGTAAGGCGTCCAGTTCTTGCGGCGATGGTCGTCGAACACGACGAACGCCGAGCCTGGACGGAACTTGCTCGCCTCGACGTGCGGGCACCACGTGTTCTTCGGCAGGCCTTCGATGCGGTCCTCGACGCTCGTCCACGTCGTGCCGCCGTCTTGCGTGACATGCACGCGGCCGTCATCGGTGCCGACCCACATCACGCCTTGCTTCACCGCGCTCGGCGCGATCGACAGGATCGTGCAGTGGTTCTCGGCGCCCGTTGCATCGAGCGTGATGCCGCCGCTCTGCGCCTGCTTCTGCTTCTCGGCGTCGTTGGTCGTGAGGTCCGTGGAGATCACGCTCCACGACTCGCCACGGTCCTTGGACACGTGCACGAACTGGCTGCCGTAGTAGATCGTTCGCGCGTCGAACGGGTCCTGCGCGATGGCGGAGTTCCAGTGGAAGCGCAGCTTCTGCCCGTCTGGCGCAGGCGGCTGGATGCCCTTCTGCTGGCCGGTGCGCATGTCCCAACGGATCAGCGCGCCGCCTTGCGACATCGCGTAGCCCTGCATCGAGTCCTTCGGATCGGGCAGCGTCGCGAAGCCGTCGCCGAAGCACACCTCCTGCCAGTGCAGGTTGCGGATGCCGCCGTTCTCCCACACGGTCGACGGGCCGCGCCAGCTGCCGTTGTCCTGCAGGCCGCCGTAGACGTGGTAGGGAACGTCGTGGTCGACGGCGACGTGGTAGAACTGCGCGAGCGGCAGGTTGGAGCAGAAGCGCCACGACGCGCCGCGATCCTGGCTCGTGTAGACGCCGCCGTCGTTGCCGATCACGACGCGGCGCGGATCGACGGGATCGATCCACAGTGCGTGATGGTCGGGATGCGCCTCGTTCCAGCCGACGAGAGTCGAGAACGTGCGGCCGCCGTCGGTGGAGACGTCGATGACCGTGTGCAGGTTGTAGACGCGGTTGCTGTCGCGCGGGTCGACGTGGATGTCGCAGAAGTAGAATGGGCGCGGCGCGATGTTGTCGCTGCTGTTGCGGGTCGAGAAGCGGAAGCCGCCGTCGTCGCTGCGCAGCAGCGCATTCTTCTGCGCCTCGACGAGGCAGTAGACGACGTCAGGCTCGCTCGCCGAGATCGCGAACGAGCTGCGGCCGAGTTCGCCGTCGGGGATGCCTTCGTGCGCCGCGAACTTGTGCCACGACGCGCCGCCGTCGAGCGAGCGGTAGAGGCCCGAGCCCTTGCCGCCGCTCTTGAAGTCCCACGCCGTGCGGCGGTGGTCCCACATGCCTGCGAACAGCTTGTCGGGATTGCGCGGGTCCATCGCGACGTCGCAGCAGCCGGTTCGCGCGTCGACGTAGAGCAACTTCTGCCACGACGCGCCGCCGTCCTTGGTCGCGAAGAGTCCGCGCGCTTCGTCGTCGCCCCACGTCGAGCCGAGCGCTGCGACATACGCGACGTTGGGGTCCGTCGGGTGCAGCACAATGCGGTGGATGTGCTCGGTCGTCTCGAGGCCGAGCTTCTGCCACGAACGGCCGCCGTCCTTCGTGCGGTAGACGCCGCGGCCGACGCTCGCGCTGTTGCGCGGATTGCCTTCGCCGGTGCCGATCCAGACGATCTCGGGCGTGCGCGGGTCGATTGCGATCGCGCCGATCGACGTCACGTCCTGGTCGTCGAACACGGCTTCGAAGCGCACGCCGCCGTCGGTGGACTTCCACACGCCGCCCGACGCCGCGCCGACCCACAGCGTGGTCGGGTCGCCGGGGATCGACGCGACCGCGCCGATGCGCCCCGACATCGCAGCCGGGCCGATGCTGCGCGCCTTCATGCCCGCGAGCAGCGATGCGTCGAGCGCGTCAGCCGACGCAGTGGTGGACTTCGTTGCGTCCTGCGCCAGCGAGCAAGCCGCGGTCAGCAGGGAGACAAGAGCGATCGTTCGGAGCGCCATGGGCGCGCACCATACGGATGGCGCGCACCGATGCGCGAACGCAGTTGTGAGACGTAGGTGGTCGGTGGTTCCCTTCGTCTCGTCGAAGGAACAGTCGATCTCGCTGTTCCGCTGCGGCTGGCCTGGAACTGCGCAGCCTGCGGATGCGAAGCCCTGTCGGCGAGATCGTTGCTGCGGTCAGCGCGCCTGCGGATCGACGCCTTCGCCGCGCCAGGTCGATCCCAAGTGCCGCGCGAGGAACATCTCGGCAGACAAGTCGGGGTGCTTGGTGATGCGTGTGTCGGGCAGCGACTCGCCCGACAGCGGGCGACGCAGCAGGGTGAAGCAGTCGTTGGTTTCGGGTTGGCCCCACTGCACCAGTTCCTGCGCCTCGGTGTGCAGTCCGTGGTTTCCTGCGGCGTTCCGCACCAGCTCGGCGCCCACCGTGGTGGCGCGCCAGTGCTTGTTGTCGATGGACAGCGCTCCATCGACAACGAAGTCCTTGAGGTTGCTGTGATGCAGGAAGGCGCGGCCTCCTGGTTTGAGCACCCTGCCTAGCTCGGCGAGATAGCCGAGCACTGCGTCTGCCTCCGCGTGCACCAACGAGTCCCAGCTGAATGCGAAGTCGATGCTCGCATCGCTCACCATGGGCATGGTCCGTCCGTCGGTCTCATGGAAGGCAGCGTGTCCTGCGGACGGAAAGCGGTTGCGGCAGAAAGCCACACACGAGGGAGCCAGGTCGATTCCTGTGTAGCGGCGGCACTGCGGCAGCAAGTGCGCCGTGATGCGTCCGTGGCCGCAAGCGATCTCGAGCAGGTGCTCCGCGGGCAGCATCGTGCCGATGCGCGGCAGGATGGTGGTGAGCCACATCGTCTGCGTGGTGCCCCAACTGCTCGACCACTCTTCGCCGTCGCGGATCCACCTGTCGGGATTGTCCCAATTCTCGCGGTTCTGGGCGATCGAAGGCATGGTGAGGCGTCGGGTGCGCGAGAGCGGAGTGTCGATGTGGCGATCGGTGGCAGTTGCGGCGGCGATCAGCGCCCGCCGCTGCTCGGCGGGA
>CAZEQF010000133.1:0-3564 GCA_964514315.1 uncultured Singulisphaera sp. | reverse complement strand
GGCATGTCCTCGGCCTCGATCACGAACTGCGGCGCTGCATCGTCGCCTTGCATGCGGCGCACTTCGAACATGCGCGGCCCGCGGTTGTCGTCGCGGCGTGCTTGCAGGCGGCGGCGGAGTTCTCCGAGCAGGCGCTCGATCTCCATGTCCTCGTCGTCGCCCTCGATGCGCATCTCGATGATGCGGCGCGCCTCTTCGCCCCGCGGCATCGCGCGGCCTCGGGGTTGCTCGCTGCGAGGCGCGGTGCGCGAACGGATCTCGCGGACGCGTTCGACTTCACGGCCTGCGCGCTGCGGCTGGGCCTTCGGGCCGTCGCCGCACATCGGGCATGCGCAGTCACAGCATGCGCCATCGGCGTCGTCGTTCGTCTCGATGCGACGTTCGTGCATCTCGACGCGGTGGTGCGGCAGCCCGTCGTCACCGGAGACGAACCAGTGCATGGCGTCGTCGTTCGTCTCGATCGCGGTCTTGCGCCACACCTGCGGCGCTGGCTTGCCCTCGACGATGACGCGTTCGACGGGCTTGCCTTCGACCTTCTTCGTGCTCACGAACATCGGCGAACGCGCAGCGGGCTCCTGGCCTGGCGTCGCCTTGTTCGTGCGGTGCGCTTCGCTGACGTCGTCGAGCATCACGACGAAGGGCCCGTCCTCGCTGTCGCTGCGCGCCGGTTGCTGGCCTTCGACTGGGCCGTCGATGCGCTGGGCGAGCAAGGGCGGCGCCTTGGCTGCGCGCTTCTGAGCCGGAGGCTTCGTGGTCGGCCCCTTCGCATCCGCATCCGCATCGGCGGAGTCGGACAGTGCGATCTCGAGCTGCTTGACTCCGCGCATGTCCTGCGGCGCGCGCGCTTCGGCCTTGGCCTTCTCGATCTCCTTCTTCGCGTTCTCCTTCACGCGCGCGATCTCGGCGGCCACGCGCTTCTCGATGCGCGCGATGCGCTCGGCTGCGGCCTGCTTGCGCTCAGCGGCTTCCTTCTCTGCGCGGGCTTCTTGCTCCGCTTGCGCCGCCGCTTGTTGTTGGCGCATCGCTTCGCGCTCCTGCCCGACGCCTGTCTTGCGTCCCGCGTCGTCCTGGACAACAGCGGCCTTGCCCTGCTCTCTCTGCTGCTTGAGCTTCTTCACCAGCGCTTCGAGCTCTGCCGACTGTTCCTTCAGCGCGCGAAGCTCCGCTTCCAGCGCGCGCTTGTCGGCTCCTTGCGGATCCTGTTTCGCCGCGTCGGTGTTGCTCGCCGCGGACGGCAAGGCCTTGGAGACCTGCGCGAGCAGCGACTGCGTCGGAAAGAAGGAGACGCCCGCGAGTGCGAGCGAGACGAGAGAGGATCGGATCATGAGGCTCCAGCGAGCAGACTTGGATGCTGCGCCTCTACGGCGCACGAAGCTGCTGGGACGAAGGAAGCTCCGCATTCTCTCACGAACGCAGCATTTGTCTTTGGCCCGGGCGATGCGCCGCGGCGCATCCGGCGCCATTCGTGCGACCGTGTCGTGCGTGCCCCCGAACGGTGCCCAAACGTGTCGGAGCATGAGAGCCGTCGGCTGCTCGGTCGCCGCGTCTTCGAGTTGGCGCCAAGCGGGGGCAAGCAGCGAGTCGGTCGACTCACTGCTTCAGGCTCTCAGCCGAGCCACTCGAACGTGATCGACGCGTCGATGTCCGGGTGCAGGCTCTTGTGCACCGGGCAGCCGTGGGCGGCGTTCTCGAGCAGCTTGCGTTGCTGTTCGGTGAACGCGCCGGGGATGCGCACGACGACCGGCAAGCGGCCGATGCGGCGCGGGGTCTGCTGCATGTGCTTCTCGACGTCGGCCGTGGCGCCCTCGAACGCGAGCCCGTGCCGCTTCGCGACGATGCCGATCGTCGTGAGGATGCAGGTTGCGAGCGCGGTGGCGACGAGGTCGGTGGGGGAGAAGAACCGGCCCAGCCCTTCGTTGTCCTTCGGCGCGTCAGTGACGAGCTGCGACTGCGAGGGGCCGTGCGTGGCGCGGCAGGAGAGGCCGCCTTCGTAACGGGATTGGATCGAGACCATGGCGAGTTGGGGGATTCGCAGCCTAGGACAGCAGTGGCGAAGATTCGACCGCCGAGGAACTTCGCTGCAGGAGCCCGAGACGAGGCTCGATGCAAGAAGCGGATGCGTTCCATTGCCGGGTCGCGGGAACTCGCAGCGTCTGTGCGCGATCGCGAAACAGAACAAGACGCGATGCAGATCGCGCCACGATGCACGACGGCTGTGCGTCGTCGTCCGAGGAGTGCGCGCGCTACTTCGTCAGCGCTTCGTATGCGACCTGGACCGCTTTGAACCGCTCCGCCGCTTCTTGTTGCGCAACGGCGCCGAGGCGCTGGTTTGCGTCCGGGTGCAGCTTGCGAACGAGCTCGCGGTGGCGCTGGCGGATCTGCTCCTTCGTCGCGTCCGGCGGCAGTCCGAGCGTCTGCAGCGCGCGTTCTCGCGGCGTGCCGTATCCGCTTGGAGAACTGCTGCGCTGCGAACTGCCTCTGCCGCCTGCGCCACGCGCGCCGTCGTGGTTCGTGCTGCCGTTCTTGCCCTGGCCTGCGTTGCTCGCGCGCCCTGTGCCGTTGCGCTGCGACGCGAGTTGCGCGTAGTCGAACAAGAACTGCGCGTGCCGCGGCGACAGGCCGAGGCCGGTGCTCACCGCATGCAGCGCGCGTTGCTCGACGCTGTGCAGCGCCCCGTCCGCGAACGCAATGAGGCAGCACCACGAGTAGAGCGTCGCGCATTCGCCCGACGTGAATCGCAACGCGAGCGCCTGCGCGAGCGTGCCGAGCTCGCGCGGCGGCTTCGCGGCCGAGATCCAGCGTTCGATCTCGGAGCGCACGCGTTGCGTCGGGAAGCGCGCGAGCACGAACTGGCGCACGAGCTCGCGCTCGCGCAGCCCTGCGGTTCCGTCCGCTTCCGCGACGCCGAGCAGCAGCAGCAGGACTTGCTCCTCCGGGCTCGCGCGCAGGAACGCCGCGCGTTCGCCCTTGCTCCACATCGCGCCGAGTTTGTGGCTCACCGTGAGGTTGCGGACCAACTGCGACACCGAGGTGACGGCGAGCAAGAAGCCGACGAGGCCCACGATCTGGTCGATGCCGCGGACGCCGCGGCCCGTCGACGCAGTGCCGGGGATCCACTCGTGCACGAGGCCTGCGCCGCCGACGAGCAGCAGCAAGAGCCCGCCGAAGAACCGGATCGCCCAGTAGCGAGCGGGCGTCATCCAGCCTTCGAACGACGGCAGGTCGCGCAAGCGGGCGATCAGCGCGCGCAGCGCGAGGATCGCGACCAAGAGCGCGAATGCCGTGCCGATGCCTTGGACTGCGAGCATCGTCGTGGCGGCTCAGTGCAATGCGCAGCGCGCCACAGCGCGCAGATCCAGGGATCGATTCGCTGCGCTCATTGCGGCGGCGCGAGCTGCAGCGAAGCAACCAACGCGGTCCACGCGTCGGCGCGTTGCTGCGAAGGGTTGCGCAGCAGCGCGATGGTTCCGCCTCCTGGCAGCGCGCGGCGGACTTCGTTCGCGAGCGCGCGGCCTGCGGCGCTCGCGTCCGCGTGCACGAAGCGCGCAATCGACGCGTCCTGCG
>CAZEQF010000132.1:0-9832 GCA_964514315.1 uncultured Singulisphaera sp. | reverse complement strand
TTGCCCCGATTGCCGCGCCCGCTGCTGCAGCGCCGACGAGCGCCGACTCCGCCGAAGTCGATGCGTTCCTGCGCGACTGCGATCACCCGCGCGTCGCGGAGTTCGAGCAAGTGCGCAAGCTGATCCTCGATGCGAGCCCATCGATCGTCGAAGGCATCAAGTGGAGCGCGCCGAGCTTCCGCACCGAGGAGTGGTTTGCCACGTTGCACGTGCGCGACCCGCAGAAGGTGCAGGTCGTGTTCCACCTCGGCGCCAAGAAGCGCGATACCGCGCAGCGCCTTCCCGTTGGCGCACCCGAAGGCATGGTCGAGTGGCTCGCCCCTGATCGTTGCATGGTCACGATCGAAGACGTGAAGCGACGCGGCAAGGCACTGCAGGCGTTTGTGCGCGGGTGGATCCTGCACGTGTGAGGCTGCGCGAGCGCGCCTCTGCGTGATCAGGAAACAGCCAGCTGTCGCGGGCAGCCTGGAACCCAGCTCGAAGAAGCGGGTCCCAGGCTAGGGGGTGCTTCAGAGTCCCAACTGCCCGTGGCCACCGTTGCTGAGGGCCACGCCGAGCGCATTGGCGCTGAGTTCGAAAGGAACGGCCTGGAGGTAGAAGGAGGCACCTGGCAGATGCGGCATCTGCAGCGACCACACCGCGGAGCCCAGCACGTTCGTCAGCGGGATGATGTTGTCGATGCTCGTCAGCAGCGTGCACCCCGGAGCGCCAGCGACCGTGAGGTCGAAGGGGAGAGGCAGGCCGGCGCTGTTCGTGTTGGAGAGGCCGAAGAGCAAGAACGTCGGCGCGTTCCACGGCAGGTTGTTGATCTGCGTCTCGAACAGGCTGCCAGTGCGCGGGATGTCGTTATTGATCGCAAAGAGCTGCGGGACGCCGCGACTGCCGGGGCAGCCGGTGCCGTAGCCCGTGAAGCTGGCGGGGGCGCCGAGGGTCAGTTCCCATGTGTCTCCCATGGGGCTGTTGAATCGGTTCTGCCCGCCGAAGAGGACAGTCACGTTGCGAACCGGGTCATACACCATGGCGTGTTGTTGGCGCGCAACAGGGAAAGCCGTTGTCACGACCTGATCCCAACCGGAAGCACTGAGTTGCCACGTGTGGTAGAGGCTCGTCGTGCCGGTGTTCTGATTGTAAGCCATGATCTCGTCGAACGTGATCATGGTTCCGCGCGAGAGGTCGGCGCACATCGCCCCGGCTCGAGAAGGGGCTTGCTGGACGAACTTCGGGTTCCAGCCGAATCCAGACCACTCCATGACACGTGATATCTCTCGGGAGTAACTCAGTGCTCCGACTTGGACAATTTCAGTTTCGTTGTAGGACATCAGGATCCGGCCCGCGGCTGGATCCCAAGCAAGAGCCTGCACTGGATACATCCCCGAGAGCGGCTGCACACTCCTCCAGGAAGTCCCGTTGAACACTGCAATGCTACTGAAGTAGTTCCAATAGCCTATGTAGTTGTTGGGTAGGACGAGCATCTCGCCGCGCAATGGGTCGTAGCATGCACTGACCGAAGGTGTTGAGTAACCGCTGGATGGTAAGGACAGCGGAATCGATGTTTGGTTGATCCAGTTCGCCCCATCCCACTCATAGCACTGTGCGGATGATGAGTTCGAAGGAAACGCGAATCCATAGACCTTGTTCGCTCCGCCGTGGTAGGCAACAGCAGTGAGGTCGCTTGGCGCACTTCCCCGTTGCGTCCACGTGGTTCCGTTCCAACTCCAGGTTTCGGCAAAAGCCGTGCTACCGCCGTTGTAGCCACCTGCCATCAGCACATAGTTGCGAATCGGGTCATAGCACATCGCCGGTAGCCTTCGCGGACTCGGTCCGTTCGCGACCGACCGATCGACCCAACCCTGCGCCAAAGCAACGCCACCGACGAACGCGAGAGCAACCAAACCCGAGAGTTTCATGGGACCTCCTTGAGGCGCGGGAGCTTGCCGCAGTTCCAGACAACCGTCAAAGGGGGGGCGGGAACGGTGCAGACCGACGGGCACCTTTCGATTCCGCGGTCCGCCGCAAACATCCATCGTCTGCAGGCCGTGCGAATGCGCAGAGGCATCGAATGCAGCTCTGCAGTCGGCGGTCTGGCCACGGCATGGCCAAGTGCAAGCTCCGCAGCCATGAACTTGCATTACCCACGGCGTGCCGATTCGAGGACTTCCCGGACCAGAGTCTTCGTCTTGGCGGCGTTGTGCGTGCGAACGCGCCAACCCGTGGCGTGTTCTCACGTGTGAAGCTGCGCGGCGCATGGACTGTCGGCACACTGCTGCCGTCATGACTGCCGCGTTCCCTCGTCGCATCCCCGCGCGCTCGTCGCGCATCCTCACCTTCGCCTTGCTCGCTGCGTCACTCTGCGCGCAGGACAAGGACGCCGTGCCTCTGCCGTGGAACGATTCTGTCCCGCCGTGTTCGCCCGAGCACGTAACGCGCGCGCTCGAAGAGTCGACGCGCCATGGCGAATGGGTCGACGTCGCGCTCGCCGACGGCAGCAAGATGGAGAGCTGGGTCGTCTACCCAGAGCGCAAGGACAAGGCGCCAGTCGTGCTCGTGATCCACGACATCCGCGGCATGAGTGATTGGGCGCGCGCGCTCGGCGACCAGCTCGCGCAGGACGGGTTCATTGCGATCGTGCCGGACTTCTTGTCGGGCAAGGGCAAGGACGGCGGCGGCACCAAGTCGTTCGGCAGCGATGTCGGCCAGGCGATCCGCAAGCTGACGGACGAAGAGGTCTGCGCGCGGCTCGACGCGGCGAAGAAGCACGGCGAGTCGTTGCCGAGTTCGAACGGCAAGACGGCGGTGGTGGGCTTCTGCTGGGGCGGCTCGCGCAGCTTTGGCTACGCGACCATGCAGCCCAAGCTCGGTGCGGCCGTCGTCTTCTACGGCGACGTGCCGGGGGCCTCGAAGGATGCGGTGCCGCAGGACTCGATCGCGCACATCGAAGCGCCGGTGCTCGGCCTCTACGGCGGCAACGACGCGCGCATCAACGCGACCCTGCCGCCGACGATCGCGGCGATGATGGAGCACAAGAAGAGCTACGAGTTCCACTCGTTCGAAGGCGCTGGCCACGCCTTCATGAGCCGCCAACCCGCCGGCGGCAGCCCCAACCACACCGCCGCGCAGGCGGCGTGGCCGCTGGTGCTGGCGTTCCTGCGGCGGCACGTGGAATAGCTGTCTCCCCGAGGCGGACCCCAGCCGGGAGCCTGGCGGCGAGCTGCCGCAGACAAATTGTCCTGATTGACAGGGCCACTTTGTCCGCTACATCTCTCCGCCCCTCATGCTCCGGCTCCCCGCTCCGACCCTCGACCGCAGCGCCGACACGGCGCTCGCCGACCAGATCGCCGCGTTCTACCGAACGGCGATCCGCGGCGGGCAGCTGCGCGCGGGCGACCGGCTGCCGCCGATCCGCGAGATCGCGGAGGCCGCGGGGGTGACGCGCGCGGTGGTCGCGGACGCCTACCGCCAGCTGTCGGACGCCGGTCTCGTCGCGGGCGAAGTGGGGCGCGGCACGACGGTGCTCGCGTCGAAGGACACCGCTGCGCCTCACGGTCCGCTCAGCTCGTTTGCAGAGGCGGCCTTGCTGCAGCAGCAAGAGATGGCGGGCGCACCGTCGCTGCCGACGGGGCGCGCGCTCGTCGCCAACTTCGCGGAGCTGGCGCCGGACGGCGCGGGCTTCCCGGTCGATGCGTTGCGCGCGGCGATGGACCGCGTGCTGCACACGCGCGGCGCCGAGGTGCTCGGCTATGCGCACGCGGCGACGGGCGTTCGCGAACTGCGCGAGCAGATCTGCGAGCGCGCGCGCGGCGACGATCCGTCGGCGAGTCCCGACGACATCCTGATCACGGCGGGCGCGCAGCAAGGTCTCGACCTCGTGCTGCGCACGTTCTGCACGCAAGGCGACGCGGTCGTGCTGACGTCGCCGTCGTACCACCAGATGTACGGCTTGCTCAAGGCGCACGGCCTGCGCGCGGTCGAAGTGCCGTTCACGCACGACGGCCTCGACCTCGCCGCGTTCGAACGCGCGATGACGCGCTCCGACGTGCGGCTGTGCTACCTGATGCCGACGTTCCACAACCCGACGGGCCGAACGCTCGACGAGGCGCAACGTCGCGCGGTGATCGACGTGGCGAAGCGCACCGAGGTGCCGATCCTCGAGGACGAGTACCAGTCGGCGCTGCGCTTTGCGGGCACGCAACCGCCGTCGCTGCGCACGCTCGATCCGCGCGGCCTCACGGTCACGGTGCACACGTTCAGCAAAGGGCTGTTCCCCGGCCTGCGCGTCGGTTGGGTGCACGGCGGCGCGCGCGCGCTGCGGCCGATGGCTGCGGTCAAGCGCTTCGTCGATCTCGAGACGAGCCCGCTGCTGCAGGTCGCGTTGTGCGAGTTCGTGAAGTCCGGCGCGATGGATCGCTACCTCGCGTCGTTGACCGCGGAGCTCGCAGAACGTCACGCGACGCTGCAGCGCGAGTTGGGCGATCGTCTGCCCGAAGGTTGCTCGCTGACGAAGCCGCAGGGCGGTTTCGTTGCGTGGCTCGAACTGCCGCAGACGGGCCAAGGCGACTTGCTCGCCGAGCTCGCGGTCGCGCGCGGCGTGCGCGTCGTGCCGGGCCGCGCATTCGATCCGCATGGCCGCCCGTCGCGCGGCGTCCGTCTTTCGTTGTCGCGCGCATCGATCCCGCAGATCGAGGCAGGCGCGCGCGTCCTCACAGAACTCTGCGACGAACTCGCGCGCGGCAAGGGCCTCGCGTCGTCGCGCAACTTCCTCTGAGCCTTCCCAACGTCGTCCATCCCATGACCAAGACCGCCGCAACCAAGTCCGTTCCCGGTTTCACCCAAGAAGAACTCGTCAGCAAGATCGGCTTCTGCGAACAGCTGAAGGGCGGCGTCATCATGGACGTCATCAACGCCGAGCAAGCGCGCATCGCGGAAGACGCGGGCGCGTGCGCGGTGATGGCGCTGGAGCGCGTTCCGGCTGACATCCGCAAGCACGGCGGCGTCGCGCGCGCGAGCGACCCGGACATGATCTCGGGCATCCAGAAGGCGGTCTCGATCCCGGTGATGGCGAAGGTGCGCATCGGCCACTTCGTCGAGGCGCAGATGCTCGAGTCGATGGAAGTCGACTGCATCGACGAGAGCGAAGTGCTGACGCCCGCCGACGAGCAGTTCCAGATCGACAAGCGCTCGTTCAAGACGCCGTTCGTCTGCGGCTGCCGCGACCTCGGCGAGGCGCTGCGCCGCATTCACGAAGGCGCTGCGATGATCCGCACCAAGGGCGAGGCCGGCACCGGCAACGTCGTCGAAGCGGTGCGCCACATGCGCGCGATCCTCTCGCAGATCCGCGAGCTGCGCGGCCTCGACGACAAGCACATGGAGAAGAAGGCCGTCGAACTGCGCGTTCCGACCGAGCTCGTCGCGTGGGTCGCGCAGCACCAGAAGCTGCCGGTCCCCAACTTCTCGGCCGGCGGCGTCGCGACGCCCGCGGACGCGGCGTTGATGATGCAACTCGGCGCCGAAGCGGTGTTCGTCGGCTCGGGCATCTTCAAGTCGGGCGATCCGGTCCAGCGCGCGAAGGCGATCGTGCGCGCGACGACGCACTACATGGACCCCAAGGTCCTCGTCGAAGTGAGCCGCGGCCTCGGCGAGCCGATGGTCGGCATCGACATCCACGAGATGCCCGCGCACGAACGCTACGCGAGCCGCGGCGTCTGACATGGAAGCGCACGTGGATCCGCTTGCGCCGATCGTCGGCGTGCTCGCGCTGCAAGGCGACTTCGCCGAGCACGAGGCGTCGCTGCGGCTGCAAGGCCTGCGCACGCGGCAGATCCGTTCGCGCAAGGACCTCGACGGCATCGCCGCGATCGCGCTGCCTGGCGGCGAGAGCACGACGATGCTCAAGCTGCTCGACGTCGAAGGGCTGTGGGCGCCGCTCGGCTCCGCGCTGCGCTCCGGCATCCCGGTGATGGCGACGTGCGCCGGGATGATCCTGATCGCCGAGACGGTCGAGAACCCGAGCCAGCGCAGCTACGGCTTGCTGCCGATCACCGTCGTGCGCAACGGCTACGGCCGGCAGTTCCACAGCGGCACGTTCGCGCTGCAGGGTGACGTGTTGCCTGCGGGCACGACGGGCACGTTCATCCGCGCGCCGCGCATCACGCGCATCGGTGACGGCTGTGAAGTGCTCGCGCGCCGCGACGGCGATCCGGTGCTCGTGCAGAAGGGCAACGTGATCGCGGCGTGCTTCCATCCGGAGCTCGAGGACGACCACGTCGTCACGCGGCGCTTTGCGGCGATGGTGCGCAAGGCGACGGGATCTGCGGTCGCAGCGGCGGACGTCGCAGTCAGCGCAGCTGCCGAGCACTGACCGCGAGCGGTGCGCGAGGACCGGGTTCGTGGTCTCCCCGCGATCCCAGGAGTCGGTTTCGCGAGAACTCGGACCGACCTGCGTGACGCGGGGGAAGCCGCCGTCCATCTTGATGCGGCCCGGCGCATTGCGAGCGTGGGCGCGTCGCCATGGCGTATCTGAGGGGTCGGGCAACACGCATGGGGGCAAAGTCTGGGACGCACTTGTTGCGGGGCTTTGCACACCTTGCGACATCCGTAGTCTTGACCGGGTGCGGCATCGCATCCCGCACACATCTCCAACCGCGTTTCCTCCCCCCATGCTCAAGCAAATCGCCTCCACCGCTGCGCTGCTGTCGCTCGCGGCTCTGTCCCAGGCCCAGACCTACGTGTTTGCGCCTGACAACGCTGCGTTGACGCAGCCTTCTTCCTCGACGCTCGCGTGGCGCGACTCGACGACGGGGTTCCGTTCGCAGTTCATCTACGACACGTCGCACTTTGCGAGCTACGGCTGCAATGGCCCGATCGTGATCACGCGCATGCGCTTCCGCGCGGCCAACAACAACGCGGCAGTCGGCGGCAGCTACCCCGGTGATGGTGTCACGACCGGCGTGACGATCGACATCGGCACCAGCGCCACGGACTACAACGCCGCGAGCACGACCTACGCGACGAACCGCGGCGTGATGCAGAACGTGATGACGCTCGGCACGGTCACCGTCGCCGCTGGCGCCGGCACGACGCCGAACAACTACGTCATCGACATCGCGATCCCCGGCGGCTTCGTCTACGACCCGACGCTGGGCCAAGACCTGCTGCTCGAAGTCAGCGGTCCGGACTTCATCGGCACGATCCCGACGATGTCCACCGGCGTGTCGCTCGCCGCGAGCCGTTGCCAGCGTGTCGCCAACACGACGACGACGGGACTGACGGGCACGCTCTCGGGCGGCTTCTGCCCGGTGGTGCTGTTCGACATCCTTGGTCCTGGCGGCTTGCCGGACAATGGCAGCGGCTTCCCGAACCTCGTCGGCGGCTCGGCCACCAACTACGGCGTCGGTTGCGGCCCCAAGCCGAAGGCCTTCGCCGAGCTGTTCCCGATCGCGGCGGCCACGCTCGATCTGCCGACCGGCTTCACCATGATCCCGGACGTCGCGGGTGCGCCGACGTCCTACACGGTGATCCCGGGGAGCGGTGCGCCGCTCGTCCCGGTCACGGGTGTCGCGCTGCTCAGCAACGCGGCAACGCCCGCGGTGATGACGGACGACGCGATGTCGCAAGCGTGCACGCTGCCCTGGGCGTTCCCGTTCGTCGGCGGCACGACGTCGACGATCCACGCGAACACGAACGGATACGTCACGTTGGCGGCCACCACGGTGACCGGCGGTGACTTCAGCCCGACGCTCGCGGAGATGGTGACGGCCTCGACGTCGATCCACTCCGGCCTGCCGCGCGTGTTTGCCTGCTGGTACGACCTCTATGGCAACCGCAACGTCACGGTGAACCCGGCCGCGGGCGTCTACTTCCAGGTCGATCCGATCAGCAACCACGCGATCGTCACGTGGAACGACGTGGGCGAACTCGCCACGTCCACTGCGGGAACGAAGAGCTTCAACTTCCAGATGGAGCTCTGGCAGGACGGCACGATCGAGGTCCGCTACGGCGCGATGTCGGCGTTCGGCAGCACGTCGCAGGCGAAGATCCTCGGCTTCTCGCCTGGCGCCGGCTCGCTGCAGCCGCCGTCGGTCGACCTGTCCGTGGCGATGCCGTTCCAGACGGGCGTGGTCGACGCGCTGCCGCTGACGATGTCGGCGACGCGCCCGACGCTCGGCCTGCCGTTCACGGTCACGACCGACTCGATTCCGGCCCCGGGCCTCACGCTCAACTGGATCAGCACGGTGCAGTTCAACCCCGGCATCGACCTCGCGATCCTCGGCGCGCCGGGCTGCGGCGCCTACATGGACGCGAACGCCTCGGCGCTCAACTCGCTGCTGATCGGCGTCGGCTCGCAGTCGTTCAACGTCACGGTGCCCAGCAACCCTGTGTTCACGGGCCTGGCGCTCTACACGCAGTCGGCGTCGGCGAGCGCGTTCAACGCGCTGGGCTTCCAGACGTCGAACGCGGTCGCGCTGGTGATCGGCAACGTCCCCTGATCGTCGACAGCATGATCGATGAGCGTGCCTGACGGCACGACGACGCGGGCCGCATCCGACGAGGATGCGGCCCGCGGTCGTTTGTGGGGAGACGCTGCGGGTCTCGGTCGTTGCGAGCGAAGGGAGATGGGAGCGCGCGAGGTCGCCTCGCGCGTAGCATGCGAGGACCATGGCTCGTTGGATCGCCGCGCTGGTTGGCCTTGTCGCTGCATTCGTGTGGTGGTCGGTGCGCGAAGCCGATGCGCCCACGTCAGTGGAACGGGGTGCCCACGAGGTCGTCGATGTCGACGCCAATGCGGCGAGCGGCAGTGTTGCTGGTCCTTCGCGCGACGCAGCCGCTGGTGCCGACGTTGCTGCGCGCACGGATGTCGGCGAAGCAGACGCGCCGTCGTTCGTCAGCATCGACGAGGAAGGCGAGCCGATCGCGGATGCAGTGCGCGACGGCATCGTGGTCGAAGTGCGCGAAGCGGACGGCAAGCCGTGCGCGAACTGCGCCATCGACGTGAACTGGCGCAAGGGCTTCGGCCTCTACGGCCACGATCGCGGGCGCACGGAGGCGGACGGGACGTTTGCGACGACGGTGCGGCAGCCTTCGTTCTTCGAGGCGCTCACGCTGCAGCATCCGGTGCACGGCGAGATGCAGAACGGCGCGACGCCGATGGCTTCGGCCGTGGACCCGCGTCGCGTCGTCTACACGTTGCCGCGCATGACGAAGATGCGCGCCGTCGTTCGTGCGCTCGACGGCAGTGCGGTTGCCGGCGCGAAGGTCGACTGGCAGTGCTTCCCGGAGCGGCGCAATGTGCGCGATGCGATGTTGATCGCGGACTTTCCGGCCGGCGAGACCGACGCGAAGGGCGAGCTGGTCGTGAGCGTGCCCGTCGGCGCGGCGGACGTGAGCGCCGCGATCGGCGACGACAAGCCTGCGCAGGTCGTCACGATGCGCGTGCCCCCGGAAGGCGGGACGATCGATCTCGTCGTGCTGAAGCCCGAAGACCGCGTCGAAGCATCGATCGAACTCGTGCTGCCGTTCGAAGCGGATGCGAACCTGTATCTGAACACGTGGGGCAACTCGACGTTGCCGATGCCGAAGTCGCCGCTCGTGATCGCCGTCGATCCCAAGCAACGAGCCTACGAGGCACAGCAGGTCGATGCGTTGCACTACACGGTTCGCGTCGATGCGTTGCCGTGGAATGCCTCCGTGCGGCGTGGCTCGGACTACTACCCGCGCGTGGAAGTTGCCGCTGGCCAACGCAACGTGCGCATCGTCTGCGACACGCCGATGGTGTTGGAGGAGCCGCGCAAGGCGCTCGTGCACGTCACGGTGATCGGACCGAGTGGCGAGCCGCATC
>CAZEQF010000131.1:0-9892 GCA_964514315.1 uncultured Singulisphaera sp. | reverse complement strand
TCCAGCCGCACGTGCTGATCTGCCGCACCGAGATCGCGATGGAGCCGGACATGGCTCGCAAGATCTCGCTGTTCTGCAACGTGCGCCCCGAGGCCGTGATCGAGGAGAAGGACGTCGAGTTCTCGATCTACCAGGTGCCGCTGATGCTGATGCAGTCGGGCCTGCCGCGCCGCATCTTCGACCAGCTGCACATCGAGCCGAAGCGCGAGGCGGACGTGAGCGACTGGGAGCGCATGCTCGAAGTCGTTCGCGAGCCGCAGCACACGATCGAGATCGCGGTGAGCGGCAAGTACATCGAGCTGCACGACGCCTACAAGTCGATCTACGAGTCGCTCAACCACGCCGGCATCGCCAACAAGGCCAAGATCAAGCTGCGCAAGGTCTCGGCCGAGGCCGTCTACAACGACGGCGCAGAGAAGCACCTCGCAGGCGTCGACGGCATCCTCGTGCCGGGCGGCTTCGGCGAACGCGGCTTCGAAGGCAAGATCGCGAGCATCAAGTATGCGCGCGAGAACAAGATCCCGTTCCTCGGCATCTGCTACGGCATGCAGGCGGCAGTGGTCGAATACGCGCGCGCCAAGCTCGGCATCACCGACGCGACGACGACCGAATACGACCCGCAGGCGGCCAATCCCGTGATCTCCCTCATGGAGGAGCAGAAGCGAGTCAACGACAAGGGCGGCACGATGCGCCTCGGCGCGTTCGACTGCGCGATCAAGCCGGGCACGCGCGCGCACAAGGCATACGGCAAGGACATGATCAGCGAACGGCATCGCCACCGCTTCGAGCTCAACAACGCGTATCGCTCGCGCCTTGCGGAAGCCGGCATGGTGATGTCGGGCGTCAACCCGAAGCTCGACCTCGTCGAGATCGTCGAGTTGCCGGACCATCCGTTCTTCGTCGGCGTGCAGTTCCACCCGGAATACAAGACGAAGCCGCTGCAGCCGCAGCCGCTGTTCCGCGACTTCATCGCCGCGGCCGTCGCGCAGAAGACGAAGAAGCGCTGACGCGCATCGCGCGCAGCCGGTGAGGCAAGGGGCCCGCGCTTTGACGCGGGCGCGCGCGGCGGCGAGGATCGGCAGCATGAAGCTGCTGTCGCCGCGCGATCCCATGGGCATCTACCAGATCCTCTTCGCGTTCGCGAAGGAGACCGGCTCCTACATCGGCGACCCCGGCACGCGGCCGTTGAGCCAGGGCTTCCCGCTGACGACGCGCGTGCCTGGCGGCCCCGAATTGCCTTCGAGCCTGCCGGTCACCCACCTCGACCGCATGTATCCGAAGGCCGACGGCACGCCCGCGCTGAAGAAGGCGATCGCCGACTACTACAACCGCCACTACGGCTGCAGGCTCACGACCGACAACGTGATGCTGTTCGCCGGCGGCAGGCCGGGACTCGTCGCGCTGCTGTGGATGATGCAGCAGGACCTGCGCGTCACGATCGAGGAGACGGAGTACACGCCCTACTGGGACATGCTGCGCCACTGCGGCCGCGACTACACGATCGTCGACAGCAACGAGCAGAACCGCTTCCGCCCGACGCTCGACGACCATCGCAAGGCGCACCAGAAGGCCGGCGGCAACGCGCGGCAACTGCTGCTGCGCAGCAATCCCGGCAACCCGACCGGCGTGACGCTGCAGCCAACCGACCTCGACAAGCTCGCGAAGTGGACGACGGAGCCGGGCTTCGCCGCGCTCGTCGACGAGGCCTACGAGTTCTTCGCCGAACCGCCGACCAGCGTGCTCGCGCACGTGAAGGACCTCGACGCGCACAACCTGTTCGTCGTCGGCGCCGCGACCAAGGGCCTGCAATCGCCCGGCGCGCGCACCGGCTGGGTCATCGGCCCGGCGAAGGAGCTCGAGACGCTGAAGAACTTCTCGTCGTACGGCATGGGCGGCATCAGCCAACTGAGCCAGAACTACGTGCTGCAGTTGTTCCAACCCGCGCACATCGACGCCGCGCGCAATGCGATCGCGACGTTCTACGGCAGCCAACGCCGTCGCTACTGCGAGGCGCTGAAGTCGCTCGGCTTCGTCGACTACACCGGCACCGGCGGCTTCTACTGCTGGATGAAGCTGCCAGGCGGGCTGACCGCTGCGGAGTTCAATCGCCGCATGTTCCGCCAGAAGGCTGCGATCCTGCCCGGCGAACTGTGCGACATGCGGCGTCGCGGCGAGCAGTCGCCGCTGCGCCACTTCTTGCGCGTGTCGTTCGGGCCGCGCAACGTCGAGGACTTCGACGGCGACATCGCGGTGATGAAGGCGGCGCTGCAGGGCTGAGCGGGCAGCGCGCGCGTGTTGCTCACTTGGCGACAGATGGCGCCGCGACAGGAGTCGGGGCGATCGGCAACTCGATCGGCGGATACGCGAACTTCTTCGACTTGCCGAGCGCGTAGAAGCTGACCTTGCGCGGACCGAACTGGCTCGTCACCACCATCAGCAACTCGGGCTCGAAGTCCGGCTCCACTTCTGCCGTGAACAAGTCGAGCCCTTCTTTGCCGACCCAGATGTCCGCGGGCAGGTACATCGAGCCCGGACCGACGCCGCTGCCGCCGAAGAACATCAGCGCGCGACCGTCCTTCGAGAACGCCTGGCAGTTCTCGAACGCAGCATCGAGGACGAAGACGGCGCGATCCGTGGCGGCGATGCCCTTGGGCCGCGCGAACTGCCCGATCACGTCGCCAGGCTCGCCGATGTGCCGCACGAACTTGCCGGCTGCGTCGTAGACGAACACGCGGCACTGGATCGTGTCCGTGACGTAGCTGAAGCCGCCTTCGTCGACGGCGATCGCCGTCGGTCCTTGCAGCCGATGCTCAGGATCCCCGTCGTTGCCGAACGTGGAGAGGACCTTGCCGCTCGCGCCGTCGAGCACGCGAACGAGCTTCTGGCCGGCATCGACCACGAAGAGGCGGTCGCCCACCGCCTCGCATGCAGCGGGCTTGCTGTCCTCGCCCCACGGGCCGTGTTCGGCGAGGTGACGACGGTCCGCGTCGAGCACGACGACCTGACGGCGGCCGACGTCGGCATAGACCATGCGGTCGTCCTGCGTGAAGCAGATGGTCGTCGGCTTCTTCGGGCGCGCGCGTCCGCCGAGATCGAGCGTGCCGATCGTCTGGGCGCGCAAGTCGATCGTGACGATCGCGCCGAAGCGCGTGTCGGTCACGTAGACGATGCCGCGATGCATCGCGCAGCCGAACGGACGCTGCAGCTCTCCTTCGTCGACACGCTCGCCGAACAACAACTCATCGAGCCCCGACCGCTTCGGCAACACGTCTGCGATCGTGCTCACCGACCGCAAGAACTGCACGCGAGGCGGATCCGGCGGCGGCGGGAACATCACCGCTTCACCGCGCGGCTTCGCGGTGGACGCACACGCACCCAGCACGAAGGCCAGGGCAGCGACCGTTGCGTGGCGACGGGCGTTCACTTCACGTGGCAGGTGAGGCAGAGTCCGCTGGCCCGGCCGCCTTGCGCCGGAGTCTGCGCGACACGCAACAGATGCGTGCCCGGGACCGACTCGCCGGGCGAGTCGTGCACGTCGTGGCAGCTCGAGCACTGCACGCGGCCGCCTTCGAGAACGTCGGCGATCGTGCCCGATCCGCCGAACGCGGTCGTCTTGGGCGCGAGGCCGCCGTCGGCGTTCTCGTCGTAGACCATGGAGATCGGATGCGTGGCGCGCAGGTCGCCGACGTTTCCAGTCCAGTAGTTGCCGCCGGGGACGCGAAGGTCCGGGTTCACGTCTTGGATGAACGTGCCGACGCCAGGCGCCGGGCTGCCGTTCATGTCGAATGCGTCCAGCGCAACCGTTCCGTCATGGCAACCGAGGCAGAGCTTCGACGTGCCGGTCGGCTGCCCCGACGTCGCGCCGTCGAGCGAAGTGCTCGAATACATCGTGTAGGTCGCGGAGCTCAGCTCGTGGTTCCACAACATCCCTTGCGTGCCGCGCTGCGACGCAAGGTTGTTGTCGTGCGGCACGTGGCAGACGCGGCAGAGCTCGCGCTGGTTGTTCCACGCCTGGTTCGAGAAGTCGTGCGGCGATCCGACGATGCCGTTGCCGCGCGCTCCGCCGCCAGAAGGAGCAGCAGCGCCGCCGCCACCGCCACCTCCTCCACCACCGGAGACCGGCTCCGTGAGCGAGGAGAACGAAACGAGCGCAGTCATCGACAGGCTGATCCAGACCGTGTTGGCGAGCATGAGAGGACTCCAGTTGAGGCGCGGATTGCAATCCGTCCGCACCATGAGAATGCAGCGTGGCTGCTGCTCTTTCTCCCGCCAAGGGACCCGGCCCAAGACCGAACTCGGACCACCCCGAAGTGCGCACCGCTGCGCCGCATTGCCGCCGCGGACGTGCGGCTACTTGGCCTGCGCATCCTTCGCGGGAGTCCATTCCGCAGGCTGGATCGTCGCCCAATCCTGGGCTTCGACGTGCACCGCGTGCTTCTGCCGCAACTCGCGCATCCACTCGTTGCGCGCCGTCGCGAGGCGCTCGGCGGCGAGCGACGACTCGAGCAGCGGCGCTGCCGCATCGAACGTCAGCGGCTGGGGCAAGGTCCGTTCCACGCACTGCACGACATGGAAGCCGTACATCGAAGTCAGCACCTGGCTCAGCTCGCCGGGCGCGAGCTCGAATGCAGCGGCTTCGATCTCGCGATAGCGCATCGTGCCGCGCTCGACGACGCCGAGGTCGCCGCCTTGTTGCGCGTAGATGTCCGCCGACGACTCGCGCGCCACGTCGGCGAACGGACGCCCACCCGCGATCGCGTCGCGCGCAGCCTGCGCGCGTTGCCGCAACTCCGCTGCTTCGCGGTCGCTTGCCGCCGGCGGCACGGCCACGAGCACATGGCGAAGTCGCGCGCGAGCGGGCGAATTGAGCTCTGCGCGCCGTTCTTCATAGCGCTTGCGCAACTCCGACTGCCCGATCGGCGCGATCGAAGCGCGAAACCTCGCTTCGTTGGCATCGACGAGCACGCGCCGGACCACCGCGTCGCGGTTCTGTTCGAGCAGCTTCTTCCGCGCTTCCGCGTCGACGTTCCGGAACTCGGGGCCTGCTTGTTCGAGCGCGCGCGAGAACGCATCGTCGATCTCGCCCTCGCTCGCGACGATGCCGCGCGCCTTCGCGTCGATCCACACGAGCGTGCGTTCGACGATCCCCGCGAGCGCATCGCGACGCGCTTGCGCCATCTGCGCCGAATCCGGCTTGGCATGGAAGCGGAACGGCAACTTGCGATCCGTCTCCGCACGCAAGTCGTCGCGCGTGATCGCAACGTCGCCGACGCGCACGGCGACTTCACGTCCGCCGCGCCATGCAGTCTGTGTGTCCTGCTGCGCGAACGCAGCGGCAGTGAGAAGAACGAGGGCAGCCGAGGTGCGCATATCGCCGCTGCAAGGGACCGCTACGGTGCCGTCGAGTACAGGACGGACGCTGCAACGTGCAGAACCGAGCCCTGAACCGAAAGACCTCGTCGATTGCGGTGTTGCCGGATCATGCCCTCGCCGAATCGCAGCGCCACCAAGCCGCACTGCGCAGTGCGGCCCAGCCGCCGGTGGCTGTTGTGGGCATTCGCGTTCGCTGCGTGCACGACGCAGCAGAACCACGAGTGGCTCACGTTCTTCTTCGACGGCGTGCCGCCGGTCGAGAGCGCCGAGAAACCCATCGGGCCACCGCCGCCGCCGATCCTCTCGCAAGCGCCATCGCTCGAAGAGCGCGCCGCGATGCAACGGGAGCGACTCGCGCCGGTCGCGCGTTCCTACCACCCGCCGTTCCGCGACAAGCAGTGCGAGCGTTGCCACTCGATCCAACGATCGGGCGGCTGGATCCAGGGCACTCCCGAACTCCTCGCGCCGAAGGAGCAACTCTGCCAGCGATGCCACACGGCGCCTGCGAAGCAGTTCGTCCACGGACCGGTCGCGACGCTGAGTTGCTACGCATGCCACGAGCACCATGCGTCGCCGAATGAACGGCTGCTGAAGCAGACCCCGCCCGCGCTCTGCGCGCAGTGCCACCAGGGCGAGACGTTCGTGACGTCGAAGGCGCATGCGGCCTACGGCGATCGCAGCTGCGTCGAATGCCACGATCCGCACGGCAGCGACCGCCAGTTCCTGCTGCGCGACGAGAAGACCGCCGCGACCCAGCCGACGCATGCGGCGCCAGGCGAGACTGCGGGGGGCTGATTGGGACCCGGACGGTGCGCACGGCTTGCTGCGACCGCGCTGATCGCGCCGTTCGTCGCTTCGTCGCTGTCCGCGCAGTCGACCCAGACCGGCGGCGTCCGCTTCCTCGACTGGGATCCGCGCATGCGGCTCGGCTTCGAATGGCGCGACGAGTCGCGGCGCACCGAGTTCAACGAACTGCAGCAAACCGAGCGAACGTTCCGAGAGGACTTCCTGCTCCGGACCCGAGGCTACGCCTACCACCCTCGCCTCCTCGACTTCAACGCAAGCGGGGCGATCGGGCTCGAGCAAACCGACGTGGAGACGACGGGCGACGTGCAACAGCGCTCGCTCGACGGCCGCAACATCGCATACGACGTGCGCACGCGGTGGTTCAAGGAGCATCCCTACACGGCGACGCTCTACGGCGTGCGCAACGAAGTGCGCGCGCGGCAGACGCTGTTCCGCACCACCGAGGCGCTCGTCACCGAGGCGGGCGCAGAAGCGTCGGCGAAGGAATGGTGGATCCCTTCGCGCGTGAGCGTCCGCGACTACGACTACGACGGCCGCGGAGCGGACACCAACGAAGAGCATCGCACCGGCGCGGAGATCGAAGGCACGCGTTCCGTCGACGGCACGATCTACCAGTACGCGCTGCGCCAGAACGACGTCGACCTTCAGTCGAGCAACCGCCGCTTCGAGGACTTCGAAGGCTATGTCTCGGGCTCCTGGCGCGTGGGCCAGACCGACGACGACCGCGTGTCGACCTCGGTGCGACAGCGAACGCAGCGCGGCGACATCGACACGGACTCGATGCAGGCATCCGCCTCGGCGGACCTCAAGTGGTCCGAGACGGTGAATTCCTCGACGCGCGTCGAACGGCTGGAGTTCTCCGCCGACGGCTCCGGCGCCAACGACACGTCGCGCTTCGAGTCCAGCGCCACGCACCGGCTCTACGAAAGCCTCGTGAGCCAGGTCGGCGTCAACGCGCTGCGCAACGAGTTCGAAGGCGGACAGATCGAGCGGTATGGCGGCAACGTCGACCTGCGGTATCGCAAGGACGTCGGCTTCGGTCGCCTGGAGCTCGGCTATCGGCTCGATTCCTACGTGCAGGACGAGCAGAGCGCCTCGCAGTCGATCCTCGTGCTCGACGAACCACAGATCGCTTCGCTCGGCGCGCCGATCGTGCTCGACAACTTCGGCGCGGATCCTGCGACGGTCGTCGTCACCGACGCAACGGGCCTGATCCTCTACTTCGAGCCGCAGGACTACACGCTGACCGCGACGCAGGGCCGCGTCGAGCTCTCGATCTCGCTCGGCGGCAACATCGTCCCGGGGCAGACGATCCTCGTGGACTACTCGTATCTGCCTCGCCCCCCGGTGCGCTTCGTCAACAACGGCCAAGGCGTGCGCGCGGCGCTGCGCGTGCAGGAATGGCTCGGGTTCGAAGTCGGCCTGCTCGACCGCACGCAGGACCTGAAGTCGGGAACGGACACCGGCGTGCTGAACAACGAGCATTCCGTGATGGGCGCCGTCGACGTCGGCGACCGAGATCGCAGCCTGCGCGCCGAATACGAGGACCGCGACGCCACGTTCGCGTCGTACGAACGCATCGAATACTCGGGCTCGGTCCGCTTGCCGGCGCCGGACCCGCTGCAGTGGCAGCTCAGCGCCTCGACGTTCGAGACCCGGTTCAAGGACGACGACCGCACCGAGCGCGGCGACACGCTGCGCACGATGCTCGACTCCATGATCGGGCTCGGCACGCACGCGAGCCTGCGGGCCGAATACCGTCGCCTCGACCTCCGCACCGACGAAGGCAACGGCTGGCTCGTCGAGGCGATGTTGACGCACGAGTTCCGCCGCACCACCATCGACCTGCGCATGTCGGTCGGCGAGGAGCGCTTCGTCGTCGCCAGCGACCAGACGCACTTCCAGATCTGGCTCTACTTCACGAGGTCCTTCTGATGCGCTTTCTCCGACACCGTGTGCGCACGTTCGCTGCGATCGCGCCGGCGATCGTCCTCGGCGCATGCGCGAGCGGCCCCGTGGAGTTCTTGCGCCGGCCGACGAAGCCGGTGCAGTGGCCGCCAGCCGAAGCGTCGGCGCGCGTCCGCGTGGAGTTCGCCTACGCAGGCGCGCAGGACGTCGAGACGCACCCGGGGTTCTTCCGTCGCCTCGTCGACGCGATCGTCGGCGACGACCGGACCGAGTTCGTGTCGCCGTGCGGGATCGCGAGCGCGCAGCAGACGTTGTTCGTCGCCGACACCGGCTCCGCTTGCGTGCACCGCATCGACCTCCAGACGGGCGAGCACGAGGTCTGGCGCGGGTCCGACGACTTCGCGCTCGAGATGCCAGTCGGCATCGCCGTCGGCGAAGAGTCCGCGGTCTACGTCGCCGACTCCGCGCGCGGCCGCATCGTCGAGTTCCGCGACGGCGAACCCGTGCGCGCGATCGGCGAAGGGCGACTGCACCGCCCCACGGGCCTGTGCTGGGACGCAGCGCGACATCGCCTGCTCGTCGTCGACACCACCGCGGCGCGCATCGTCGCGTTCTCCGCGAACGGCGAAGAACTCGCGAGCACGGGCACGCGCGGCGCCGAACCGGGCGCGTTCAACTATCCCACGCACATCGCAGTCGCGCGCGACGGCATCGTCGCCGTCAGCGACAGCATGAACTTCCGCGTGCAGTTGCTCTCGAGCGAGCTGCAGCACGTGCGCACGATCGGCCAGGTCGGCCGCGGCCCCGGCTCGTTCGCGAGCCCCAAGGGCGTCGCCTTCGACCCGGACGGCCACGTGTGGGTCGTCGACGGGCTGTTCGAGAACGTCCAGCTCTTCGACCGCGACGGCACGCTGCTGCTCGCGGTCGGCACAGGTGGCAGAGGCATCGGCGAACTCACGTTGCCGACCGGCATCTGCATCGCGCCCGACGGCCTCGTCGTCCTCGCCGACGCCGGCAACTCCCGCATCCAGGTCCTCCGCTACGAGACCAAGCCATGATCCTCCGCGCGCTTGCCTTGTCGTTCGCAACTGCGTCCCTCGCGACTGCGCAGACGACTTCGATCCTGTCCAGCAAGCACAACCTCTCGGTGAGCGGCACAGGCCAGTTCCGGGCGGAGTCGCAAGCCGAGGTCTGCATCTTCTGCCACGCGCCGCACAACGCGACCGTGACGACGCCGTTGTGGAACCGCGAGGACAGCCGCGCCACCTACCTGACCTACCAGAGTTCGACGTTCGAAGGGACGATCTCGCAGCCGAACGGCTCGACCAAGCTCTGCCTCTCCTGCCACGACGGAACGGTCGCGCTCGGCAAGGTCGTGAGCCTCGGCCAACAGGAGATCGCGATGCAGAACGGCCGCCGCTTCCTCGACAGCGGCCCTGCGTTGCTCGGCACCAATCTGCGCGACGACCATCCGGTCTCGTTCCACTACGACAGCAGCCGCGGCGGCACGAGCGCCGAGTTCGTGCCGTCGACTTCGATCCCGCACCCCGTGCAACTGGACGCGACGGGACAGATGCAGTGCACCTCGTGCCACGACGCGCACGACGACAGCAAGGGCTACTTCCTGCGCCAGACCCAGTTGCAGGGCCAACTCTGCACGTCGTGCCATGCGCCCGAGGGTTGGGCCACTTCTTCGCACAAGACCAGCGTCGCGACGTGGACCGGGTCCGCTCCGGACCCGTGGCCGCATTCGGACTACACGAACCTCCGCGACAACGCGTGCGCGAACTGCCACGTGCCGCAC
>CAZEQF010000130.1:0-9907 GCA_964514315.1 uncultured Singulisphaera sp. | reverse complement strand
GTGGTGAGCAGCGAAGTCGCTTCGAGACGATCGACAATCAGTTCCGCAGCGCGGTGAACGGAAACAGTCTCTACGCCGACCATGACGACGCGCTCGCGCTGCGCACCAGCGTGCGCATCGAGGCGAAGGGTGAAATCCTGTCCGGGACGGTCGAGATCCTCGATTCGCGGATGTACGGCCTTCAGACCGACAGCTTCGTCGACACGACGATGGTCAACACGGCCGATGCGTTGCAGGCCTATGCGGGCGTGCAGCTCGGCGAACTCGGCGGCGGCACGCACGAGCTTCGAGCCGGCCGCGAAGCGATCGACCTCGGCAACCGCCGTCTCGTCGCGCGCAACGCGTTCCGCAACACGATCAACGCGTTCGACGGCGTGGATTGGATCTGGGCGGACAAGGAGACGTCGGTCCGCTCGTTCTGGGTGATGCCGGTGGATCGGCGGCCGTCGCTGCCGTCTGCGAACCCCACGCCGGAGGAGACGGCACCACTGCGCAACAACGAGTGGGAACTCGACAACCAGGACATCCACACGCAGTTCGCGGCGATCTACGTCACGCGCAAGTGGGGGGAGGCAGACGGATTCGACGTCTACGTGTTCGGCCTCGACGAGGATGCAGATGGCACGCGCCAACGCGAGTTGCTGACTCCGGGCTTTCGCGTGTTCGGCAACTGCGCAGTCAACAACCAGCCGGTGCAGCGCGACGGGGCGTGGTTCTACGAAGTCGAAGGCACGGCGCAGTTCGGCGAGTCGAAGGCCAATGCCACATCGCCGCTGCTCGACCACGAGGCGTGGTTTGCGCACGCATCGCTCGGCTACGCGTTCGAAGCGCCGTGGAAGCCGGCGGTGCAAATTGCCTACGACTACGCATCCGGCGACCGGGACCGCTATGACACCGAGAACAACCGCTTCGACACCTTGTATGGCGCGCGGCGATGGGAGTACGGGCCGACGGGCCTGTGGGGCGCGGTCGCTCGCGCCAACCTCGATTCGCCGGAGGTTCGCTTGTTGCTCCAGCCTGCGTCGTCCGTGAACTGCATGTTGGCGTGGCGCGGCGTGTGGCTCGCCGAGGATCGCGATGCGTGGACGGCTTCGGGCTTGCGCGACGCAACCGGATCCAGTGGCAACCACGTTGGCGATCAGATCGAGGGCCGCGTGCGGTGGGACGTGATCCCGAGGTCCTTCGACGTCGAAGTTGGATTCGCAGTGTTGCTCGAAGGCTCGTTCCAGGATCGGGCCTCGAACGGCCAAGGCGACGACGCCTACTACGGCTACGTGCAGACGACCTGGCGGTTCTGATCGAGGCAGACGGCGGGTTCGATCACGTCGCGTCGAGCGCTTGCTGCAGTGCCTCTTGCAGGGACTGCAGCGAGAACGGCTTCTCCAGTCGCGCGGCGAATCCGAAGTCCACGTGCCGAGCCAGCACCGGGTCGTCGTGGTAGCCGCTGGTGACGACCCCTCGGATCGCAGGATCCTCGGCGCGCAGCAGTTCGAATGTCGCGTGGCCGTTGCGGTCTCCTGGCATCGTGAGGTCCAGCACTGCGATGTCGAACGGGCGGCCTGCTGCGCGAGCCTGGCGCACAGCTTCGATGGCCGCGTCGCTGGTGCTGACGGCTTCGATCGAGCAAGCGAAGCGCTTGCCCATCGCCGACAGCAACGTGCGGACGCTGGGCTCGTCGTCGACTGCCAGCACTCGCGCCTCGCTGAGCGTTCGGCGGGCGACCTGTGGCGCCGGTGCGTCGTGCGAGCGTTCGACTGTGGGCAGCGTGAGCACGAAGCAAGCTCCTTGCGCCACAGTCGGGTCGAGGTGGAGCGTGCCACCGTGGCGTCGCAGCACCCAGAACGAGGTCGCGAGGCCGAGCCCCGTGCCGCCTGCGCGCGTCGTGTAGAACGGATCGAAGATGCGCGATCGGTGTTCCAGGGGGATGCCGGGTCCACTGTCCTGGATCCGCACCTCGACGCTCTTCGGCATGAGGTCAGGACGGTTGCGCACCTGGACGTGCAACGATCCGGTTCCAGCGCAGGCTTGCACGGCGTTGATCGCAAGGCTGTGGAAGACGTGGCTCATCTGGCCCTCGTCGAACGACACGGGATCCAGGTCCTGCGGCACGTCGAAGCGCGCCTGCATCTTGCTGCCGCGCAATGCGAACGCGACGGCCTCGCGCGCGAGCGCCCCGAGATCGCCCACCTGCCGAATCGGTTCTCCGCCGTGCGAGAACGTGAGCAGCTGTTTCGTCAGGCCACGAGCTCGCATGCAGGCTTCTTCCGCGTGGCTCAGCAGCTCGAGCGGACCTTCGTCGGCCACATCGAGGCGAGCCATGGCGAGGTTGCCGAGGATCGCGGTGAGGAGGTTGTTGAAGTCATGCGCGATGCCGCCAGCGAGCTTGCCGAGCGCTTCGAGGCGCTCTTCGCGCAGTTGTCGCTCGCGTTCCGCCAACTCCTTCTCGTGGCGTGCCAGTGCGCGCACCGCCACGGCGCGATCTTGTTCTGCGCGCGCGGATGCGATGCGAGGCGCAATGAGGGTCGCGATGGCGACGAACATCGCCTCGTCTTCTTCCGTGTAGGCAGCGGGTTCTCGCGACTCGCTGTCGAGAACGCCCAGCACGGCGTCGCCGTAGAGGATCGGCACGGCCAGCTCGCTCGCGCCGTGGACCGTGTCGTGCACGTAGCGAGGGTCGGTTTCCGTGTGGTCGACGCGTTCTGGCCGGCCCGTCGACGCGACGGTGCCGACGATGCCCTTGCCCATGGGGAGCACGATGCGATTGAAGATCTCGCGCTCGAGCGGGCTCTTGATGCCGTAGGCGGCGACTTGCACGAGCCCTTCCGGTTCGCGCAGGTAGATCACGCAGTCGTCGTAGCCGAGGATCTCGCCGATGTTCTGCGCGATGTCCCACAGCAGGTCTGACAACGACGTCGGCCGCAGCAGCGACTGCGCAAAACGCGTCAGCGTCTGCAGGGCGACCTTCGGATCTGCGAGGCTGGGGCGCATGGCGGGGCGGGAAGGCAAGGAAGTTAGCCACGGCTCCGGTCAGTCCGCCTGGGAATGTGTGCGTATCGCCCGGGAAGAACGCGCCTACGAACACTGGCGAGGATTCTGGGGGCCTCTCGTTCGGAGCCGTTGTCGATGGCCCGGCAATGTCTGCAAACGGCGACGAAAGGCTGACAATGCGGGCGCGTGCGTTCATCGGAATTGGGACGCGCGATCGCTTCGGAGCAGTTGCCCGAGACCTTGTGCGTAGCAGCTTCGCGATCTGGCCTCGGGTCCTGCGGTTAGGTGGTTCTTGCGTCGCGTGCTACGCCCCTCGACGTCCGAATCCGGAGCGGAATCCGGAGCGGTTCCGCCGGTGGCATCGGGTTTGCACCCATTGCGCCCCGGAACGCGGTGGCCTGCGAACAGCTCGATCGAGCATCGCGCGGCGATCGTCGACCGTGTCCCTGCGCGATTCGCATCACGACGACCTACGTGATGCGGACCGCATGCCTCCTACGAACTCGACCTACTCCCAAGGTCGGCCAGATCATGTCGACTTGCCCTCGATGCCCCCTCTCGCCGCGACTGTGCCTCCGCGTGGCGTTTCCTCGATCGTGCAACTGCTGCACGTTGGTCTCCAGCCGAGCGGGAGGTCGTCGTGAGTGACTGTCTACGCAGCGAAGGGCGGTCGCCCGATCCGCGAAGCCGAATCGACAGTTCCTGTGGGCATGACCGCGGCGCCGATCGTTGCTGGCGAGCGCCGGACCGCGATTGGGTCGGAGAACGTTCGGATGCGCCTGGCGTGCTCGTCATCGACGACGATCCGGCGATCCTGCGCTACGTCGGCCGGTGCCTTGCTCACGCTGGGTTCTGGGTGTGTGAACAGAACAGCGGTGCTGGTGGCATCGAGGCCGCGCGCCGCTGCCGACCGGACGTGATCGTGTGCGACGTCACGATGCCGGGTGTCGACGGCCATGATGTGTTGCGCGCCGTCCGCGCAGAGCCGACGTCCCGCGAGATCCCGTTCATCTTCCTGACGGCGAAGCAGGAGCGCAGAGACGTGCGCATGGGCATGCACCTCGGCGCCGACGATTACCTGCCGAAGCCGTTCTCCATCGAGGAACTTGTCGACGCGGTGCGTTCGCGCCTCGATCGCAGGTGGCAGATGGTCGAGGCCCAGTCCGTGCGCATCCGCGACATGGCGCAACGCATCGACGCGAGCAGCCTGCGCGTTCGCGACGAGTCGGGTCGCCTGCGCTTGCTCGAGCTCGCAGAATTCGAGAACTCGCTGCGTCGCGCTGCAGAGGAGATTCCGGCGACGGACCTGCCGTTGGCCGTGCTGCGCTGGAAGGACGCGGATCGCTTCTACCAGGAGTTCGGTCCTGCAGCAGGCGAAGAGCTTCTGCGCCAGTTCGACCAACGGCTCGTGGACGTTGTCGGTCGTCGTGAGGACATCGTTGCCCTCGGGCGTGCCGGCCTGCAACGCATCGGCATGCTGTTCTCGGCGAAACTCGGCGCCGCTGCCGCCGAGGCTGCCGCGCATCAAGTCTTGGCCGACATGGCGAAGCCGTACCGGATCGAAGGACGCGAAGTGTTCGCGCAGTTCTGCGCTGGATTCACGCCGGGCTTCGCAGGCGCTTCGCCGGCGGCTCCGGCGGAGCGCTCCGGCAGCGTTCTCCTCCAGGCAGAGGCCGCGCTGCGGTTTGCGCGCCCGCTCGCTGGCTCGCGGCTCGTGGTGCACGAGCCCGAGACGATGGCGGTGCCGGTGGACCGGACGCGACTCGATGCCGACTTGCACTACGCGGTCGAGCGCGGGCAGTTGCGGATCTGCTTCCAGCCGCAGGTCGAGTTGTCGACGGATGAAGTCATCGGGTTCGAGGCGCTGTTGCGGTGGCAACACCACGAACTCGGAATGGTGTCGCCGGCTGAGTTCATCCCGCTTGCCGAGAGGAACGGTTCGATCCGGTCGATCGGCGAGTGGGTCTTGCGCGAGTCCTGCCGCCAGATGGCGAGCTGGCTGCGCCAGGGCTCGTCGCTGCGCCATGTGTCCGTCAATGTCTCGGCGGTGCAGATGGAGGACGGATTGGCGGATGTCGTTCGGGACGCGCTGCGTGAAAGCGGTTTGCCGGCGTCTTGTCTGCAGCTCGAGATCACGGAGTCCTCGGTGCTCGAAGACCTGCCGCGCGCGGTGCGCATCCTCCAGAGCCTGCGCGAAGCCGGCGTGACGGTCGCCATCGACGACTTCGGCGTCGGCTACTCGTCCCTGTGCTATCTGCGCCAGCTCAAGTTCGACGTGCTCAAGATCGACCGTTCGTTCGTCCAGGACCTGGAGCGTGAACCCGAGAAGGTCGCGATCTGCGAGATGATCCTGAACCTCGCGCAGCTTCTGCGGTTCGAAGTCGTGGCGGAGGGCGTCGAGACCCAGCGTGCCAAGGAGCTGTTGCGCGCTCAGGGCTGCCGTTTCGGGCAGGGCTACTACTTTGCGAGGCCGCTGCCGCAGGATGTCGTCACCGGCGCGCTCTGGGCGCGCGCATGCTCGCCGCACGCGGTCCCGGGCGCGGCTGCGCGCACGTTGACCTACCAGTCGTTGGCGGAGGCGCTGCGGCTGCCGGTGCCGGTGTCGGTGAGGCCGGCGCCGATGCCCGAGCGGCGCATGCGGGCCGGCATCGAACGCCAGATGCCCGCCTGACCCCTGCGGATGGAGCAAGTTGCTCCATTCGTGGGTGGCGTTGCGGTGTCGTGTTCGATGGAGAGGCGTCCGGCTGCCTTCCATCAGCACGGAGAGCGAGACGCGTCCAGCATGCGGCGGATGCGCTGCGCGAACTCCGTGATGCCGAACGGCTTCTCCAGCAACTCCACTCCATCGCGAAGCACTCCGTGCTGCGCGATGATGTCGTCGGTGTAGCCCGAGATGAACAGCACGGGGATCCGCGGCATGCGCGCCCGGACCATCTCGGCCAGCACGCGCCCATTGGTCTTGGGCATCACGACGTCGGTCACCAGGATCGATGGTTCCACGCCCGCGTCGAGCACCGCGATGGCCTCCTCTGCGCCGGATGCAGTGCGCACGTCGTATCCATAGGTGCGCAGCGCCTGTGCGGCGAACTCGCGGACGCCGCGGTCGTCTTCGACGAGCAGGATGATCTCACGGCCGGCGCTGGCTCCGGGGCGTTTGGCTGCATCCGGCTTGGCTTGCGCCCCGGCGCGGAGTGGCCATGCGACGAGGAATGTGGCTCCCTGGCCCTTGGCGCTCTGGACCTCGATGGTGCCGTGGTTCTGTTGGACGATGCCGAAGACGGTCGCGAGACCGAGGCCCGTTCCCTTGCCCGAGTCCTTCGTGGTGAAGAACGGCTCGAAGAGATTCTGGCGCGTCGCTTCGTCGATGCCGATGCCCGTGTCCTCGACGGCGATCTGCGCGTAGAGGCCGCGCGCGCGCGCGCCGACCGGGTCTTCGACGATGCTGATGCGGACGCGGATGCGCCGCGGGCCGTCGCCGTCGGTTGCGTGGATCGCGTCGCGTGCGTTGATCAGCAGGTTGCCGACGACCTGGTCGATCTGCTGCGGGTCGGCGAGGATCGGCGTGGGTTGCCCGCACGGAACGAACTCGAGCGAGATGTCCTCTCCGAGCAGGCGGCGATACATGTCGATCGCAGCTTTGGCCTGTTCGGTGAGGTCCGTCGGCACGGGGCGGATCAGCTGCTTGCGGCTGAACGTCAGCAGTTGCTGGGTGAGGCTCTGGGCGCGGCGCGCCGCAGTGAGCATTTCGGCGAGCAGTTGCTGCTGGCTCTCTTCGAGCTGGCTGCACTGCAGCAACTCGCCGCAGCCGTCGATCACCGTGAGCAGGTTGTTGAAGTCGTGCGAGACACCGCCTGCGAGCCGCCCGATGGACTCCATCTTCCGAGCCTGCATGAGCTGGTCTTGGAGACGGAGATGCTCCTGCTCGGCCTTGCGACGGCGCGAGATGTCGCGCACCACGTAGAGCCTGCTTTCGCGGCCGATGAACTGCACGGAGGACGCGCAGCGAACTTCGATCGGCAAGACGGCTCCCGCGGCCGTGCGCAGTTCCCCTTCGACAGGAGCCGAATCCGGAACGGTTGGGGTCGTCCACGGCGGCAGTCGTCCGACCAACTCCTCGCGCGAGCAGCCGATGATGCGGGGCAGCGCTCGGTTGCAGTCGAGCAACGTGCCGTCTTCGGCCGAGCACAAGGCCAATCCGTCGGTGCTGCCCTCGAACAGTTGGCGATACTTCGATTCGCTCTCTGCGAGCGCTCGGTGGGACCGGTCGAGCGCCGTCAGTTGCTCGGCCGTCTGCCGACGAGAGCGGAGCATCTCGAAGACCGACTGCGCGCAGTTCGCGAACAGCCTGAGGCCTGGTGCCGAACGTTGGTCCAGCGGCGGGAAGAACGGTCGCTTGTCGGCCGAGAGCGCGGCGACGAGGACGCGGCGTTGCGTCGGTTCCTGCGGGCCGATCGGCGCGAGCAGGAGCGCGGCGGTGGGTTCGCCGCCGAAAGTGAAGCTGCCCGTGGATCCCGCGTCGAACGCGGACTCGGCTTGCAGCTTCGCCGGTTGGGCTGCTGCGCGCAGGGCTTCGAGTTCGGCCGCGTCTTCAGGGCCCGGCCCGAGTTTGGCCAGCACATGGAACCCGTCGCCCGACTCCTCGAGCACGATGGCGCTCTCGCATTCGAACGAGCTGGCGCACTCCTCGACGACCGTCTCCCAGTAGTCGCCGAGCCCCTCGAGCGACGCCGCGCGTTCGCTGAAGCGCACGATGCCGTCGAGAACGCGCCGCTCGCGGTCCCGCTGCTGTCGCGAACGGATCAAGTCCTGTTGCGTCGACAGCAGCAACGCCACGGTGCGCTGCAGTTCGGACTGTTCGGCGCCGACGCCGACATCCGTGCGGTTTCTGCCTTCTGGGGTCATCCGCGGCTGATCACGTAGAGCGCGGTCGTGTAGTTGTGGAACCGGTTGGCCCCGCGCAGTCGCGCGAACTCGCCGAACCCGTACATGCCCAGCCACGGCGGGCAGCGGCCGTCCTGCCAGAGCGGTTGCTGCATCGCCTGGACGATCTCTTCCTTGGAGACTCGGTCGAGCGTGAGCCTGCCGCGTGCGCCGCAGTCTGCGTGGAACACGCCGACGATGCGTCGGCCCTGCAGCTCCTTCTGGAAGCGACGCATCATCACGTCGAGGTTGCGGAAGATGCGGTCTTCGTCGCGGTGCATCAACGAGAGCCTGGTGCCCTCGTCGCACCGGACCGGCATCAGCAGCGTGCCGTCGTCGAACTTGCGCGTGATCACGCGGAGAAGGTGCGAGTCGCCGTAGTCTTCTGCGTCTGCGGCATCGAGCGCCACGCCGACTGCGCCCGGCGGGATCGTGTCGCCGGGCGTTGCCGTGGCGGGCAAGCCGAGGCCTCGCGTGTAGGCAGTCCACGCCGGCTGGCCGTCGATCTCGTGCACGCGGTTGCCGTCGGAGCGCGTGACGCGCAGCTGCACGGCGGCGGGCACGAAGCCATGCGAGGCGCGCGTATGCACTTGCAGCGACGCATCGTGGAAGCTCACGATGGCGGCGGCCTGCTCGTGGACGTCGCCGTCGACGAACTGGAAGCTGCGGATGCCGAGCATCGTGTCCGCGGACGTGCCGCCGAAGATGGTGACGTCCTTGCCGAGTTCGGACTCGATGCCCTCGATCGCTGCGTCGCAGTCGATGTCGATGCCGGAGCCGAGGAGCATCACGAACTGCGGCTTGCCGCGCGTCGTGCGGATCTCGCGCGCCATGCGTGCGCATTCGGCTCCGCTGTTTGCGCCGCTCATCCGCTTGGAAACGGCAATCGACCAGTCCTTGTCGTCGCCGAACACCAGCATCAGCGCGAGCGCTCGCGGCGACTCGACGAGCTCTTCGTGCTGGTCGAAAAAACAGGCGGCAGTCGGGAACACGAGGCGTTCGGGCTGCTGCGCGGGCGGGTGGCCGCGACGGACGGCCCGCGTCGTTTATGATGTCTGCGATGCCCCCCTCCGATCCTGCGCCACGCACGCCGCCGTTCGCCGTCGAAGTGCGGTCACCTGCGCGGCTGCATCTCGGAATGATGGCCTTCGGGTCACCGCACGTTCGGTCGTTTGGTGGCGTCGGCGTGATGGTCGATCGGCCCGGCACGGTGTTGCGGGTGCGGCGGGCCGCTCGGTTCGAGGCTCGTGGCCCACAGGCGGAGCGGGCCGTGATGTTTGCCCGGGCCTGCGCCCAGGCCTGGGGCTTGCACGACGCGGCCTGTGCCATCGAGGTCGTGGCGGCGCCCCGCAGCCATGTGGGGCTCGGCAGCGGCACACAGATGGGCCTGGCCGTGGCCGCCGCGATCCGGCAGCTGTTCGTGCATCAGCCGGAGGAGGATCTGCCCCACGCTCCGGCCCACCCGCTGCTGCCGGAGCCGGATGCGGCAGAGCATGAGATGGTCTTCGACGTCCGCGAGTCGCTGGAGCTCGCCCGCACCGTGGGCCGCGGCCGGCGGTCGTGCGTGGGCGTGTATGGCTTCAGTCGCGGCGGGCTGATCGTGGAAGCCGGTCGCACGGTGCCCGCGACACTGCCCGTCGAGGATGATGCCACCCGCCAGTTCTCACCGATGGTGGCGCGGGTGCGGCTGCCGTCGGCGTGGCGGTGCGTCGTGATCGTCGGCCGCGACGCCGTTGGGCTTTCAGGTGAGGCGGAAAAGGCGGCGTTTTCCAGGCTTCCGCCGGTGCCGCAGGAGGTGTCGGCCGAGCTGGCGCGGATCGCGCTCCTGGAGCTCCTGCCGGCGGCGGTCGAGGGCAAGTTCACCGAGTTCTCAGCGGCCGTGCGGGCGTATGGACGAATGGCCGGCAAGCCGTTCGAGGCTGCGTCGCAGCAGCTGCCGTATGCGTCGGCCACGGAGAACCTGCTCGAACTGCTCGGCGAGCTCGGCGCGCCGGGGGCC
>CAZEQF010000129.1:0-9962 GCA_964514315.1 uncultured Singulisphaera sp. | reverse complement strand
GAGCCCGTAGTGCTTCGCGAGGTCTCGCGTCTCGTCGCGCAGTTGCGAGAGTTCTGGCGTGAGGTTGGCCATCGCGTCACCGCCCCTTGCCGAGGAACGCCTTGATCGACGCGAGGATTCCCTCGCGGTCGGGGATGTCCGAGGTCACGACCTTCTCCTCGCCGGAGAACGCATCGTCGAGGTCCTTCTTGAACTGTCCCGACCCGTAGGCGCTCTTGACCTGCCCGTAGCAGAACTGGTTGCACGCGGGCAGCAGGCTGTCGCGCAGCAGTTGCACGCAGTGCTCCGTGTCGCGCGAGCTCCAGTTGTCGCCGTCGCTGAAGTGGAACGGGTAGACGTTCCACTCCGAAGCCGGGTACTTGTCGCGCATGAGCTGCAGGCACAGCTCGTAGGCGGAGCTGATCTTCGTGCCGCCGCTCTCGCGCAGGTGGAAGAACGTGTGCTGGTCGACGACGTGCGCCGCGGCGTCGTGGACGATGTAGCTGACCTCGAGGTTCTTGTACTGGTGGCGCAGCCACGCATCGATCCAGAAGGCCTCGATGCGGACCATCTCCTTCTGCTCGCGCCCCATCGAGCCCGAGACGTCCATCATGTAGATGACCGCCGCCGAGGCCTGCGGACTCTGCCGCGTCTGCAGCGAACGGAAGCGCATGTCCTCGCGGATCGGCACCACGAGCGGGTTGTCCGGGTCGTAGGTGCCGCTCGCGATCTGCCGCTTCAGCGCCTCCTTGAACGTGCGCTTCCAGTGGCGCAGCGACTGCGGCCCGCTGCGGCGGATGCCCGTGTAGCGGCCAGCATCGGTGCGCAGCTGCTTGTTGCCCTTGGGCTCGATCGCGGGGAGTTCGAGTTCTTCGCCGAGCAGCTTCGCGAGTTCTTCGAGCGGGACCTCCACCTCGAGAGTGTGCTTGCCCGGCTCCTCGCCGGCCTGGCCTTGCCCCTCGCCTTCCTGGCCCGGGACCGGCTGCCCCGGCTCGCCTTCGCCCTGGCCCACGCCGCTCTTCTGGTTGTCGCCGAAACGGAAGCGCGGCAGCTGGATCTGCGGCATCGGGATCGACACGAACTTGTCGCCCTGCTTGCCGATCAGCTCGCCCTGCGACACGTAGCGACGCAGGTCCTGCTTGATCTTGCCGCGGACGATCTGGCGGAACCGCGTGTGGTCCTGGTCGATCCGGCGGACGGCCACGTCAGTCCCCCTTTGCGTCTCCGCGCGCGAAGATCGAAGCCACGTAGTTGAGGACGTCCGTCGCGCTGATCTCGTCGTAGCCGAAGTCGCGCATCAGGCGCCCCTTCACGATCTCGATCTTCTCCTGCGTGTCCTTGTCGACGACCGTGGAGACGAGGCTCGTGAGCTTGATCGAGTCCTTCTGGTCCTCGAACAGCTTGAGCTCGAGCGCGCGGTGCAGGCGCTCGTTCGTCTTGTAGTGGAACGTGCGGCCCTCGACGGCGAGCGCGCCGATGTAGTTCATGATCTCGCGACGGAAGTCGTCCTTGCGCGAGTCGGGGATGTTGATCTTCTCCTCGATGCTGCGCATGAGCCGCTCGTCCGGCTCCTCGTCCTTGCCCGTGTAGGGGTTCTTGACCTTCTCGTTCTGCGTGTAGGCCTTGACGTTGTCGATGTAGTTGCCGCAGAGGCGCGCGATCGCCTCCTCGTCGGCCGAGATGGCGCGCTGCACCTCGTTCTTGATGATCTCCTCGTATTCGTTGCGCACGACGAGGAGCAGGTCCTTGTAGCGCTTCTTGGTCTCCGGGTCGGAGATGAGGCTGTGGTGGTCGAGCCCGTCCTCGAGCTCGTTCAGCACCATGAACGGGTTGATGCAGCTGATGTCCTTGACCAGCACGTTGCTGATCTTGTCCTGGATGTAGCGCGGCGAGATGCCGCCCATGCCTTCGCGCGGCGCCTCGTCGCGCAGCTCGCGGATGTTGTCGCGCGTGTAGCCCGGCAGCGACTTGCCGTTGTAGAGCTTGAGCTTCTGCAGCAGCGAGAGGTTGGCCTTCTTCGGCTCCTCGAGGCGCGTAAGCAGGGCCCACATCGCCGCGATCTCCAGCGTGTGCGGGGCGATCTGCTTGCCGGGCACGTGCTTCCTGCCGAAGTCCTTCTCGTAGATCTTCACCTCGTTCTGCAGGCGCAGGTTGTACGGGATGTCGATCTTGATGGTGCGGTCGCGGAACGCCTCCATCAGCTCGTTGCTCTGGAGCCGGTTGTATTCGGGCTCGTTGGTGTGCCCGATGATCACTTCGTCGATGTCCGTCTGCGCGAACTTCTTCGGCTTGATCTTGTGCTCCTGGCTCGCGGTCAGGAGGTCGTAGAGGAACGCGACGTCGAGCTTGAGCACCTCGATGAACTCGATGATGCCGCGGTTCGCGACGCAGAACTCGCCGTCGAAGTTGAACGCGCGCGGGTCGCTGTCGGTGCCGAGCTCCGCGATGCGCCGGTAGTTGACGTCGCCGGTCAGCTCGGTGCTGTCCTGGTTCTTCTCGTCCTTCGGCTGGAACGTGCCGATGCCGACGCGGTCCTTCTCGGAGATCACGAGGCGCTTCACGACGACGTGCGACAGCACCTTCTCGAAGTCGCCTTCGTAGCGCTTCAGCAGCGTCTCCAGGTAGTAGCGCGACACCGGCGAGAGGTCGAAGTCCTGGCGCAGGCGGTAGCTCGTGCGCGCCTTCTTCTGCAGGTGCGCGAGCACCTTGTTGCGCGCGTCCTTCGGCAGCAGCAACAGGGGCTCCTCGTTCATCGGCGACGGGATCTCCTCGCCGTCGATCTTCCACGCGAACGTGTAGAGCGCGCCTTCCGGCGTGCGCGAGTAGGCCTCGAGGCCCTTCTTCAACAGGCGCACGATCGTCGACTTGCTGGAGCCGACCGGGCCGTGCAGCAGCAGCACGCGGCGCTCTGGCCCGAAGCCGTGCGCGGCGGCCTTGAACATCGCGACGAGGTCGCGCAGCGAACGTTCGAGGCCGAAGACGCCGTCGCGGCCGTCTTCGATCGGGTCCTTGAAGAACCGGTAGCTGGGGACCTTCTCCTTGTCGACCTCGACCTCGTCCTGGCCGTACGCAAGGATCATGTCATAGAGACGCTGGTGCGCGGTTCGCACCACGAGCGGGTTCTGCTCGAGCAGTTCCAGATACTGCTGGAACGTGCCCTGCCAGTGTTCGTCCTGGAACTTCTTGAGGTCCAGGGAACCGCGGATCAGCCCGCCGAGATCGAGTTCGCTCATCAGTCCTCGCTCCGTGTGCAATGCGCGCCGGTCCCGAAGATCCGGCGCTTGTCCGATCTGCCCATCCTATCGGCGCATCCGCCCCGCCCCCTGAGGGGATCGGCGGCGGACTTTGCCCGACCCTCCGGCTACGTTGTTGGAATGAGCATCGGTTCACGCCTTGCGCGGCGCGCGCCTCTTTGCGCCGCAACCTCGCTGTTCCTGCTAGCTTCCTGCGGCGGCGGAGTCACCTCCTCCGGCCCGATCGACGGCGACGCCGCGATGGCGCACGTCCGCCACATCGTCGAGCAAATCGGCCCGCGTCCGTTCGGCTCGGACAACCTGAAGAAGACGACCGACTACTTCGCGGCGCAGATCGAGAAGCTCGGACTGAAGCCCGAGATCCACGAGCAGGTGGACGCGCCGTCGAAGAAGACGATGCGCAATCTCTACTGCCGCATCGACGGCAAGGACCCGCAGAACGGCCCGATCCTCATGATCGGCGCGCACTACGACACCAAGCTGACCGAAGGCCACCCCGAGCCGTCCTACAACTTCCCGTTCGTCGGCGCGATCGACGGCGGCGGCGCGCCGTGCGTGCTGCTCGAGCTCGCGCGCTGCATCAAGGCGCGGCAACCGGCCCTCGACGCGAATGTCTGGCTCTATTGGATCGACGCCGAGGAGTCGCTCGACTTCCAGTGGAACAACGAGCGCGCGCTGATCGGCAGCAAGGCGTTCTGCCGCTGGCTCGCCAACGAGAAGGTCCTGCCGCGCGTGAAGGCGTTCGTGCTGCTCGACCTCATCGGCGACAAGAACATCAAGATCGACCGCGACGGCAAGTCCAACGAACAACTGCAGCAGATCTTCGAGCGCAGCGCATCGCAGATAGGCGTGTCCGACCGCGTCTACCGCTTCAAGTCCTCCACCACGGACGACCACGAAGTGTTCCGCGACTTCGGCGTGCCCGCCGTCCTGTTGATCGACTTCTACCACCGCATCGGCCAGAAGCGCTTCGGCGAGACCAACCCGAACGCGAAGTTGCCCGACAGCCAGGGCTATGCGCAGTGGTGGCACACCGAGGACGACAACCTGTCGGCGATGTCGCCCGATGCGCTCGCGTTCGCGGGCAACCTCGTCTACGCGGCGCTGCCCGAGCTCGACGCGTTCGTCGCCGGCCGGAAGTGACGTGGGGTTGATGCACGGCATGAAGCGCGCAACCGCCGCACTGCTCGTCCTCGCGCTCGCCGCGTGCTTCGGCGCGGGGATCGCGCACCAACGCCAGAAGCAGGCAAGCCCGCAGCAGGCGCCGAAGCCTGCGTGGAAGCCGCGCGTGCTCCCGCAGATCGACCAGGACGACGTCGAAGAGCTGACGCCGGTCCGTGCGCCCAAAGAACTGGGCGAGCGCGCATTCGACAAGCTGAAGACGATCGTCGGCTTCGGCCCGCGCCACACCGCGCCGCTGCCCGTCCCGGGCTGGTCGCAGCAACTCGACTACATCGAAGCCGAGTTGCGCGCAGCCGGGCTGCAGCCCGTGCGCGACACGTGGACCGACCGCCGCGAGCTGCTCACGTTCGCGAACGTGCGCGCCGTGGTGCCCGGCAAGAGCAAGAGCCGCATCGTGCTCGCGTGCCACCACGACACGAAGTGCACGCAAGGCCACGCCGACCAGAGCCGCAACTTCCACTTCGTCGGCGCCAACGACGGCGGCAGCGCCGTGGCGCTGCTGCTCGCGCTCGCGCCCGTGCTGGCGCAGCGACAGAACGAGGCGACGATCGAACTGTTGTTCCTCGACGGCGAGGAGAGCCTCGACTGGACCTGGAACGACGCGGCGCGCGCCTTGTTCGGCAGCAAGCGCTTCGTGCACGAGCACCTTGCCGCGAAGGAACGCGGCGACGAGGCGCCCATCTCGGCCCTCGTGCTGCTCGACATGGTCGCGCGCACGGACCTGCACATCCAAGAGGAGTGCTACAGCACCGAAGGCCTGCGCAAGATCGCGTTCGCCGCGGCGGTCGCAACGGGCCACAAGAAGCGCTTCTTCCGTTCGGCGGAGTCCGCCAGCGACGACCACGTGCCGTTCCTCGAAGCCGGCATCCCGTGCGTCGACTTGATCGACCTCAAGGACAACCCGCACTGGCACAAGCCGACGGACACGATCGAGAACTGCTCGGCGGAGAGCTTGCAGATCGTCGCCGACGTCGTGCTCACGATGCTGCCGGCGATCGAACGCGACTACCTCGGAGCCCCGCGCTGATGCCCACCGTCGAACGCGCAGGCCGCACGATCCACTTCACGCGCGAAGGCACAGGCCGCGGCGTGGTCCTGGTGCCGGGACTCGGCTCGGGCAGCAAGCTGTTCGGCACGCTGCCGCGCCGCTTCGCCAAGCTCGGCTACAGCTGCGCTGCGGTGGACCCTTGTGGCGTCGCGCCGTCGTCGCCGCTGCCGGACGGCGTGTTCGACTTCGACGAAGCGGCGCGCGACGTGCTCGCTGTCGCAGCGTCGTTGCCGCAACCGTGCGCGCTGGTCGGCACCTCGCTCGGCGGCAAGGTCGCGCTGCGCGCCGCGAGCCTCGCGCCCGACTCGGTCGGCGCGCTCGTCATGCTCTGCAGCTCGGCCCTCGCGACCGCGCGCTCGCGACGCGTCTACCGGATGTTCGAACTGCTGTGCACCGAAGTCGACGGCGCGCACTTCGGCGAGCTCGTCGCGCCGTTCCTGTTCGGACGCACCTTCCTCGCCTCGCGGCAGAACGTCGTCGACGACATCCTGCGCGGCATGAAGCCAACGGCGGAGAGCCGCGCCTTCATGCGGGCCCAGGCGCGCGCGCTGCAGCAGTTCGACGGCGAAGGCGACGCGCGCGCGTGCCGCGTGCGCACGCTGTGCCTCGCCGGCGCCGAGGACACGCTCACCGAGCCCGCCGACGTCGAGGCCACGAGCCTCCTCATCGCCGGGTCGCGCCATCGCTGCATGCCGGACGCGGGACACTCGCTGCTGCTCGAGACCGCGGCGGCGCTCGACGAAGTGGCGGCGTTCCTCGGCGCGAGCGAAGCCTGAGCTTCGCGCACGCGGCTCAGCGGATCGTCGTGGTCTGGCCGGCGAGCACGCGCACGCGGAACGAGCGCTGCAGCTGGTCGCGCACCTGGTAGTCCCCAGGAGGCAACGACTCGGCCGCCCAGTGCTCGCTGACACGCAGCTGCCGGAACAACGGCGCGCGCCCGCCCGCGGATCCGGCCGTCAGCGGGCTCCATGTCGTGGCGATCGACTCGACTGCGGGCGCCAGCACCGAAGCCAGTTCGGCGCGCCCCATCCGTTCCAACGCCAGCGGCAACAACCGGCCGTGGGCGACGCCGCCGCGCAGCGCCAGCGCGTCGCGGCGCAGGTACATGCCGGTCGAGACGTCCAGCGCGAGGATCTCCGTCTCGCCTTGGCGCAGGTGCACGCGCAACGCATTGCCGACGCGCGACAGGCCCAGGAAGCGCGACGAGACGCCGCCACCGACCCGAGCCCGCAGCGCGAACAACTCGACGCCGCCGACGAGGCCGCCGCTCGGAGCCTGGACCACGAGATCCTCGCCGACGGCTGGCTCGACATCGGCGTCGAGGAACCGCGTCTGCGTCGCGAGTTCGAGTTGGTTGCCGAGGATCCCGGGCACCGCGAGCATCGGCACCATGGCCATGCTGCGTTCGATCTGCTCGCCGGCGACATCGGCGAAGCCGGCAGCGCTGCGCGACAGCGGCTGGAGCAGGTTGCGGTTCGAGCCTTCGACTTCGAGCCAGAGCCTGCCGCGGCCCAGCAACACGCCGAGCGCTTCGCCCGCTGCGTTCGCGGTCACGAGGTGACGACGGACCCCGAGCCCCGGCGGCAAGCCGCGGACTTCCTCGAGGATCGAACTCGACCGCGATGCCGGGAGTCCGCGGATCGTGACGGCAGCCTGCGGGAACAACTCGATGCGCGCAGTGGACGCGTCGGCGATCCCAGGGCGCGCCAGCGGCACGAACGTCGGCTCGTCTTCCGGATGGAACGCGACCGCGCCGAGCGTGCGCATGGCGCCGAGCTGGGTGGGCAGTCCGACGAACGAGAAGCCGCCGTCCTCGCCGCTCCACACCGCGCCTTGCATCCAGGGCCAGACCTGACCGAGCGCCTCGTCGTAGAACACCGGCACCACGCGCGCATACGGGCGCGGATTGCCGCCGGAACCCTCCACGCGGCCCTGCAGTCGCGCACCGGACCCGAGCACGATGGATTGCGTGAGGAACCGTTCGCCATCGGCTGCAAGCGGATAGGCGGTTGTCGGCGCGAACGCGAGGTCGGCGCGGCCAGGCGGCGGCGAGACTTCCAGCAGCGCATAGCCCGGCAGCATCCCGCTCCCCGCCGGCACCACGTAGTGGCCGGCATGGTCGGTGTTCAGCTCGCGCGACACGAGCCCGTTCGCGGTCGGATAGGCGATGCGGACCGTGGCGTGCGCGAGCGGCGACCCGAACGCATCCACCACCAGCCCCGACAGGTCGGGCGGAGCCTCCACCGGAGCTTCGGTGCGCGGACTGCCGGCCAGCGGGCCGGTCGCGAACGAGGTGCCGGGCCGGTTCTCGACTGCGATGCCAGAGAAGCCTCGCGTGAAGCTGCCGGCTTGCCCCACGGTCACGACGGCTGCGGTGCCCGTCGCATGCTCGAGGCGCGCCGAGTCGCCTCGCTCCACCACGACCTCGACCGCGAGGTCGCCACCGCTGCTCGGGACTTCGTCGAACGGGCCGACTCGGTCCATGGCTTGGATCCGGTAGAGACCCGAGCCGAGCTCGATGCGCGACCCGTCGGCCAATTCGATGGCCATCGGGCGATGCGACAACACTTCCATCGCGCCGTGCTCGAGCCCGAGCTGCTGCTCGACGCGCAGCTCGGTGTCGCCCGTGAGGCGGATCTGGGCCGCCGGCTGCTCGCCGACGACCGCTGCGTCATACCACTCGACGTCGACCGCGCCTTGCTCGTGAAGGCGCAACACCGCGCCTTCGCCGAGGCCGTCGCCCGGCAGCAGCTCCGCGAGTCCGGCATGCGTCTCGCGGAAGCCGCGCTCCGCGCGCACGACGGCGAGCCGCACGTTCGCGGTGAGCTCGGCCATGCTGCGCCAGAACGCGCCGGCGATCGCGGTCACCACGGTCAGGCTCAATGCCACCGCTGCGACCCATTGCGCGCGGACGCGGGCGCTTCGCTGCTCCGAGCCGGCGAGCAGCTCGGCTGTCGTCCGGGCCAGGACGTTGCGCACGAGGCCTTTCGGCGCCTTGCCAGAAGGCGAACCTGCGGGATGGCCGGCAGGCGAAGACGTCGCACCGGCATCTGGCAGCAGCGCGAACTCAGGCGACTCGCGCAACAGGCGCGCCAACGTGCGACGCGCGAATCCCGTGGGCGGAGAGGCCTGCTCCCACGACTCCGAGAACGCGCGGCGGATGCGCAGCGCCTCGAACTCGGCTCGCGCCAGTTCGACCGAGCACGCGCGGCAATCGTGCGCGTGCAGTTCGACGAGCTTCCGTTCCTCCTGGCTGAGGTCGGCGTCGGCGAAGTCGCGCAGCCGCTCGCGCGTGCGACGGCACAAAAGCGGCAGCAAGGCAAAGGCTTGCTCGTCCGCGCCGTTCGGCGGCTGGTGCAAGACGCCGTCCTGGTCCTCGGGGTGCGTCATGCTTCGAGCACCCTTTCCAACCGGCTCGCCAGGATGTCCTTGGCGCGCGCGAGCTGGATCTTGACGTTGCTGACCGAGATCCCGAGTGCGTCGGCGATCTGCTGGTTGGTCATGCCGCGCAGGTACTTGAGTTCGAGCGGCAACCGCGCGCGTTCGCTGAGGCGGTCGAGCTCGGCGCGCACGGCCTGCTGCATCGCGGCGGCGTTGTCCGCAGACGCGCCCGGATCGACGACGCGCTGGGCGAGCGCATCGGCACCATCGTCGCGCATCACGGGCAGAGAGCCAATGACCCGGCGTCTACGCAGGCGGTCGCGGCACGCATTGCCGGCGATCCGCAAAAGCCACGGTTCCACTTCCTTCGTCGCGTCGAACTGGTCGCGCGCCCGGAACAGCTTGAGGAACGCATCCTGCGCCGCCTCCTCGGCATCCTCGGGAGAACGCAGGATGCTCAGGGCCAGGCCATAGACCATGTCCTGGTAGCGTTCGACGAGCTGCTCGAACGCACCAAGGTCTCCGGACTGGACCCGCAGCATGAGTTGCGTCTCATGGCGAGGGGTCATAGGGGCAACGCGGGGATAAGCGGGACGGGGGTGCAGTATGTCCATCCCTACGCAGCTGGCCACCCCCGGAGGCCACGGTTTGTGGACGCGATTCCAGAGTTTTGGGGATGACGCTGGGCCGGAGGGCGCACGGCAATTTCGCCTGACTTCTCCAGTGCCCGGTCGCATCGGCCGATCAAGGCCACGCAGACACCACCATGGCCAAGATCCCCGACAAGCAAGGCATCTTCTTCGAACTCGACGGCGTCCTCGTGAGCGCCCCCGAACTGGGCCCCGACGACTCGCTGCCCTTCCTGCCGAGGAGCTTCGAGGCCCTGGGCCGCATCGACCCCGAGCGCTTCAAGCTGTTCATCGCGACGAGCCGCCACGACATCGCCTTCGGGCAACGCAAGGAGCGCGACTTCACGCGGTTCTGCGAAGTGCTCATCGAGCGTTTGCGCGCCGACGGAATCCCGATCGCAAAGATCACTCCTGCCCCTACCACCCCAAGGGCAAAGGCCGATTCCGCCGCGAGTCGGTCTTCCGCAAGCCTGGGCCCGGCATCTTCAA
>CAZEQF010000128.1:2262-10018 GCA_964514315.1 uncultured Singulisphaera sp. | reverse complement strand
TCCCTCATCGCCTTCACATTGCTTTCTGCTACTCGTAAGGTCTTCTAGCAAGCGGAGACTGTGATCACGGGCATCGACCGGTATATTGAAGCGAGGAGGTTGGCCAGGGCGCTTTGCAGTGACTGGCGTTTCCCGCTGTAGCGCAAGATGGGGAAAATCTGCTGCCATTGATACTCAGCTCAATTTGATGCGAGCATTGCGTGCATCTTCTCGGTTGATCGCCATCTGAAGATGGCGCTCACTAAGAAACTCCTTGCCGCTCAGCACCATATCTTTTGCGGCACGGCGCACTACTCGCTCCACATCAGCATGGCTCATTCCCTTGAACAGGCCAGCGATTCGAGGATCATCCACTTCAAACTCCCGTCGGAAACCACGAAGCTTAACATTCAGAAGGCGCCGCAATTGCTCTAGATTTGGTGATTCAAATACCAGCACTTCATCAAACCTCCGCCACACTGCGGCATCTAGAATACGTTCATGGTTGGTGGCCGCCACCAGCAGGCTCTTGCCCTCATAGGAGTCGAGCATTTGTAGAAAGGCATTCACTACCCGTTTCAATTCCCCATGATCTCCCTCGTCTGCCCTTTCCTTGGCCATGGCGTCTACCTCGTCGAACAACACCACCAGCGGCACTGCGGAGATAAAGTCAAAGATCTGACGGAGATTAGATGCCGTCTCTCCGAGTAGGGAGGACATCACGCTATCAATTCGCACAATGGCTAATGTCAACCCTAACTTCGGCCTGCGCGCAACGCTCCCGATCCTCGGCAGCGGAGCCCGCAGCTTCGGTGCATTCGGCCTGCGAACCGTCGAGCGCGGGCGGCGTGGCAGTCGCGCTACACCAAGCGGCCTCCTGCGACCGATGCTGGTGGGGTCGTGAGGCCTCCGCTGCCTGGGCCCAAGACTCTCGCAAGCATGTCCGCATGATCACGGATTCGTCGTCCGAAGCGCGCCGTCCGGTGTCTCGCTCCCGTGCATTCCTGTTCGGCGCGCTCGCCGGTGCGGCGCTCGTGGCTTCTGTGTTGGCGCTTTCGGGGCGTTCGTTGCAGCGAGATCCGCGGCAGGCGGACATCGAAGCGTTCGCCGAAGTGGATCGCATCCACGTCGACGTCCAGCAGCACGAGGAACTCGAGCGCCGATTCGTTCGCCTGTGGGGCTCGGATCCGCAGACCGTCGCGGACTTGCAGCAGTGGAAGGCAGATGCAGAACGCTGGTCCGAGGATGCGCAGCAGTTGGCGCAGCGTCTGCCGGACATGCAGAGCCTCGAGCGGCGATTGGCAGAGGTTCGCTCGCGTGCAGAGCCCGACAGCGATTCGGCGCGTGCAGAGGCTCGGCAATCGTTGGAGCGCTTGTCGGGGGAAATGACGGCCGAGCGCGAGGTCTTGGTCGATGCCGCCGGCTACCAGTTCGAGGCGCGTGGGGACGCTGCGCTGCATCGCAAGCTCACCGAACGTCTGGTCCTCCTGCGACGCATGGTCCGCGAAGGCGAGCCAGGTGGGCTGCTTGCGTCGGTGCGCGCGCGCCTTGCGCGCCTTCCCGCCGACATCGAGGCCGCGGCGGCTCGATCGCAAGCAGAGTCCGAGGCAGAAGCGGCTCTCGCTGCTGCAAGAGCGCGCGCTGCGGATGCGCGGCGGATCGACGTGCAGCTCGCGAAGTCCGAGCGCGAGAAGGCATGGGCGCACGCAATCGCCGCTGTGGCGGCGAGCGATCGTTACGGCGGGATGAAGCTCCGCGTGCACGAAGGGCTCGTGCCGATCGGCATGGATCCCGTGTCGAAGCTCTGGGAGTTCGTGCACCTGGCATCGGGCGCGCCGGGGAACGAGATCCCGGAGCTCGACGCCGCGACGGGACGCGTGGCGCCTTCTGGCGACATGGGCATCGTGCTCGTGTTGCTGCCGGCCGGTTCGTTCTGCATGGGGGCGCAACACGAGAACGCGGGCAAGCCCAACTACGATTCGTGGGCGCGCGACGACGAGAGGCCGCACCAGGTGGCCGTGTCGCCGTTCTTCGTCGGCAAGCACGAAGTGACCCAGGGTCAGTGGCTGCGACTGCGTGGCCAAAATCCGAGCGCGGGCAAGGATCGCGGCAATCTGGCGCTGCCGGTCGAGCAGGTCAGTTGGAACGACATCAGCGCCATGACTCGACAGTCCGGCCTGCTGCTGCCCACCGAGGCGCAATGGGAATACGCGTGCCGTGCCGGAACGACCACGCCGTGGTGGACGGGCGACGACGAAGTCTCATTGGCAGAAGGCGCTGTCTTCGCTGCCGCGCATGCGGAACCAGTTGGCTCGAAGGCCGCCAACGCATTCGGGCTGCACGACACTGCAGGCAATGTCTCGGAGTGGTGCCTGGACACCTACGAGCCATATCCACTGTCGGATGTGGTCGACCCTGTCGTCCTGGGCAACCCTTGCCCGGTTCGTCGCGGTGGTTGCTACTACCTCTCTGCCGGCTTCTGCCGTTCTGCAATTCGCAGCGGCGGCTTCCCCAGCCGTTCGAGCGAGTTCCTCGGGTTCCGGGTCGCCTTGGCTCCGGTCCTCGTGCAGTGATTGGCTGCGCCATTGGGCGCGGGCTGAGCCACGAGTTCAAGGCCTCGATTGGCGCTTTCCTTGGACAGTGAACGTGCGCGGCATGAGACGTGAAGTCCAAGGAGAGGACATGTGAGCCTGCGTGGGCGAGGCTCTCGCTGCAGCATGTGCCGCGCCACTCACCTCACCGCCAACGGCAACCGCACCACCTCGATCCTCACCTCGTCCACCGCCAGCTCCGCCCTCGCGCCCGGACTCCAATCGCCGATCGCCGTCACGCGCACCTGCCGTTCCAGCGTGACATGCGCGAGGCTCTGCGACGTGAACGCCAGCGTCCGCACGCCGACGCCAGGGCCATCCAACTCCGCGACCGTGTCGAAGCGCTCGGCGACGGGATTGTAGTAGGACGTGCGCAGCGTCGAGTCCGCGTCGCTGCGCGACAGCTTGGCGATGATGCGGGCGCGGATCGCGACGATCTCGTTGACCGAGCCGACGGGCAGCGTGGCCTTGCAGTTGATGCCGGCGATCTCGCGGCCTTCGAAGGTCTCGCTCGCGAGGATCAAGAACTGGTTGTCGGCGGCGCCCAGTTGGTTCTTGCTGCCTTGCGTGACGACGCCGGCGCTGAGCTGCACTTCGATCGCGGACAGCGACACGACATCAGTCGATGCGGTGGTCGGCGCGATGGCGATCGTCGGGAATGCGTCGGCGCCGTAGCAGGCCCATTGTTCGCCGGGTTCGACGAGTTGCGGATTGGTCCCGTCGGCCGCGAGCATCGACAGGCGCAGCCCTTGGCGGCCTTGCAGCGGTTGCGCAATCGCGCAGAGCATGCGGTCGCCGCGCGGCGAGTAACGCGGCATGCGCACTTCGCCTTGCGGGTCGAACAACAACGTCTCGACGCCCGTTGCGATGTCGATGTTCCAGAGCCGCGAGATGCCGGACGCGAGCAGTTCGACGAACGCGATCTTGGTGCCGTCGGGCGAGAAGCACGGTTCGCGCAGTCCGAGGTCCGCGGTCGGCGACGGGCGCTGCGTGCCGAACGGCAGCAACCCGGTGCCGTCGCCGAACGCGAGCTGGAGCCGGCTCTGGCCGCCTTGCCTGCGCACGAACACGACGCGATCCGTCGTGTGCGACCAATCGGGCTCGCGGTCCTCGATGCCAGGATCGGCGGCGAGGAACGGCTGCGGGTTCTGGCCGTCCATCGCGCACGTCCACAGCCGCGAGTCGCCGGCGCGCGCGGTCGCGAACAGCACGACGGCGCCGTTGGGCGACCAGCACGGCGTCTCGTCGAAGCCTGCGGAGTTCGTGATGCGCATCTCGGCGGCGAGGCCGCTGCGCGTGCTCACGTAGAGTTCGCCCGTCGATGCGTTGCCAGCAGTCGTCTGGCGCGTGAACACGACATGGTCGCCGTCGGGATGCACGCGAACGTGCAGCTCGCGGCCACTGCGGTCGGCGACGCGCGTGTTGCCGAGGTTCTGCGTGGTGCGCAGCGCGATCTCCGCAGTCGACGACGACGTGAGGCTCTGGCGGCAGAACGCGAGCTCGGGCGCTGCGCCGACTCCGGTGTTGGGCGTCGTCTCCGACGAGGACGCCGGCGCGCAGCCAGCTGCCGCCGCAAGGGTCGTCAACGCGGCGATGCGAAGTGGGGAGAGGCGCGGCGCGGCTTGGAGCACCGCGGGACTGTAGGAGCGCAGCGACAACGCGTCGACCCGGGGCGCTGCCGACCGTCGCCCTCGGCCGCTGCGCGCGAGACGTTGCTCGCTACGCTGCTCCGCCCGTGAACCTCTCCGAGTTCGACTTCGAGCTGCCGCAGTCCTCGATCGCAACGGCGCCGATGGAGCCGCGCGACCATTCGCGTTTGTGCGTCGTCGACCGCGGCAACGGCGCGACGACGCACGCGGTGTTCTGCGACCTGCCTTCGTTCCTGCAGAAGGGCGACCTGCTCGTGCTCAACGACACGCGCGTGCGGCCGTGGCGGTTGTGCGGGCGGCGCGCGACGGGCGGCAAGGTCGAGTGCCTGATCCTGTCGTTGCGCGGCCACGAGGGCGAAGGGTTCGTCAAGCCGAGCAAGAAGCTCGCGAAAGGCGACATCGTCGCGATGGAAGGTGGCGCGATCCGGCTCGAGTTGCTGCAGCAGCTCGACGGCGGGCGTTGGCGCTTTGCGCTGCATGCCGACGGCGGCGACGTCAACGCGGCGCTCGAACGGCACGGCCGCGCGCCGCTGCCGCCCTACATCGAACGCAGCGGCGACGAGGATCCGGCGGCGGACCGCGCGCGCTACCAGACGGTGTTCGCGCGCGTGCCCGGCGCGGTCGCGGCGCCGACCGCGGGGCTGCACTTCACCGAGCGCGTGTTCGACGCGTTGCAGGCGCGCGGCGTCGAGCTCGCGTGGGTCACGCTGCACGTCGGCGAGGGCACGTTCGCGCCGATGCGCACCGACGTCGTCGAGGAACACCGCATGCACGCCGAGGAATACGAGCTTCCGGCGGCGACGGCGCAGGCGATCGCGGCTGCGCGCGCGCGCGGCGGCCGCGTCGTCGCGGTCGGCACGACGAGTTGCCGCACGCTGGAGACGTGCGCCAACGACGACCGCACGGTCACCGCGGGCCGCGGCAGTTCGTCGATCTTCCTGTATCCCGGCAAGCCGTTCCGCGTCGTCGACGCGCTCATCACGAACTTCCACCTTCCGAAGTCGACGCTGATCCTGCTCGTCGCGGCGTTCGCCGGGAAGGAGCGCATGCTGTCGGTCTATCGCGACGCGATCGAACGCGGCTACCGGTTCTATTCGTTCGGCGACGCGATGCTGATCGTCTGAGCCGCGCCGGTTTCTCGCGCTGCCAAGGTGCTGCGTCGCGACGTTGCGAAGGCGATCGTCGCATTGCAGCCGACCCGGAACGCGTGCCTCGTCGCGCGCGCAGCCGTTCCTGAGCGGAAGTGCCGTGTCGCGCCTTCGTCCAGAGCCCAGAGCCCGCCGCGCCGCCGATACGCGAACGCGTCAGTCGCTCACAGCATCGCGCGCAAACGCGCGGCTGCTGCGTAGGGATCCTGCGCCTTCAGGATCGCGCTCGACACCGCGATGCGGCGGACGCCGAATGCGCGCAGTCGCAGCAGGTTGGTCGCGTCGATGCCGCCGATCGCGAACAGCGGCACGGGGCATGCGAACGCCGCTTCTTCGATCTCTTCAGCGGGCAGGCCCTCGGCGTAGCCCTTCGTCGCGGTGGGGTAGCACGGGCCGAAACCGACGTAGTCCGCGCCGGCGGCGACCGCGGCGGTGATCTGCTCCCGGTTGTGCGTGCTGACGCCGAGCCACTGGTTGACGAGCAGCTTGCGGGCGACTTCGTGCGGCATGTCGTCCTGGCCGACGTGCGCGCCGTGCGCGCGGCCGCGGACCCCGAGCATCACGTCGTCGTTGACGAGGATCGGCACGCCGCGCGCCATGCAGACGTCGCGGCAGGCGCGGAAGCCGACGTCGTCGGACTCCTTGCTGCGCCACTGCACGAGGTCGACGCCGCCCTTCAGCGCGCTCTCGAGCGTGCGCCACGGCTTCTCGCCCGCGAGGGAGGGCGTGAACAGCAGGTAGAGCCGGTGGGCGGGCGACAGCATGGGCGGCGAGCGGCGAAGGGTAGCCCGGACCGCGCATGGCCGCACCCACGGACTCGTCGGCGAGCCGCAGGTTTGCGGTCCTGCAGTTCTGCGGCCGATGACCGCGCACTGCCGTCGAGGCTGCGCATGGCACGTGGGCCGCGCGGCGCGTAGCGTCTTCGCTCCGTGTTCCAGGGCGCGTTCCTCCCCAACGCCGCGATCTTCGCGGTCGGCTGTGCCGCAGCGGTCTACCTGCTGCGCACGGGCATCGCCGTGTGGGGGGCGATCGTGCTCGCGGGCGTCGCGCTCGGCGCGGACCTCGCGCTCGTCGCACGGTTCGTGTTCGACGGCCAAGGTCCGTGGTTCGCGGTCGGCCTGTGGACGATGCAGGCGCTCGCGCTCGGCTCGGCCCTGTGGCTCGTCGTCGCGTTGGCGCGCAAGAAGTGGGCGAAGGACAGCACGGGCCGCGGCCCGCTGCTGCAGGCGGCGCTGCAGCACTACCTGCGCGGCGAGTTCGACCGTTCTCGCGGCCTCTACGCTCGCGTTCGTTGTGCGGATCCGTGGCACCTCGGCGCGCGCATCGGCCTTGCCAACGCAGAATGGCGGCTCGGTCGACCCGCGGTGGCTTTGCGGATCCTGGCGGCGGCGCGTCGCCTCGACCGCGACCGCACGCACGGCGACCTGCTCACCGAGCAAGAACGGCGCGTGCGCGCAGCGCTGCAGGCGGCGCGGTCGGGCGCAAGCCGGGCTGGTCGCGGCGCGGCGGCTGGGTAGCGAACGCGTCGCCGCGTCGCGCCTCGCGTCGCAACCGTGCGTCGGCAAGGCGTGCCGCGGTCCCTTTTGCGGGGCGAAGTTCGTAGGCCGGCGGCGACGCGTCCCTTCGGACCGCAGATAGTGCAACTTCTTGGTGTGCGGATCTGCGCGGGCGCGTTGCCGTCGCCGCCCCAGGGTATTCCTCAGATCCCGAACGCCATGAACCCCATCGCAACCTTCTCGCGTCTGCTGCCACTCGCGGCGGCAGCCGCTTTCGCCTCCGCGCTCTCCGCGCAGGGGCCGTTGCAGTCGCCGTCGGTGCCGGCAGGCAACCCGATCACCCCGGCGAAGACCGTGCTCGGCAAGATCCTGTTCTGGGAGGAGCAGATGTCGAGCAACAACCGCGTGTCCTGCGGCACGTGCCACAAGACCGAGTTCGGCGGCGGCGACAACCGTCGCGCCCCGCACCCGGGCCTCGATGGCGTGCTCGGCAACCCGGACGACACGTTCGGTTCGCCTGGCGTGCCGAACAGCCGCGCGAACAACACCTACGCGCCTGACGCGGCGTTCGGCCTCGGCGAGCAGGTCACGGGGCGCGCCTCCCCGAGCTTCCTCACCGGCGCCTACTTCCCCGAGTTGTTCTGGGACGGTCGCGCGCGCGGCGTGTTCACCAACCCGGAGACGGGCACGGTGACGCTGGCTGCGGGCGGCGCGCTGGAGAGCCAGGCCATCGACCCGCCGCTCAGCGACGTGGAGATGGCGCACGACGTGCGCACCTGGAACGAGGTCAAGGGCAAGCTCGCGACCGCCGTGCCGATGGCGCTCGCGACCAACGTCCCGCCGGACATGGCGGCGGCGATCGCAGCCAACCCGACCTACCCGCAGCTGTTCGC
>CAZEQF010000128.1:0-2162 GCA_964514315.1 uncultured Singulisphaera sp. | reverse complement strand
CGCTTCAAGGTGCCGAGCATCCGCAACGCGGGGTTGCGCACGCAGTTCATGCACACGGGCCAGTTCCAGAACCTCGGCCAGGTGCTCGGGTTCTACATCGGTGGTGGCGGCCCGAACCTCGACAACAAGGATCCGCTGCTCGTGCCGTTGGCGCCTCCGCCTCCCGCACCGCCGATCCCGCCGAATGTGATCAACGAAGTCATCGACTTCGTCAGCAACGCACTGACCGACCCGCGCGTGCGCAACCGCCAGTTCCCGTTCGATCGGCCGACGCTCGCGAGCGAGCGCATCCCGACGATCGGCTTGCAGTTCGGCGCCAGCACCCCGGGCAGTGGCCTGCAGGTCCCGAGCATGCTCGCAGGAGTTCCTGCGAACATCGGCAACGCGGACTTCAAGGTCGGCATCGGCAACTCGCTCGGCGGCGCGCCGGCGCTGCTCGCCGTGTCGACGACTGCGTCGCTGCCGGGGACCACGTTCGCGGGCTTTGCGCTCAACATCGGCTTGCCCGAACTGGCCCTGCTGCCGATCGCGCTCGAAGGCCCGGCTGGCCTGCCGGGTCGCGGCTTCGGCACCGTGATGTTCCCGGTGCCGTTCGATCCGGGCTTCTCCGGCCTGACGGTGTTCGTGCAGTGGTTCGTCGCCGATCCGAACGGGATCAGCTCCGTCGCTGCCTCGCGCGGCGCAGAGATCCGCTTCTTCTGAGCCACGATCCATCCACTCGTCACGACGACGGCCCGGTTGCCTTGTGCAGCCGGGCCGTTTTCGTTTGTGGGCCGCGCGTCGACACCGATGCGGCGGCGCACGCCGCGCACACGGTAGTCACCAGCCCTTCGGAGAATCCCTGCTGCCTGCGAGCCGCGTCGCATCCATGGCACCGATGCCGCGAGCACGTTGGAGCTCGACTCGCCTGCCAAGCTGCCGGCGGCGCCGCCGTTCTGCACTTGGTTGCTAGACTGCGCGGATGCTCGCCACGTTGTTCCTGTCGTCCGTGTTCGCGTTCGCGCCACAGGCGCCTGCGACGCCGCAGAAACCCGCGCCGGTCCTGATCCAACAGGCGCCAGTCGAAGACGCGCCCGAGGTCCCGATCGGCAAGTGCGATCGACTGATCTCCGTCGGGGCCTACGGCATCCCGGTGTTCTTCTACCGGCCCGAGCGTTGGCTCGGGCAGCGCATGATCCTCGTCATGCACGGCGTCCTGCGGAACGCGGAGGAGTACCGCGACCACTCGGTCGCGATGGGGGACCGGCTCAACGCGCTGATCGTCGTGCCGAGGTTCGACAGCGAGCGCTTCCCGAGTCGCGCCTACCAACGCGGCGGCATCCTGCGCGAAGACGGAACGGCGGCGCCGAAGCACGAGTGGACGTATTCGTTGATCCCGCCGCTCGCCGCCGCGGTGCGTTCGATGGTCCGCGTCGACGGCATGCCCTACACGATCCTCGGCCACTCGGCGGGCGGGCAGTTCGTCATGCGCATGAGCGCGTTCCTGGACACCGGCGCAGAGCGGCTCGTGGCGGCCAATCCCGGCACCGATCTGTTCCCGCTGCGGTCGATGCCGTTCGGCTACGGCTTCGGCGGCTTGCCCGACGCGCTCTCGAACGACGAGCAGATCCGTCGCTACCTCGCTGCGCCGCTGACGATCTACCTCGGCACGGCGGACGACCAGCCCGACGAGAACTTCGAGACGAGCGAGCTCGGCATGGCGCAGGGCTCGGGCCGGCATCAGCGCGGCCTGGCGTGCTACTGGACCGCCAAGACGCTCGCGGAGTCGCGCGGTTGGACGTTCGGATGGCGACTCGTCGAGGCGCACGGCGTGGGCCACGACCACGAGAAGATGTTCGACCATCCCAACTGCGAGCTCGCGCTCTATGGAACGGGCGGCGTGCCGATGCCGGAAGCGAAGTCGGGTCTGCCGGCGGACCAGCAGAAGCTAGAGCAGCAGCCGCAGCGCGCGGGCGGCAAGTGACGCGGCTGCCGCGCGTTCTCGATCAGCGGATCTTCTCGCTGATCGTCTTCGCCTGCAGGAACTGCAGCAGGTAGTCCGGGCCGCCGGCCTTGCTGTCCGTGCCCGACATGTTGAAGCCGCCGAACGGATGCGCGCCGACGAGCGCGCCGGTGCACTTGCGGTTGATGTAGAAGTTGCCGACGTGGAAGCGGCGGCGCGC
>CAZEQF010000127.1:0-10087 GCA_964514315.1 uncultured Singulisphaera sp. | reverse complement strand
TCGCGTACTGGAGCTTGTAGTAGTCCTGGTAGGCGCCGCTGCGGACGCGCTCCCACCACTGACGGTTCTGCACGTACCAATCGATGGTCTGGCGCAGGCCTTGCTCGAACGTGTGCCGCGGCTCCCAGCCGAGCGTCGCGCGCGCCTTCGACGAGTCCATCGCGTAGCGACGGTCGTGGCCGGGACGGTCCTTCACGTAGTGGATCAAGCTCTCGCCCTTGCCCAGCAGGCGCAGGATCTCCTTGATCACGTAGAGGTTCTCGCGCTCCGCGTTGCCGCCGAAGTTGTAGACCTCGCCAGCCTTGCCGCGCTCCATCGCTGCGCGGATGCCTTCGCAGTGGTCGGTGACGTAGATCCAGTCGCGGACGTTCTTGCCGTCGCCGTAGACGGGCAGGTTCTTGCCCTCCAGTGCGGTGGCCACCATCAACGGGATCAGCTTCTCCGGGAACTGGTAGGGCCCGTAGTTGTTCGAGCAGCGCGTGACCACGCAGTCCATGCCGTGCGTGTGCACCGCGGCGCGGACGAGCAGGTCGCTCGCGGCCTTGCTCGCCGAATACGGCGAGTTCGCCTGCATGGGCGTGTCCTCGGTGAAGAATCCCCAGGCTCCGAGGCTGCCGTAGACCTCGTCCGTGCTCACGTGCACGAACCGGCCCACCTTGTAGTGGCGGCTCTTGTCGAGCAGCACTTGCGTGCCCTGGACGTTCGTGCGCACGAAGGCCGTTGCGTCGAGCACCGAGCGGTCCACGTGGCTCTCGGCCGCGAAGTGCACGACGACGTCGGGACGATGCGTCGCGAAGACCTCGTCCATCTGCGCGCTGTCGGCGATGTCGCCCTTCACGAACGTGTAGCGCGGGTTCGATGCGACGTCGGCGAGGTTCTCGAGATTGCCGGCATAGGTCAGCGCATCGAGGTTGACGATCGCATGGTTGCTGCCATTCAGCATCATGCGAACGAAGTTCGAGCCGATAAAACCGGCTCCGCCGGTGACGAGGATCTTGCTCACAGGGCTTCTTCCTTCAGATAGCGACGCAATGCGTCGTGGTAGTCGGGCAAGCGTTTTCCGCGGACCGCGGCGAGCTTGTTGGTGTTCATCACCGACCAGGCCGGGCGGGCAGCGGGACGACCGAGTTCACTGCTCGACATGGTCCCCACCGGGACCGAGCCGAGACCGGCCGCTTCGAGGATATCGACCGCGAACTGACGCCAACTGCACTGCCCTTCGTTGCTGCAGTGGTAGACGCCGCCTTCCGCGCCGAGTTCGCACAAGTCGAACAGAGCCGCAGCAAGGTCGTCGGTGTAGGTGGGACGGCCGATCTGGTCGGTGACGACCTTGAGCGGCTGGCCGGAGCGGGCGCGGGCGAGGATGGCCGAAGGGAAGTTCTTGCCCTTGGGGCCGAACACCCAGCTCGTGCGCACCGTGTAGAAGTTGGGGCGCTGGTGCGCGGACAGGGCCTGTTCCCCCAGCAGCTTGCTGCGGCCGTAGGCCGAGATCGGGCTCGTCGGCTCGTCTTCGCGGTAGGGATGCGTGGCCCGGCCGTCGAACACGAAGTCCGTGCTCACGTAGGCGAGCCCGATGCCGAGTTCGGCGCAGGCATCCGCGACATGCGCAGTGCCGGTGCCGTTCTGGAGCACCGCCTTGTGCGGCTCCTTCTCACAGCCGTCCACGTCGGTCCAGGCGCCGCCGTGCAGCACGAACCGCGGCTTCTGCTCGCGGATCCAGCGCTGCACCGAGGCCTGGTCCTCGACGCGCAGTTCCTTGGTGCCGGTGATGCAGAGCGAACGGCCACGCCGCGCAGCTTCGCGCGCAATCGCGCGGCCGAGCTGGCCGTTGCCGCCCGTGACGAGATAGTCGACGGTCATCGAGCCTCCGTGTTCGTTCCGGGCCGCGCGCGGCTCAGACGTCCATCCGGTTGCAGCCGTTCTCGCGGATCAGCGTCGCGGAGCGGTAGAGCGACTCGAACGTGCCCGCGTCGGTCCACCAGCCCTTGAGCACTTCGGCGGTCATGTTGCCGCGACGGATGTACTCGTTGTTCACGTCGGTGATCTCGAGTTCGCCGCGAGCCGAAGGCTTCAGCGTGCGGCAGATCTCGAAGACCTTCTCGTCGAACATGTAGATGCCGATGACCGCGAGGTTCGTCTCGGGCTGCTTCGGCTTCTCCACGATCTTCTGGACCTTGCCGTCCTTCAGGGTCGCGACGCCGAATCGCTCCGGGTCGTGCACTTCCTTGAGGATGATCTTCGCGCCGCCGCCCTGTCCCTTGAAGTCGTCGACGGCCTTCTTGATGTTGCCTTCGATGATGTTGTCACCGAGGACGACGCAGATCGGCTCGCCGTCCGCGAAGTGCTCCGCCAGCTTCAGCGCGTCGGCGATGCCGCCTTCGCCCTGCTGGTAGGCGTAGTTGAGGCGCTGCAGACCGAAGTCGGCGCCGTTGCCGAGCAGCTGCAGGAAGTCGCCTGCCGAGTTGCCGCCCGTCACGATCAGGATGTCCCGTATGCCAGCGTTCACGAGACACTGGATCGGGTAGTAGATCATCGGCTTGTCGTAGACCGGCAGCAGATGCTTGTTGGTGATCTTGGTGAGCGGATAGAGCCGGGTGCCAAGACCGCCTGCGAGAACAACGCCCTTCATGAATACTGACTCCGGTACCAGTCGTAGGTTCTGCGGATTCCTTCGGCAAAGCCGATGCGCGGGCAGAAGCCCAACACGGATTTCGCGCGACCGATATCGGCAAGTGAGTGGCGGACGTCGCCTTTTCTGCCAGGAGCGTACGAAGGTTCGACACTGCGTCCCGCAACGCGACAGATCTCGGCGAGCAGGTCGCGGACGGTGCAGGAGTTCCCGTAGGCGAGGTTGACGATCTCGCAGCCCTGGGTGTCTGCGAACAGCGCTTGCTCCACGCCCTCCACCACGTCTTCCACGTAGGTGAAATCGCGCGACTGCATGCCGTCGCCGTCGATGCGCGGCGACGAGCCGCGGAGCACGGCGAGGCAGAAGGCGGCGACGACGCCGGAGTAGACGCTGTCGGGCACCTGCCGCGGGCCGAACACGTTGAAGAACCGCGTGACCACCACCGGGATGCCGAACACGCGAGCGAAGCTCCGGCAGTAGAGCTCGCCGGCGAGCTTCGCGGCCGCATACGGCGACAGCGGGTCTTCGCGCATTCCCTCGTGCTTGTGCAACTCCTGTTGGTTGCCGTAGGCGGACGAGCTCCCCGCGTAGACGACGCGGGCATTCTGCTGCTTCGCCGCCCAGAGCACGTTCGCGGTGCCGGTCGCGCACGCGTGGTGCGAGTCGAGCGGGGCCTCCAGGCTGCGCGCAACGGACGGCAGCGCGGCGAGATGGACCACGTGCTTGCAGCCGCGCATCGCGCGTTCGACGGCTGCGCCATCGACGATCGATCCCTCGACCAGCTCGAAACGTCCCTCGATGCCGTGCAGGTTCTCGCGCTTGCCCGTCGCGAAGTTGTCGAGCACGACGACTTCGCACCCCGAACCGAGCAACCGCCGCACGAGATGGGAACCGATGAAGCCTGCGCCACCGGTCACGAGCACGCGCTTCGTCACGACACGCCCCCGCGCGCGCGTTCCTCGCGATACCAACGGCAGAAACGGCTGATGCCTTCCTGCACCGGGACCTTGGCTTCGAAGCCGAGCAGTTCCTTCGCCTTCGAAGTGTCGGCGTAGGTGACCGGCACGTCGCCGGGCTGGTCCGGTTGGCGATCCAAGATCGCGCGCTTCCCGAGCGCCTCCTCGATGCAGCGCACGAGATCCGAGAGCGAAGTCACCGCGGAGCCACCGAGGTTGACGATCTCGCAGCCGCGGTCGCGACGCATGGCGCCGACCACGCCGGCGACGATGTCCTCGACGAACGTGTAGTCGCGCCGCGTCGAGCCGTCGCCGAAGAACGGCAACGCGTTGCCGTTCTCGATGTCGCGCACGAAGCGATGGATCGCCATCTCGGGCCGCTGCCGAGGACCGTAGACCGTGAAGAACCGCAGGCTGGTCACCGGGTTGCCGCGCAGGTGGTGCCACGTGCGGCAGATCAGTTCGCCGGCGCGCTTGCTCGCCGCATACGGCGACACGGGGGCGTCGACCGGGTCCGTCTCCCGGAACGGCATCGTCGTGCGGCCGCCGTAGACCGACGAGCTGCTGCCGAACACGAAGCGCACGTCCTTGCTGCGGATCTCGTCGAGCAGGATCTGCGTGCCCGTCACGTTCACATCCATGTAGCGCGCAGGCTCCTGGATGGACGGTCGCACGCCGGCGAGGGCTGCGAGGTGCACGACGACCGAGCAACCCGCGAGCGCGTCGCGGCACGCAGCGCGGTCGCGGATGTCGCCCTCGACGATGCGGACACGCGGTCCGCCCTTGCCGCGAATGGCCTCGAGGTTCCGACGCTTCGTCCGCACGTCGTAGAACGGGTCGAAGTTGTCGAGGATGACCACCTCGCCGCCGTCGGCGAGCACGCGCTCGGCCAGGTTGGAGCCGATGAATCCGGCCCCGCCAGTGATCAGTACGCGTTCCACCTGCGGCTCTCGGTTAGGGGTGCGACGCAGCAGTATCCCGCCGCCGAGAGGGTGTCCACGGCGGCGTGCGGTTTCCCGCATGGCATCGATCCGTCCGTCGACCGGGCGAACGAGCCGCCCCATGGGAACGATCGGTCACAGAAGTCGCACCTCGGAATCGCGGTTGCCCCGCCGTGGCAAGTTCGGACTTCCGCATCGGCTGCGCGCAACTGCCCAGGTTGACAGCTTCGGCGCGGCCACCTTACCGTCCGCCCTCTCCCCTCCTCCGACGAGGCCATCTCCATCTTGTCCAGACGCGACGCTTCGACGTCATCCCGTTCGTCCTCCGCTTCGCGTTCCGCCGGCTCCGCCCGCAAGGGTGCGCGCCCGAGCCGGGACGGCAAGGTCGACATCTTCTGCCCGGAGTGCGGAGCGCAGTACCGGATCGCCGAGGAGGCGATCGAGACCAAGATCCAGTGCGCGGACTGCAAGCGCACGTTCTTCCCGAAGGCCGTCGTCGGCAAGCGCCAGAAGGGCCAGGACCACACGAAGGTCTACGTCGGGTTCGGCGCAGCGGCTCTCGTCATCATCGGCAGCCTCGTGCTCATGAGCCGCGGCGGCGACAAGCCAGCGCCCAAGCCCACTGCGCCGGCGGTGGACACGAAGGCAGCCCAACTGCAGATCGACCGCAAGGCGAGGCAGGATCAGGCCATGCGCTGGGCCCGCGCTGTGGCAGCGGCAGAACTGATGACGCTGCGCAACTACTCCGACATGGCCGAGGTCGGCAAGGCGCTCGGAGTCGACGCCGCGCTCGTCGGCGACGCGCGCGACCAGGCGATTCTCGCTGCCCTGCCGCAACACGAGGCGTCGCGACTGTTCTCCGAGATGGAGTGCACCACGGCGGACATCTCCGAGGACGCGGTGCGCGCCGGGGCTGGCGCCGTGGGCTTCTACTTCACGAACAAGCCCGGCGACACGATCTACGACGGCAAGGCCGGCGCGGTCGTGACCTCGCAGTGGCGCATGGACGGCTCGCAGATGCGGCTCGGTTCGTTCGCACTGACCACCAAGCCCGTCATGCGCGGCCGCCGCCCCGGCGAAGGCAACACGTTCAAGCCGAGCGCGGAGATCGCCAAGCCGCGCCAGGCCGAGACCACGCGCGGCGGCGTCGTGACCAAGGTCACCGAGTCGGACCCGGCTCCGATCGCCCACACCGCCGACACGCCCGAAACCGTGCGGCAGAAGATCGACAAGCTCGTGCAGGACGTGATCGCCAGCGCGGACCCGGATTCGCCGGGCCAGCTCTGGGGCCGCGCGACGTCGCAGCTGAAGGAGCTCGGCCGCCCCGCGGTTGCGCGCCTCATGAACGCGCTGAACGACCTCTACCCCGACGTCCAAGGCAACAACCAGAAGATCTCGCAGGTGACGCGTTCGCTGCTCGACATCACGGGCATGGCCTTCGCCTACGACGTTCGCGGAAGCGGCGACGCAGCGAAGGACAAGCCGGCGCGCGAGAGCGTGATCCGCCAGTGGTTTGCGTGGTGGTGGCGCTACGCGAACGACGACTTCCAGACCGCGATCGACAAGGAAGAGACCCTGGACGTCACCCCCAAGAAGCCCAAAGCCGACGCGCCGAAGCCCGCCAAGTGACGGCGCGTCCATCTCCGAACAACCCCTCCCAACCTCGCCCTCGAATCCATGTCCGTCCTTGCCATCGCCTGTGACAACTGCGGCGCGAAATACCGCCTGCCCGAGTCGTTCTCCGGAGACAAAGCCAAGTGCCAGAAGTGCGGCAGCGTGATCGACGTCGCCGCCCAGCGGAAGGCTGCCGCGGCGCCTGCGCCTGTGGCTGCCGCGCCGAAGGAAACCCCGGCGCCGAAGAAGGCCGCGCCTGTGCGCGCGAGCAAGACTGAGGCGAAGGCCGATGCTGCTCCGGCTGCACGTTCGCGTCGCGCAACCGCGGAGCCGAAGGCGGACGCCAAGCCTGCCCGCGGCCGCAAGGAAGCAGGCGAGCGGGAGCCGAAGAAGAACAACACGATGCTCCTCGCCGGCGGCGGCATCGCTGCGCTCGCGATCATCGCCGTGATCGTGGTGCTCGCGTCCGGCGGCAAGGACAAGGCCAAGACGACCGACACCGCGCAGGCTGCCGCCGCACCGAAGGCTCCTGCTGCAACGCCGGAGGCCAAGACGCCTGCCGCAGCCGATGCACCGGCCGAGAAGCCGGTGGTCGAAGCCGCTGCGGCCAAGTCGAAGCCAGCCACCGCTGAGGCTGCAGCCCCGAAGGCGGCCCCGGAAGCTGCGCCGGCCCCAGTCCCTCAGGACAAGAAGCCGGCGCCCGAGGCCCCGAAGGAAAAGCCCGCGGAATCCAAGCAGCCGGAGCAACAGCCCACGGAGCCCAAGGCGCCGGAGGCAAAGCCCGCAGAAGACAAGCCTGCTGGCGAGGCCAAGGAGCGCTGGGAAGCGAACAAGACCACGAAGCTCGAAGACGTCTACAAGCCGACCGAGCTCGGCGACGTGACGTGGCCCGAGGAATGCGAACAGGCGCAGAAGGACGAAATCGCTTCGCTCATCGACGACGTCTGCAACGGCGGCAAGCCCGGCGTCGCAGCGAAGCCGAAGCTCGAGAAGATCGGCTACTACGCGATCTTCGGCCTGATCGACCGGCTCCGGAAGCTCGACTACACGTCGGGCGACGACCAGATGACGGCTTGGGAGCTCAACAAGCTCATCGAGGCGATCGCCGCGGGCATGAACGCAGGGTTCGTCGCCGTCGAAGTCGGCGGCGACCTCGATCCGCGCAAGGCCGACCACAACGCGCGCACCAACGTGGCATGGGCGCGCCTGCTGACGAAGTTCTCGGGCAAGGCCGACTTCGACACGTGGCGCAAGGAACGCGCCAGCAAGAACAAGTGAAGTAGCAGCCACGCGCCGCGCGCCCAGGTGCGCGGCGTGGCCTTCGCTCGAGCAAGCGCTCGCGAACAGAGAGTGGGAGGAAGCGGAGGGCGGCGACCGGGTCGCAAGCCTCATCGGCGCGCGATGGCCGAGCAGCAGGCCCCCTTCCCAGAAGCCGCGCTGGCCCGACACGGAACGGCTGCGGCTCCGCAGCGCCCGAGGCGAGGCGGGACGTCGGGCTACTGTGCGCCCGCGCTGCCGCCGCTGCGATGGTCGCAGACGCCGACGCGTTCGCCATCGGCGCTGACGGCGATCGCCTGCACGCGGCCGATGCCGCGAGGCCGCGCCTCGAACGTGTGCCCCATCTTCGTGAGGGCGTCGCGCACGTCCTGCGACAGCGCCAATTCCTCCCACGCGATCACGTCGGGCGTCCACTGGTGATGGATGCGCGGCGCGCGCACCGCCGTCGTGAGGCTCATGCCGTGGTCGACGACATTGAGCAGCACCTGCAGCACGCCGGTGATGATGCGGCCGCCACCTGGCGCTCCGAGCACGAGCACGACCTTCCCGTCCCGCACGACAATCGTCGGCGTCATCGACGAGAGCATGCGCTTGCCTGGCGCGATCGCATTCGCCTTGCCGCCGACGAGTCCGAACATGTTCGGCGTGCCGGGCCGCGCCGCGAAGTCGTCCATCTCGTCGTTGAGCAGGAAGCCGCACCCTTCCACCACGTCGCCGCTGCCGAACGTCGCGTTGATCGTCGTCGTGCAGGCGACTGCGTTGCCCATCGCGTCGACGACCGAGAAGTGCGTCGTGTCGTCGCTCTCCTTCGCGCCGGGCGGCAGGCCGGGAGCCACTTCGCTGCGGCGATCCGTTCGCAGCCCTTCGCGCAGCGTGTCGGCGTATGCCTTCGACACGAGGCCCTCGAGCGGCACCGGGTAGTGGTCCGGATCGCCCAGCCACTTCGAACGGTCGGCGTAGGCGCGACGCATGACCTCGGTCAGCAGATGGATCGCCTTGCTGCTGCCGTAGCCCATGCCGCGCAGGTCGTAGGGCTCGAGCAGGTTGAGCATCTGCAGCAACGCCACGCCGCCCGACGACGGCGGCGGCATGCTGAGGACCTCGTAGCCGCGGTAGCTGCCGCGCACGACTTCGCGTTCGACCGCGCGGTAGTCCGCGAGATCCTTCGTCGTCACGAAGCCGCCGTGCTTCTTCATGTGCGCCGCGATGCGTTCCGCGGTCACGCCTTCGTAGAACCCGGCCGGACCTGCCTCGGCATAGCGACGCAACGTCGCGGCGAGGTCCTTCTGCACGAGCAGGTCGCCTTGTTGCAGCGGCTTGCCGTCGCGGAAGAACACGGCGCGCGTCGACTCGAAGCGCTCCAGGGCCTTTCGCTCCTCGGCGAAGCCCTCCGCCAGGAACTGGTCGACGGGGATGCCGTGCTCCGCGAGCGCGATCGCAGGCGCCGCCAACTCCGCGAGCGGCTTGGTGCCGAATCGCTGCAGCGCCAGATGCAGGCCCGCGGGGCTGCCCGGCACGCCGGCCGACGTCGCGCCGAAGCGCACCTTGTCGTCGTCGAGCGTGCCGTCGGCGCGCAGGTACATGCCCTCGGTCGCAGAAGCGGGCGCACGTTCGCGGAAGTCGAACGCGGATGTGCGGCCGTCGGCCATGCGCACGACGAGGAACCCGCCGCCGCCCAGATTGCCGGCCTGCGGATGCGCGACCGCGAGCGCGAGCGCCACGCCCACCGCGGCATCGACCGCGTTGCCGCCTTGGTCGAGGATGCGCAGCCCCACTGCCGTCGCGTGCGGCTCGCAGCTCACCACGACGCCCTTCTTGCCGCGAGCGACCATGTCGTTCGGCAAGCTGGCAGACATCTCCTTCGGCGCTGCACGATCGCCGCCGACTGGTCGGCCCGGAATCGCGAGCAACGCGACCGCGGCGCCAACGGCCACCCGCAACCAAGACGCCTTCGAAGCGCCGAATCCCAAACTCATCGCTCCGACCCGCCGAGGCCCTCCCCGAACGTGACGCCCTGCGAATGCAGGTATTGGATCACGCGGTCGATCTCCGACTGTTCGCCTTCGAGTTCGAGCGCGATGAAGCCGCCCTGGTCCGTGACGGACGCGCCGCGAATGTTCACGACGACGTCGAAGGAGCGGTTGATCTTGTAGAGCAAGGGCTCGCTCACGAGGTCCTGGCTGAACTCGAAGTGGATGTTCTTCTTGGTCTTCACGGGCACGGAGGGGTTCCGCCGGGATTGCGGGGCGAGGAACATACTAGAAAGCCGGCCGTGAAGTCCTCGCTCTTGATCCGGAACGGCTGCTCGTTACCCTCTGCCGCCCGCACGGTCCCGTAGCCGAGTGGTTAGGCAACGGATTGCAAATCCGTTTACGGCGGTTCGATTCCGCCCGGGACCTCACTCTTCCTCCTGCGCGCGCGAACCACGCTGCGCATATGCGAGTCGCGCGCAGCATCGGGAGCGGAAGGCCGCGCAGCACGAGCGGCCAGCTTGGCCTGTTCCGGCAGCCCAGCCCAGCGGAGCTAGAACCAGCCCGGCGGAGCAAGAAGCTCGGCCCCGCGGCGCAAGATCCCAGCAGTTCGATCGCCCAACCCGGCCGTCGCGCACGAGCATCGGGGATCTCAGGCTTGTCGGGCGCAGCGGAAAGCGCACGACACGCGGCAGCAGA
>CAZEQF010000126.1:0-10143 GCA_964514315.1 uncultured Singulisphaera sp. | reverse complement strand
GGGCAGCGGGCCGTCGTCGCGGATCGAACCCGCGAGGCAGTACGGGACCTTGGCCGCGATCGCGGCATGCATCACGCCGTTCTTCAGCAGCTTCTTCTCGACCGCCTGCTGCAAGCCGCCTGCGCGGCGGATGCGGTTGATCGCGCGCATGTGGTGCATGTGACCGTGCACCGAAGGCGCGCCGGACTTGAGGTCGACGCCGAGGCTCGTGCCGAACATCGATGCCTCCGCGTCGTGCACCGCGAGCGCGTTGCCGGACAAGAGCCCGTCGACGTGGCCCGCGCGCAGGATCGAAGCGAGCGTCGACGCAGCGCCGACGTGGATCACGACGGGACCGGCGACGAGGATCACCTTGCGTCCCTCCGAACGCACCTGCCGCCACGTGCGCACGACCTGGTCGACCTGCGCCGCGAGACGACGTTCGCTCGAAGCTCCGCTCTGCATGAAGCCGAACTTCGACTCCTGCAGCTTGCGCGTCGTCTGCGCGGTCACGCGCACGCCGTCGTAGCCGCTGACGATGCGCTCGCCGACCTGGAGGTCGCGCAGCTTCACGCAGCGCGCGCGGCCGTCGGCGACCACGACTGCCGCATCCATGCGCTGCTTCTCGACCAGCAGCCACGTGCCGCCGACGTGCACTTCGGTGACGAGGTTGGTCGTCGAATAGAAGCCCTCGGGCGCGGTGCCCGCGATGTCGACGGTGTCGAGCTTGCAGTCCTCGGTGTTCGTCTCGTTGATGCCGAGCGACATCAGGTCGGCGCGCACGCGCTCGTAGACCTTCTGGCTGGGGCTGATGACCTCGAGCTCCAGCTCGCTCTCGTCGGTGCGGTGCTTGCCGATGTCGAGGCGCAGCACGTTGTAGACGGCGCCAGCGGCCTGGACGGCCTCCATCGCGTCGGACATCAGGCCCGAGTCGATCAGGTGGCCACGGGCGCGGAACACGGCAACGACGTTCTTGGGCATCGGCTCCAGAGGTTAGCGGAGCCGACGGACCCGCTTCCACCCTGCAGAACGCGACCGGCGCACTGTCGAGGATCCCGACATTCCCGGGGTCTCGGATCAAGCCATGCGCGCCATCCGGCCGATAGCAGCGAGGCAATGGCATCGGCGACGAACGAAGTGACGGTCCTTTCCGCGCCCCGCCGCGCGGTCTCGTGCGCAGGCTTCTCCTGGTCCCTCGACCCCGGCTCGCGGCTCTGTCGCTCGCTGGTCGACGGCGGCGCGTTCGAAGCGGCGACCTCGCGGTTGCTGCAAGCCGCGGTGAAGCCTGGCATGACCGTCCTCGACGTCGGCGCGAACGTCGGCTGGCACACGCTCCGCATGGCGCAGCGTGTCGGCGACGCAGGCCGCGTGGTCGCGTTCGAGCCGGTCTACTCGTTCCGCAAGGACCTGCAGGGCCACCTCGCGCAGAACGGGCTGCAACGCCGCGTCGCGGTGATGCCGATCGCCCTCTCCGACCTCGACGGCAAGCGCATGTGCTGGACCAACAGCGACTCCGCTTCGCTGGGCGACCGCAGCAACGGCGCAACCGCCAGCGTTGCCGACGACGGCATGACGGTCGTCAAGGTGCGCCGCCTCGACGACGTCGTCGTCGAACTCGGCTTGCCGCGCATCGACTTCGTCAAACTCGACGTCGACGGCCACGAACACAACGTGCTCGAAGGCGCGCGCGCGATGCTGACCAAGGACCGGCCGATGCTGTCGCTCGCGTTCCATCGAGCCGCTGCGCCGGACGTGCGCGCGACGCTCGCGCTGCTGCACGACCTCCACTACGAACTCTGCGACGAGGCCACGTGCATGCCGTTCTGCGCCGACGAGGAAGCCGTCGCCGCGTGCGGCGCATCGACTTCGTCGCTGCATGCGCTGGCCGTTCCCGTCGAGAAGCTCGCGGGCATGCCCGTGCGCCTGCACGCGAAGCTCGCCGACCTGCAAGCGGCGCTCGACCTCGTGCACGAAGGCGCGATCCTCGAGCCCGACATCGACACGGTCGACAACGAGTGCGAATTGCACCAACGCAAGCGCCGCGACGCCGAGGCGCTGTGCACCGTCGCGCGCAACGCGAACGGACCGTGCCTCGACCTCGGCACGTCGCACGGACGCAGCGCGTTCAAGCTCGCGACCAACGTCGGGCCCGTGCACGCCGTCTACACCGTCAACATGCTGCCCGAACAGGCGGCGGCCGCTGGCGTGCACGTCACGCACGTGCTGCAGAAGGACCAGATCGGCGCCTACTGCCGCGAACACGGCATCGAGAACGTCGTGCAGATCTACGCGAACACCGCGGACTGGACGCCGCCCGCCGAAGTCGACGGCCTCGCCGTCGCGTTCGTCGACGCATGCCACGACACGGAGGCGGTCCGTCGCGACTCGCACCTCGCGTGGCAACGTCTGCGTCCAGGCGGCGTGTTGATGTGGCACGACTTCAGCCCCGTGCAACGCCATCGCCACGCGTGGATCAAGACGTCGATGGAAGGCGTCGCCGCGTTCCTGCGCGACGTCGGACACCGCGGCCCCGTGCACCACTTGCGCGGCTCGTGGATCGGCATGGTTCGCAAGGCGCAGTGATGAGCACGCTGCGCTACCTGATCGTCTACCCGGGCTACTCGTCGGCGCGCGCCGAGGAGGAAGACGCGTTCGTGGCCCGGCTGCGCGCCCGCGGCATCGATGCCCGCGCGTTCGGCGTGCCGTGCGAAGGCGGCTGGCTGCCGTTCCACGAACTCGACCGCCGTCATCGCTCCGGCGACCGCGCGCTGCGCGAGTCCTACGAGCAGTTGCTGCGCGAACTCGACGACCGCGACGTGCTCGTGGCCGCAGGCGGGGCGATGCTGCACCCGGATCTGCTCGACCGCGTGACGCAGCACAAGCTGCTGATCTGCGCCGACGACCCCGAGAACTCCGAACACCTCTCGCGTCCGATCGCCGCGCACTTCGACCACTGCTTCGTCGTCAACGCGGCGCACGTCGCCGACTACGCGACATGGGGCGCGAAGAGCGCTTCGTGGATCCCGCCGGTCCTGCGGCCTGAGCGCGTCGACCTGCGGCAGACCTCGCGACGCATCCTCTACGGGCCGCGCGACCTCGACCTCGTGCTGTGCTGCGACCGTTCGTTCGGCATCGGCGACCGCGCAGCGCGCGCAGAACGCCTCGTGGAGGCGTTCCCGCAGGCGCATGTCCGCGGGCGCGGTTGGCCGCTCGGGCCGGCGACGCAGCGTGAGGTCGTCGAGCTCTACACGCGCAGCAAGATCGGCTGGAACCTCCACCACTCGACGGGCCCGTGCAACACGCGCCTCCTCGAGTTGCCGGCCAACGGCGTGCTCCAGATCTGCGACAACCAGCGCTTCCTCGGACCGATCTTCGAACTCGACCGCGAGATCGTCGGCTTCGACACGATCGAGGAGTGCATCGACAAGACGCGCCACTACCTCGCGCACGACGACGAACGTCGCCGCATCGCAGCCGCGGGCCACGAACGCGCGATGCGCGACTACACCGAAGACCGGATGTGGGACCGCGTCGCAGCACGGGCGAACGAGCTCGCCGCGCAACGCGCGAAGAACGCTCCTCGCGCCGGCTCCGCCACCGAGACCGCGACCGTGCACGTCGCGTCGCAGCGCAGGCCCAAGGTCTGGCTGCTGGCGGACAAGCGCGGCTGGGCCTACGACCGCGAAGCGCAGGCGATGGCGCGCCATCTGGCGCCGCAGTTCGAGTGCCGTGTCGCCTACGTGCAGGAGAAGACCGATCTCGCTGCGTGGGACTTCGATCTCGTGTGGGTGTTCTTCTGGGGCGAGACGTGGCACCAGCAGTTCGTCAACGACCCGCGCCGCGTCATCAAGATGGTCGGCAGCCATCGCTGGCAGAACGAGGCGGCCTACGGACCTCTCGACCCGTCGACGTTCGCCGAACGCCATCTCGCCGACGCAGGCCGCTGCGCTGCGATCTCCGAACGCCTGCGCTCGCTCGTGCAGACAGCGCGGCCATGCGACCTCGCGCCGCAAGGCGTGGAGCTCGACGTGTTCGCGCCGTCGACCACCGAACCGGGCGGAACCCTCCGCGTCGGCTGGGCCGGCAATCGCGGCGACGCCTGCAAGGGACTCGACGACGTGCTCGTGCCTGCGTGCACCGGCCGCTTCGACTTGCAGATCGCCGGCGGCGACGTCGCGCCCTCTGCGATGGCGGACTTCTATCGCGGCCTCGACGTGCTGTGCGTCGCATCGTCGGCCGAAGGCGGCCCGTTGCCGTTGCTCGAAGCGCTCGCATGCGGAGCGTTCGTCGTCACGACCGACGTCGGCATCGCCCGCGAAGTGATCCGTCACGGAGACAACGGGCTCGTCGTCGCGCGCGACCCCGCGGCCTTCCGCGCAGCGCTGCATTGGTGCGAGCACAACCTCGCGTTCGTGCGTTCGCGCCGTCGGCAACGCGCTGCGAACCTCGCCGCCATCCGCAGCTGGCAGCAGGCCTGCGCCGTGCGCGCCGAGACGTTGCGCGCAGCGATGGCCCGACTGCATCCGGTCCACGAGCAAGCCCAGACGGAGCATGCCTTGGCTGCGACGTCCGCCACGGCGACGCAACTCGTGCACGCCTCGGCGTCGGGTTCGACCGCCGTCGCTGCGCGCCCGAGCACAGCGACCGAAGCGCCGCCGTCCCTGTTCGACGCGTTGCACGCGACCTACCACGACCATCTCGGCAGCGTCAGCGGCGCCGACGAACAGACCTACCGGGCCGCGAGCGCCTACTACCGCGCGGAGCTTGCGGCAGTCCTGCCCCAAGCGCGCGACGCGCGCATCGCCGAGGTCGGCTGCGGCTTCGGGCACCTGTTGCGCTTCCTCGCCGACCGCGGCTACTCCGACCTCACGGCGTGCGACCTCGATCCGCAGCTCGCCGCCGCGACCGCACGTCGGCTCGCGACGCGGGCGAAGGTCGCGCATCGCGAAGCGCGCGCGTTCCTGCTCGACCATCCGGGCGAGTTCGATCTCGTGCTCGCGTTCGACCTGCTCGAGCACTTCGACCTCGAAGGCGCCTACGCATTCGCAGCAGCTGCGAAGGGCGCGCTGAAACCTGGCGGCATCGCGGTGTTCCGCACGCCCAACATGGCCAACGTCCTCGGCGGCTATTCGCGCTTCATGGACCTCACGCACCGCATCGGCTTCACCGAGCAGAGCGCGGGCCAGCTGTTGCGCGCCGCCGGCTTCGTCGACCTCACCGTGATCCACCCGCAGCACGAGCCGGGGCCGTTGCGCGACGCGCAGCTGCAGAACCAGAAGCTGCACGAGCAACTGTTCGCGCAGCAGGACCGCTCGCGCCCGACGTGCTTCGACAAGAACCTCGTGATCGCCGCGCGCGCGCCACGCGGAACCGTCCGTGACGGAGCCGTGCGGGAGGAGCCGGCAGGAGCAGCACGATGACCCGATCCACCCGCTTCTGCGTCACGCTCGACGTCGAGCGTGACTACGGCAAGGGATGGGAGACCCCGCCCTCGCGCACGTTCCGCAGCGTCGTCGATGCGTTGCCCAACCGATTCGCGCCGCTCTGCAAGCGCCACGGCGTGCGCCCGACGTACCTCGTCAGCGCCGAGGCGATGCTCGACCGCGAGGCCGCTGCCGCGTTGCGATCGCTCACGGACTGCGAACTCGGCGCGCATCTGCACGCGGAGTATCTGCCTCCCGGCCCGCGTCCCTCGACGTGGTCGGACCCGTCGTTGCGCATCCGCGAGATGCAACGCGACCTGCCGCCGGAAGACGAACGGCAACGACTCGCCACGCTGACACAGTTGTTCGCGCAACAGTTCGGCGCACGGCCGACGAGCTTCCGCGCAGGCCGTTTCGGCGCAGGGCCACGCACCGGCGCGTTCCTGCAGGAACTCGGCTACGTCGTCGACTCGTCGGCGACCCCAGGCATCGCGTGGACCGGCAACGACGGCGCAGCAGGCCCGGACTGGCGCGGCGTGCCGTTGTCGCCGTGGCGCGTCCACGCGAACGGCGACCTTCGCGCAGCGGGCGACAGCGCGCTGTTCGAGATCCCGGTCACGATCGCAGAACCGCAGCGCATCGGCCGCGCAGGCAACGATCCCGTCTGGCTTCGACCGTGGTACAGCGATCGCGAGTCGATGCTCGCGCTGCTCGACGCCGCGGCGCGCGACGAGGACCGCGGCATGCCGTGGCGCACGCTCTGCATGATGTTCCACTCGATGGAGCTGGTCGCAGGCGCGTCGCCGTATGCGCAGACCGAAGGCGAAGTCGAGCGCGTGTTCGCGGACCTCGACGCCGTGTTTGCGCGCGCGCGCGAACTCGGCTTCGTCCAGGCGACGCTGACCGAGGCGGCGCACTCGCTCGCACGGGAAGACGACGACGCAGTCCGTTCGCGCGCGACGCGCATCGATCCCGCCGCGTGGAACGGCGACCGTTCGCGTTGGAGCGCGTTCCCTTCGTCGATCGATCCTGCGCCCACGCTCGCCGCGCATGCGACGCAGCCGTGGTTCCTCTACAGCATCGAGCAACGGCACGAGCGCTGGGACAACTGCCTCGGCTACAGCTGGATCCACGAGAACGCAGCGGCCGACGAACCGATCCTGGACATCGGCTGCGGCCCTGGCGTGAACCTGCAGTGGCTCGCGCGCAACGGACGCAACGCGCTCCACGGTTGCGACCTCGACGGCAAGGCCGTGGCGGCAGGACGCGACCTCGCGTCCGCAACCGGCGCGGACATCCGTCTCTTCTGCGACGACGGCCGCACGCTCGAATGCGTTCCGCATCGCAAGCACGCGGCCATCGCGGCGATGAACTGGATCCAGCTCGTCGACGGCTTCGACCTCGACACGTTCCTGGATCGCGTGACGGCACGGCTCGCGGACGGCGGCCTGCTCTTGCTCGACTACGTCGACGAGTCGTTCGGTCGCGATCCGCGCGCGCGCTGGCTCACGTCGGACTGGAACAAGCCCGAGAACGAGCGGCGCCCGAGCGAGTACCGCACGCGCTTCTCGCCCGCCGTGCTCACGGACGCGCTTCGCCGCCGCGGCTTCGCAGTCGAACGGCACTGGCGCATCGACGGACCCGTTCCGCGCGGCGTGCTCGGTTGCCGGCTCGGTGGCGTGCGCTTGCCCCGCGTCGTCTACGTCGTCGACGCGAAGGGCTGGGCGCACGACAAGAAGGCGAAGAACCTCTGCCGCGCGCTCGCCGGTCGCTACGAGGGACGCGTCGTCTACCAGGATGCGCTGACGCAGCGCGATCTCGAGGAGGCGGACCTCGTGGTCGTCTTCTACTGGCGGCAACTGCAGTCGCTCGAACGGCTCAAGGAGCCACTGTCGCGCATGCGCGGCAAGCTGCTGATGGGCGTGTGCTCGCACAACGAGCTCGAAGGCGAACATCGCAGCCCCGGCCTCGCGGCGCTGCGTCGTCTCCCGCGGTTCGTGTTCACGCACAGCTCGCTGCTCGAACGCGAAGTGCGCCCGCTCGTGGGCGGCGCATCGCGCAGCCTTCCGAACGGCGTCGACGCGACGTTCTTCGCGCCCGACGAGACGAAGCGCGCGCGCCGCGACGGCGAACCGCTCGTCGTCGGCTGGGCCGGCAGCGTCGCCAACTTCGGCGCCGAGATGCGCGGGCTCCCCAACGTGATCCAGCCGGCGTGCGATGCGCTGGAAGGAGTCGAGCTGCGAATCGCTGCGCGCGAAGACCGGCTGCGCACCGAGGACGAGATGCGCGCGTTCTACCGTTCGCTGGACGTCTACGTCTGCGCGAGCCGCGTCGAAGGAACGCCCAATCCGTGCCTCGAGGCAGCGGCGTGCGGCGTGCCCGTCGTCAGCACCGTCGTCGGCAACATGCCGGAGATGATCGAAGACGGCGAGAACGGCTTCTTGCTGCCTCGCACGGCGCTCGCATTCCAGAAGGCGCTGACCGTGCTGCGCGACAACGAACGCCTTCGTGCGCGCATGGGCAAGAAGGCGCGCGCTCGCATCGAACAGGACTGGGACTGGGCCGCCCGCGCCGAGGGCTTTGCGCGCATGTTCGACGAGGCTCTCGCAGCGCCACGCGGCGAGGCCGAGGCTCGATCGCTCGTCGCGCGGGGCATGGCGGCGCTGCAACGCAACGACCGCGACGAAGCCGTTCGCGCATTCCAGCAAGCGCTCGATGCGCATGCGGACTGCGCGCTCGCGCATGCGCATCTCGCGAGCCTCTGGTGGGACGAGGGCACGCACGACGCTGCGTTGACCGCGTTGGGACATCAACGCATGGCGCTCTCGCTCGGCCGCGACGACGAGGCCGTCTGCGACGAGCTCGCAGGCTTGCTGCGACGCCAGGGCAAGGCCGACCTCGCGGCGGCCTTGGCCACCGCGACCTGACCGCAACCGGACCGGCAGCGGATCGCCGCGCGCCTGCTGCGCGGGCCGCTGCCTCGGAGGTGGACGGACGCGCGCGGCCTTCCATCCACGTCCATCCGCAGACGCGAGTCGCCACGTCCGACGAGCGATCGTGCTCGTGTTCGCCTGGGCGAGACGAATCGCCGAGTCGCAGAAAGGCACTTCGCGTCACGACTTCTGCGCGCGGACTCGCGGAGCACTGCGCGCAGCCGGCGCGGATTCCGCCCGGCGTTTGCCCCCTCTGTGCGTCGCTTCTGTATGCGCATCGCACGACTTCTCCTCTTCCTGCTCCTCGCAACCCCAGCCTTCGCCCAGACGCTCCGTTGGAGCCTGCCGCCGCTCGGCGCAGCCGAGTACCGACGCACGCTGCGCGAACGGTCCGTCACAGCGGAGAGCCTCGACAAGGCGAAGGCCGCGGCGGCCAACGAGCCTGTGCCGCCCGCCTACCTGCCCGAGCTCGCGCCCGGCCCGCTGCTGTGCGAAGGCGAACTCGACGACGATGCGCAGCGAGTCACGACTCCCGTGCGCGACCTCCGCGATGTGCTGCGCACGATCGCGTTCGACCTCGGCGCATCGGGCAGCAGTTCGTGGAAGTTCGCGCGCATGGTCCCGTTCGGCGACCTCTCGGCAAGCGGCTCCGTGAGTCCCTTCGACGCGAACGGCGCGCAACGCATTGAGCTCGCGCTCGCGCGCAAGGCTGCAACCAAGCTGCCCGACGACCCGAAGAGCGGACGCTACGAGTTCGAGGCGATGTTCGCGTTCGACGCGCGCGGCACGATCGCGATGCAACGCACGGTCGACGCGCAACGCGGGCTGGTCACGGGCTTCCGCGCGACGCTCACGCTGTTCGTCCACGAGGACAAGAAGCGCGTGCGGCGCATCGAGATCGAGGACGAATGGGAACTCGTGGCGGTGCGCGAGAACCAGGACGCAGACTTCCGCAAGCGCGTGGCCGAAGCGGTGCGCCGCGGCTCGGCGTGGGTCCGCGAGCAGCTCGCCGACGACTCGGCGACGTGGACGCGCGACAAGAAGGACGAGGCGTTCACGTTCGGCAGCGGCCGTCTCGCGCTCGCTGCGCTCACGCTACTGCACGCGGAAGTTCCGCCGACCGACCACGTGCTCGCCGAAGCGCTCGCCGCGATGCAGCGGCGCAAGATGACGGACACCTACTCGCTCGCGACCGCGCTGATGGCGATGTCGCAACGCTACGCGCCGCCGCGCGAGTCGGAGATGGTCCGATCCGGCGCCGTGGCACGACGCGCCGCGCGCGAACTGCCGCAGGCCGAACGCGACCTCGCGCAGAAGTGGCTCGGCCGCCTGCTCGAGAACCGCGACACGCGCGTCGATCCCGAGCGCACGCTGCGATTCGACTACGACGGCGGCAAGCGCTTCGACAACTCCGTGTCGCAGTACGGACTGCTCGGGCTCGATGCCGCGCAGTTGTGCGGCCTCACGATCTCGGACGCGACCTGGGCCGCGTCAGCGGACCACTTCTTGTCGACGCAATGTCCGCCGCGCGGCCAGGGCGACGCGCTCGCGCTCGTCACCCACCGCGACCTCGCGCTCGCAGCGGGCAAGGAGCCGGAACCGAGAACGGTGCGCATCGCGCCCCGCGGCTTCGCCTACCAGGAGCCGAGCGAGCCGCCCTACGGCAGCCTCACGGCCGCGAGCCTGTCCGGGATGATCGTCGCGCGCGCTGGGATGCTGTCGATCGAACGCGCGCCGAAACGCCGGCTCAAGGAACTGGACACGTCGATCGACGCGTCGTTCGCGTGGCTCGCGCGCGAGTTCACCGT
>CAZEQF010000125.1:0-10153 GCA_964514315.1 uncultured Singulisphaera sp. | reverse complement strand
GCCGCATCGTCGCGTTGCTCGCGCGCTACCACCGCCGCGCGCCGCCCAACCGCGAGCACGAGGAGTTCGCGAGCCTGCGTCGCAAGGACCGCTCGACGGTCGAACGGCTCGCGGCGCTGCTGCGCCTCGCCGACGCGCTCGATCGCCAGCACGCGGGGCTCGTGCGCAGCGTGCAGGTCCGCCTAACCGGCGACCGCGTCGAACTCGCGCCCAAGCTCGCGTCCGGCCAGAAGTCGCAGCTCACGCTCGAACGGCAAGCCGTCGCGGAGAAGGGCGAGTTGTTCGGACAGCTCTTCGGGCGCCAGGTCGAGTTGCTGCGGCCGTGAACGCGGTGCGCACCGAGTTGGAGTTCAAGCTGCGCACGCCGATCGGCGTGCAGGCGGACGCAGTGCAGGCTGCGCTTTCGGGCTCGGGCCTCATGGCGACGCCTGCCGGCGCGAAGTCGCGCTCCGACCTCTACTGCGACGACGACCGCCGCAGCTTGCTCCAGGCCGGCATCTCGCTTCGGGTGCGCACGGATGCGAACGGCTCGCTCGTCTGCGCGAAGAGCGCCATCTCGCGCGTGCGCGCGCTCTCCGCGCGCACCGAGACCGAGGCCGAGTGGTCCTCCGAAGCGCCGCCGCAACGCGCGTCGGAGCTTCCCGAGTCCGTCCGCGACGCCGTGGAACCGTTCGTGCCGCGCGCCGACCTGCACCCGATCGTCCGCCTCGACGTGGAACGCGAACTGCTGTCGCTCTCCCGCGACGACGCGATCCTCGGCGAGATCGCCATCGACCGAGTCACGGCCGAACAGAACGGTCGCCGCACCACGTTCTTCGAGATCGAGATCGAGTCGCGCGGTGATCTCGACGCGTGCCGCGAGGCCGCGGATCGCCTGCTGGGCAGCTTGCCCGCGGAGATCGCAGTCGACGACAAGCTGCTGCATTCGCTGACGCTGCTGGCGCTGATCCCGGCGCCGCCGCAGGACACGGAGGAGCCCGCGACGCTCGGCGAAGCCGTGAGCCGCAGGCTCGCTGCGCTCCACCATTCGATGTGCGCGGCCGAGTCCCGCGTGCGTTCCGAAGGGCGCCCCGAGGACGTGCATGCGCTGCGCGTCGCCGTCCGCCGTCTCCGCGTCGTGCTCGGCGCATTCGAGCCGATGCTGCCGACGCCGATCACGACCACGGCCAAAGAACGGCTCGCATCGCTGCATCGCCGCTGCGGCGACCTGCGCGCGAGCGACGTGCACCTGCAAGAACTGCCCGACGCGCTGCAGCGCGTGCCCGAAGCTCTGCGCGGCCCCGCGACCGACGTCGAACGACAGCTCGCGGCGAAGCGCGCAGAAGAACTCGAACGCGTGCGCTCCTTCTTGCGCAGCGACGAACGCCTCGACCAACTCGTCGAGCTCGCGCGCCTGTGCGACCTCGCCACCTATGCGCACGACGCATCGTCGCAGCCAGCGTCGGCCGCGCGCGATGCGATCCGCGTGGCGGCACGCCGCGTCGAACGGCGCGTGAAGGCGATCGGCAAGCAACCACCGCTCGACGAAGCCCACCGCCTGCGGCTCGCGACCAAGCGGCTGCGCATCCTCGGCGAGGAGTTCGCGGACGCGGCGCCGGCCATGAAGAAGCGCACGCGGCGACGCTTGCTCGTGGCGCTCGCGGCGATGGGCGCGTGGTGCGACCGCGCGGACGCCGTCGAGCAGTGGACGGGCATGCTCATGACCCTCGACGGGGCACACAATCCGGCGAGCACGGGCGCGTTGCTCGGCGCCCTGTGCGCGCTCGCGAGCGAGGACGCAGAAGGGGCCCAGCGCGAAGCCCGCAAGGCCATCCGCCGCCTCGACCGCGACTGGCTCTGGCGCAGCCTGGGGCTGGAGCCGTCGGCAGGCTGAGTCGCCCGTTCGGACAGGTCAAGATGGCATGCCACGCCATTGTGGCATCTTCCTTGGCTCCGACAGTTCCGTCCGGCAGCTCCTAAGTATCGATTGCAATGTCGCTTGCACGATTGCGCCATTTCGGCACGCACGTTGCTCCTGCCGCCCATCCAACCAGGAGCCAACATGAACCAGTGCAACGTCCCGACCTTCCGCCGCCCGTTCGGCAACCTCTTCGACTCGTTCTTCTCTGACGCGCTGCCCGAGGTCTTCCCCGGGGCGCTGAGCCCCGCGACGGACATCGCGGAGACGGCGGCGTCGTTCGTCATCGCGCTCGACCTGCCCGGCATCGCCGAGCAGGACGTGCACGTCGAGGCGCTCGACCGCCACCTGACGATCCGCGCCGAGCGCAAGGACACGCGCGACACCGAGTCGACTCGCTGGCACCGCAAGGAGCAGCGCCACGGTTCGTTCTCGCGCACGATCGTGCTGCCGGACACGGCGGACACGTCGCGCATCGAGGCGAAGCTCGCGCAAGGCGTGCTCACCGTCACGGTGCAGAAGCTCGAGAAGCAGCAGCCGAAGAAGATCGAAGTCCGCGGCTGATGCGGCGCGCGCCTGCGGCCGCGGCTGTCGCGGACCGCAGGCGGACGGCATGCTGCGCCGACGCACCGCGCATGATCACGATCGTCCAACGCGTCACCCACGCCAGCGTCCGCGTCGACGACGCAGAAGTCGGAGCCTGCGGCCGAGGGTTCTTGCTGCTCGTCGGCGTCGAACGCGGCGACACCGACGCGGACGCGGACGCGACGGCGAGCAAGCTCACGAAGCTGCGCTGCTTCCCGGGCCGCACGCCGATGGACGCGACGCTCGCCGACATCGGCGGCAGCGTCCTCGTCGTGAGCCAGTTCACGCTCGCAGCCGAACTCGCGGAAGGCAACCGCCCGAGCTTCAGCGCCGCAGAGGATCCCGCGATCGCCGAACGGCTCTACCTGCGCGTCGCCGAGCGACTGCGCGAGAGCGGGCTGCCCGTCGCAACGGGACGCTTCGGCGCGAAGATGGAAGTCACGCTGTGCAACGACGGGCCGGTGACGTTCGTGCTCAAGGTCAAGAACGGCCGCGCGCAGCGTCGCGAAGCGACCTGCTGAGGATTCGATCGGCCCGCGAAGGCCGTCGGGCAGCGCAGGAAGAGCACGAGGAACGGGGCAGCAGCAAAGTCCGCGAACGCCCCGCTTCGCAGCCCACTTCCACGCAAGCGGACCGCAGCGCGATCCGCGCGACTCAGCCGAGCCCCATGTCCTCGACCTCGTCCTCGTCGAGGCCGAGGTAGTGGCCTAGCTCGTGATGCAGCGTGATCGTGATCTGCTCGATCAGGTCTTCGCGGTCGCGCGCGCGCCGTTCGAGGTTGCGCTGGAACAGGTAGATGTAGTTGGGCCGCAGCTCGATCGCGTCCGCCGTCTCGGGCAACGGCGTGCCGTCGAACAAGCCGAGGATCTCCGGGTCGAACTCTTCGCCGCTGCCGCGCAACAACTCCTGCGCGGGCACGTCCTGCACGATCACGGGCACGCGCTCCAGATGACGGCGGAACTGGCGCGGCAGCTTGCGCGCCGCGAGGCGCACTTGCTGGTCGAACTCGCGACGCGACATGCGGATCGGCAGATGGAAACGGTCCGGGTCCGTCTCGTGCGCGAGCTCGAACTTCTCGTCGGCGCCTTCGAAGTCCTCTTCGCGCTCCAACAACAAGCCGAGCACGATGTGCGCGTCCGTCGGCGCGCGGTCCGTCTCCAGCGAGCGCTCGACTTCGACGCGGGCTTCCTTGAAGCGGCACTGCCGGAACAACGCCATCGCGAGCCAGCACCGCGAAGTCGGACACGACGGATCCTCGGCGAGCACGGCGCGCAGGCGCTGTTCCGCCTCGCGCGGCTGCCCGAGCGCGAGCAACGCGTCCGCGGCGAGGTAGAGCAAGTCGAGCCGGTCGCCTTCGCCCTTCTCCAGCGCGGCCTCGGCGAGCTGCAGCGCCTCTTCGTCGCGCCCCGCGTCCAACGCGGATTCCACGCGCGCGACCGCAGGATGGCGGCCGAGAACGGGGTCGTCGTCGGGTGGGATGATTCCTGGCGGCTCGAGTTCCATTCGGGCCGCTCCACGCTACCACGGACAGCCGTGCACGCGAGCCTCGCGGATTGCGCGAACGAACGTCGGCCGGAGTGCGAAGCGCCGGGTTGCCGAGGCGCGGCATGGTGACCGGCGCAAACGCAGGCTACAAGGCACGCAGGAGCAACCCGACGCACCATGGCCTCGATCCGCACGATCCTGTTCCCCACCGACTTCTCGGCCCCCGCGCGCCATGCGCTCGACCAGGCGACAGAGTTCGCAAAGTCGTTCGGCGCGCGGCTCGTGCTGCTGCACGTGATCCCGCAGAGCGCCTATCCGATGCGCAACCTCGCGACGGTCGCAGGCTTCCCCAACCTGCGCGACGAGCTCAAGAAGGCCGCGGACCGCGACCTCGACGAACTGCGCGGCAAGCTGCCGAAGGAACTCACGGTCGAAGGCAAGGTGCGCGAAGGGATCCCGCACATGCAGATCCTCGAATGCGCGCAGGAAGTCGGCGCCGACATCATCGTGATGGCGACGCAGGGCAACACCGGCCTCAAGCACGTGCTGCTCGGCAGCACGGCGGAGCGCGTCGTGCGCATGTCGCCCGTGCCGGTGCTCACCGTCCGCAACGCGCAGGCCTGACGGCCCGCGCTCGCCGCCGCGAACGGGATCGCGGGATCAGGCTCCCAGCAAGCCTTCGCGGATCGCGAGGCGCGCGATCTCCGCAGGCGAGTGGCAGTCGAGCTTGCGCTGCAGGTTCTCGCGGTGCTTCTTCACCGTGCCGAGCGAGAGCTCGAGGGTCGCAGCGACTTCCTTGTTCGCCTTGCCGAGCGCGAGCAACTGGAAGACCTCGCGTTCGCGCGGCGTGAGCACGGCGAGCGCCGAGTTCTCGCCGACCGGCATCGACTCGCCGCGCACCGCGCGCGCCATCACGCCGCTCGCGACCTTGGGCGACAAGAACGAGTCGCCGCGGTGGATCGCGTCGATCGCGAGGCCCAGCTCGGTCGGGTCGCTGTCCTTCGACAGGTAGCCGTCGGCGCCGTTCTGCAGCGCCTGCTGCACGAACTTCTGGCCTTCGTGCTGCGACGCCATGAGCACCTTCGTGTGCGGGCTGCCCTTCTTGAGCGGCCCGACTGCGTCGATGCCCGACAAGCCCGGCATCGTGATGTCGAGGATCACGATGTCCGGACGCAGTTGCGCAACGAGGTCGATGCCTTGCCGCGCGTCGCCGGCATCGCCGATGACCTTGAACCGCGGGTTGCGCTCGAGCAGCGAACGGAACGCTGCGCGAACGATCGCCTGGTCGTCGATGAGCACGATCGAAATGTTCTGCGTGTCTGCCATGCGTGGATCTCTACGGAATGCGGTAGCTCGGTGAGGCTAGGAGCCGGAGGGCGCGTGCCGGGGCAACGTCATCCGGAAGCACGCGCCGGGTCCAGGCGTGTCTGCCAGATCGAGCGTCCCGTGATGCGACTCCGCGATCTTGCGGCTGAAGGCCAGGCCGATGCCCGTGCCCCCATCCTTGGAACTTTGGAACAAGCGGAAGATTTCGTCGCGTCTCGCGGGGGGAACGCCAGGCCCGGTGTCGTGCACCTCGAGCCATGCGCTGCTGCCTTCGGCCTCCACCGAGATCTACACGCGGCCCTTGCCGTCGCAGGCCTCGCACGCGTTGCGGACGAGGTTCACCGCGGCTTCTTCGAGCAGTTGCCGGTCCGCCTGCACGGCGACGCGCTCGGGCGGCGCTTCGATCTCGATCTGCACGCCTCGGCGCACCGGCAGGTTCTCCAGCTGCTGCAATGCAGAGCGCGCGACGTCGAAGAGATCGACGTCCTCCAGGTCGAGCTCCAGCGGCCGCGCGAAGGACAGCGTGTGCGTGAGCAGCCGTTCGATGCGCTGGATGTTGACGACCAGCCCCTCGACCACCACGCGCTCGGCGACGCCGAGCTTGTCCGCCACGGCAGCGAGCGCATGCCGCAAGCTCGTGATCGGCGTCTTGATCTCGTGCGACAGCAACGACGCCTCCTGGCCGAGGATGGCGAGGTTCTTGAGGAGGTCCATCTCCTTGTGGCGCGCGCGATCGCGTTCGCGCAGGAGCTCGACGTGCCGCACGCCGCGCGCGACGGCTTCGAGCAGGCGCTCCTTCGTGACCGGCTTGCTGATGTAGTCGAACGCGCCGCTGCGCACCGCCTCGGACGCAGTCTCCAGCGTCGGCAGGCCCGTGATCAACAGCACCGGCTCCTGGCACCCGCGGCGCTGCACGACCTCGCGCAGGACCTGCATGCCGTCGAACTCCGGCATGACGATGTCCGTCAGCAACAGATCGAACCCGCCTGGGTGCAGATGGGGCTCGATCTCGGAGAACGTCTGGCCCGCGACGACCTGGTGGCCTTCCCGTTCCAGCAAGCGCGCGAGCGTCCGCCGCAGGTTCGGTTCGTCGTCGAGCAGGATGATTCTGGCCATGGCGTTCGTGGACCGCGCACAACCCAGGAACGCGGAGTGCGCAACATCGCCCCGAATGGAGTGGCGCGCCAGCCACCACGACTGCGGAAAGAGCCGTAGGCAGGCCTCAGCAAATCGGCCCATCCGCGCAGGCCTTCGTGCCCGTAGCATCCCGCGCCGCGCATGAGCAGCTCCGATCCCAACCAAAAGAGGCCCGCCCCCTCGGAGCCGCCACGCAGCTCGATGTCGACGTCGCTCTCCCTCGCGGACGAGGCGGCGCTGATGCGCACGATCATCGCGACCGCGACCGAGGGCATCGTCACGATGACGCCGTCGGGCCGCATCGAGCTCGTCAACCGCGCCGCGGAGCTCATGTTCGGCTTCGGCCCCGGCGAACTGATCGGCCAGGACGTCACGATGCTGATGCCGAACCCGTACCGCGACGAGCACACGCGCTACGTGCAGAACTACCTCGACTCGGGGCAGGCGCGCGTGATCGGCATCGGCCGCGAAGTCGTCGCGAAGCGCAAGGACGGCTCGCAGTTCCCGATCCACCTGTCCGTCGGCGAAGGCCTCGTCGGCAACCGCCGCGTGTTCGTCGCGATCCTCAGCGACATCTCTGTGCGCAAGGAACTGCAAGCGCGCCTGTCGCTGGCGGAGCGCCTCGTCGCGATCGGCGAACTCGCGGCCGGCGTCGCGCACGAGGTCAACAACCCGATCAACACGATCCTCAACTGCGCGCAGCTGATCCGCGACGGCGATTCGCCGACCGAGAACGCGGCGATGATCGCCGACGAAGCCACGCGCATCGCGGGCATCGTGCAGGACCTTCTGCAGTTCGCGCGCAACGACAAGCGCGAGCTCGTCGCGACCGACCTCGCCGACGTCGCGCAGCGCACGGTGCGCCTCGTTCGCGAGAACTACGCGAAAGCGTCCATCGACCTCGAAGTGCACATCGAGCCAGGCACGCCGACCGTCCGCGCCAACCGTTCGCAGCTCCAGCAGGTGCTGCTCAACCTGCTCAACAACGCGCGCGACGCGGTTCTCGCGCGGCGCAGCGGCCAGAAGCTCGTCATGGTGCGCGCGATGCCCGAGCAGGGCGGCGCCAGCATCGCTGTGCGCGACACCGGCATCGGCATCCTGCCGGAACTCGCGGACCGCATCTTCGAGCCGTTCTTCACGACGAAGCGCGCGCGCGGCGGCACCGGTCTCGGCCTCTCGATCAGCAAGAGCCTCGTCGACAGCTTCGGCGGCTCGATCTCGGTCGAGAGCGAACCGGGGCAAGGCGCGGAGTTCCGCGTCTGGCTGCCGGCCGAGACCGAGCCCGCGATCTGAGCCAGCGCGGCGGCCGCGACCGCAAGCGCCCATGGCATCGCGCGATCGCCTGCGCGAGGCCGGATGCGGGACGGCGACTTTTTCCTGCCCGCGCAGAACGCCGATGAAGGAGGCGAACGCGGCCGTACCGAGGCCGCAGGAGCCCTTCCATGAGCCTCGCACGAGCAAGCATCCGCGGCGCCGATTCCCCTGCCGACGTCGGCCGCACCGACCAGCGCGGCATGGCGTTGATCTTCGCGTTGTTCTTCGCCGTCGTGGCGCTCGGCATCACGTTGTCGGGCACCATCTTCATGAAGGCGCACCGCGACACGACGAGCATCCAGTTCGCGAGCAATAGCCAGGCGGTCGAGTTCGCGCGTTCTGGCCTCGTCGAGGCAATCGGCTGGTTCCGCAAGCAGACCGCGCAGCCGGTGACGAACTTCGCGCCGCAGTTCACTCCCGCCGCGAACCCGCCGGTCTTCGACACGATCGAGCCTGACATCGGCATCGTGCGCGAGTTCGAGATCCATGGCTCGATCTGGGGCCGTTACGAAGTCTGGAAGCCGTGGGCCGGCGACCCGGACGCCAACCGGCTCGGCTTCCGCAACCAGGTCCAGTGCGAGGACATCTCGGACCAGCGCGGCAACCTGAGCCCCGGCTCGGTGTGGCGCCTGCGCAGCATCGGCTACGTCTACCGCCGCACGGATCCTTCGGCCGCGTTCGACGAAGGCCCGAACCGCGTGATCGCGAAGGAACTCGTCGAGACCGAGATCCGCCGCCTCGCGCTGCAGCCTCCGGGCCAGGCCGCGGTCTGCACGCGCACCGCGAGCACGTGCCGCGTGCTCACGCGCGGCCGCATCTACGGCGGCGCGGGCGCTGCAGGCGTCTACACGCGGTCGGGCACCGGCAACGTCACGGTGTCGGGCACCGGCGCCACGGTGACCGGCGGCATCTCGCCGAACGCGAACTACGACGACAGCATGACCGCGGTGTTCGGCGTCACGCTGGCGGAGCTGCAAGGCATGGCCGACCTCACGGTCGTCGATGCCAACGAGTTCCCGAGCCCGCTGCCCGAGACCTCGGTCGTCGTCGCGGACACGGACCTCACGTTCGACGCCACGCGACCGCTCAGCGGCACCGGCGTGCTTGTCGTCGACGGCAACGTCACGATCCAGCCTTCGAGCTACTCGAACTTCTCGGGCCTGCTCTACGTGAACGGCAACCTCACCGTTCGCGAAGGCTGCGAGTTGCAGGGCGCGCTCGTCGTGACCGGCGCGGTCACCGTGCAGGGCTCGGCGAGCGACTTCGCGACGATCACATTCGACGACGGCATCGTCGCGCGCCTGCGCCAGTCGCTAGGCACCTACCGCCAGGCCACGTCGACGACGAGGCCGTTCTGGGGCGACCAGCGCTGAAGCGCGGTCCCGCAAGGCGCGGCCTGTCGGCCAGCGCCTTGCGAAGCGTCCCTTACAGCGAGATCGCGTTCGTGAACGACGCCGGCGCGTAGGTCGGGTCGTTCGTGAGCACGAGCGCCTGCAGGTGCACTTGCCCGCTCGCGAAGAACGGCGGGATGTTGATGTTCAACTTGCCCTCGGCATCGCCCACGAAGAACGAGTCCGTCAGCACGATCTCGTTCGGATCGAGCAACAGACGGTATCTCCAGTCGGCGATCTGGATGCCCGCGGGGAACAAGCTCGTCGCGAGGCCGAGGATCACGAAGTCGCCTTGGCTCACGTGGAACCGCAGCATGTTGGGATCCCAGCCATTCAACGGCTCGCGCGTCTCCACCATCGGCATGACGCCGATGCCGGAGTCGAGCTTGGTCGAGCCAGCGCTGTTGGTGAACGTGACCGGCTGGTAGCCAGGAACTGGCTGCGCCGGAACGGTCACCTGCATCTGGCTCGCCGTGCGCGACAGCACGCCCGCGTTCGCCCCGCCGATCGACACGATCGGCGAAGAACCCAGCCACAGTTCCGTGCCCGTGAGCGTGAGCGTCGGATTGCCGCTCGGCTTCACGAACATCGGCGACGAGCCGGTGATCCACGGAGTGCCCAGCATCGGCGCGGTGAACGCGCCGAAGAAGCCACCGCGGATGCGATAGTTGGTCGACGAAGCGTCAGGCTCCACCACGACGCCGGAGCCGACGGACGACCGGAGCTTGTAGAACGCGGTGTCCGCCTCCCCGCCGCTGCCGAATTCGACAGCGGACAGGAAGTAGCTCTGGCTGCTCGACGCGCCCGTCGACGATCCCGTGTTCGACCCCTGCGCGACGCCAGCGGCGCCGAGCAGGAGCGAGCAGAGAAGGATGCGAACGGCGTTCATCAGCGCACTCCCGTCCACTGGACGTTGATGCGGCTCGACGCGCCGTTGCTCGTCAGATCCCACGCGGTGGTCGCCGCCGCGTAGACGCGGATGCGATCGCCCGGCAGGACCTTGACCGTGCCCGTCAGC
>CAZEQF010000124.1:0-10319 GCA_964514315.1 uncultured Singulisphaera sp. | reverse complement strand
AACCGCCTGAAGGGCGTGCTGAACATCTGCGCGGTCAAGGCCCCGGGCTTCGGCGACCGCCGCAAGGCCATGCTGCAGGACATCGCCACGCTCTGCGGCGGCGAGTGCATCAGCGAGGACCTCGGCATCAAGCTGGAGAACGTCAAGATCGAGCAACTCGGCTCGGCCCAGAAGGTCCGCGTCACGAAGGACTTCACCACGATCGTCGGCGGCGCGGGCAAGAAGGCCGCGGTCGATGCGCGCGCGGACAGCATCCGTTCGCAGATCGAGAAGACCACTTCGGACTACGACCGCGAGAAGCTCCAGGAGCGCCTCGCCAAGCTGACTGGCGGCGTCGCCATCATCCGCTCCGGCGCGATGACCGAAGCCGACATGAAGCAGAAGAAGCAGCGCATCGAGGACGCGCTCAACGCCACGCGCGCGGCCGTCGAGGAGGGCATCGTCCCCGGCGGTGGCATCGCGCTGCTGCGCGCCAGCAAGTCGCTCGATTCGCTGAAGCTCGAAGGCGACCGCCAGTTCGGCGTCGAGATCATCCGCCGCGCCTGCCAGGCGCCGATCAGCCAGATCGCGGAGAACGCCGGCGAAGACGGCGCGGTCGTGGTCGACGAGGCCCTCTCGAAGAAGGGCAACGAGGGCTACAACGCGCTGACCGGCGAATGGGTCGACATGGTCAAGGCCGGCATCATCGATCCGGTCAAGGTCGTGCGCTCGGCGCTGCAGAACGCGGCGAGCATCAGCGGCCTCATGCTGACGACCAACACGATGGTCACGTCCATCAAGGACGACCAGAAGGCGATCGAGGGCAGCATCCGCTGACCCAAGCGCGGGCGCGCCGCTCCGAATGGGCGGCGCCCCGCACCACCTGCCGCAGAACATGGCTTCCAAGCGCGACTACTACGAAGTCCTCGGCGTCGGCAAGGATGCGAGCGAGGACGCGATCAAGAAGGCGTATCGCAAGCTCGCGCTGGACAACCATCCGGACCGCAACCCCGGCAACGCCGAGGCAGAGAAGCGGTTCAAGGAAGCGGCCGAGGCCTACTCGGTGCTCTCCGACGCGCAGAAGAAGGCGCGCTATGACCAGTTCGGCCACGCTGGAGTCGACGGCCCGCAAGGCGGCGGCGGCTTCCAGTCGGCGGAGGACATCTTCTCCGCGTTCGGCGAGATGTTCGGCGGTGGCGCTGGCGGCGGCTTCTTCGAACAGTTCTTCACCGGCGGCCGCGCGCGCGGCCGTGGCCGTCGCGGCACGAGCCTGAAGATCGACATCGAGGTCGATCTCGCCGAGGTCGCGACCGGCGTGAAGAAGACGCTGCAGATCAAGCGGCCCGAAGCGTGCGACACCTGCGCCGGAACGGGCCAGAAGCCCGGCACGGGCAAGAACCGCTGCGGGACCTGCGAGGGCCGCGGCGAAGTCGTTCGCAACCAGGGCTTCTTCCAGCTGCGCCAGACCTGCCCTGCATGCCAAGGCCAGGGCGAGACGATCGCGGATCCGTGCACGAAGTGCCGCGGCCGCGCGTTCTTGCCGAAGGAAGTGCCGATCACGCTGCAGATCCCGCCGGGCATCCAGGATGGCCATGCCGAGCGCATCCAGGGCCAAGGCGAGCCCGGCGTCGGCGGCGGCCCGCCCGGCGACCTCGTCGTCGTGATCCACGTCGCGGAGCACGCGGTGTTCACGCGCGTGGACGATGACCTGCTGATGCAGACGCGCATCACGTTCCGGCAAGCGGTGCTCGGCGACACGATCGAGGTCCCCACCATCTGGGGCGAGACGACGAAGCTCGAGATCCCCGCCGGCACGCAACCGGGCGAGCGGGTCCGCATCAAGAACCAAGGCCTGCCGCGCCTCGATGGCTACGGCAAGGGCAGCATGATCGTCCAGGTGCAGATCGACGTGCCGAAGCATGTCACCGCCGAGCAGCAGGAGTTGCTGCGCAAGTTCGACGAACTCGAAGACGGCAAGCACAAGAAGAAGGGCCAGAAGAAGACGATCTTCGAAAAGGTGAAGGACATCTTCTCGTGAACGAATCCACCGATACGAACGGGGGCGATCCGCGCCCGCAGTCCCACAACGCCGAGGCCGCAGAGATCCAGCTCCTGCAGCAGGAGAAGGCGAAGCTCGAGGAGCAGCTCCAACGCACGCTCGCGGACGCGCAGAACATGCGCCGCCGCGCGCAGAAGGAGGCCGAAGATGCGCGTCGCCGCATCCTGGAGGGCTTCACGCAGGAGTTGCTGCCCGTGCTCGACAACTTCCAGCTCGCGCTGCAAGCATGGGATGGCCAGGCGGCAGGCTCGGACCCGACGGCGCTCGTGCAGGGCGTTCGCATGGTCCAGACGCTGCTGCGCTCCGCGCTCGAACGGCACGGCCTGCAGGAGATCGACGCGAACGACCAGGCCTTCGACCCAGCCCGCCACGAGGCGGTCGCCGTCGAGCAGAAGCCCGGCGTCGACGCAGGCCGCGTGCTGCGCGTCCTGATGCCCGGTTATCTGCTCACGGACCGCGTGCTGCGCCACGCGAAGGTCGTGGTCTCCGGCAAGTAGCAGGAAGCCTGAAGCGCACGGAACCCGCACAGCAGCCCGCAGTCCCACTTCGCCGATAGGATCTCCGTCATGCCGACCTACGACTACGTCTGTTCCGCCTGCGGCCACCGCTTCGAGGAGATGCAGGCCATGTCCGCCGAGCCGCTCAAGAAGTGCCCGGCGTGCAAGAAGTCGAAGCTCGAGCGACTGATCGGCGCGGGCGCGGGCGTGATCTTCAAGGGCTCGGGCTTCTACCAGACCGACTACAAGAACGCGGGCGCGCCGGCCTCGGGCGGCGGCTGCCAGCCCACCTGCGGCACGTCGGATGCCCCGGCCGGCTGCAAGATGGGCAAGAAGGCCTGATCGACGGCGGCGACGCGCACGGGCTCCGCGCGGACGTGCGGCCCCAGCTTCGCCGAGATCGCTGCGCGGTCAGCCCGCGACGCCGCGTGGCGCGTGGACGACCGCTTCCTTGCGCAAGCGCGCGACGCGGCGCGTCAGTTCGAGCGACAGCAGCCGGTAGTCGTGCGCGCCGACGCGGCTCTGCGTGACGATGCACACCTGGCCCGCGCGCAGCTCCTGCGCCTCGCGCGGCGACACCTCGAGCCACGGCAGCGAGCCGTCGGCGGTCTCGAAGTAGTAGCGCACGGCGCCGGGGCCGGCTTTCGAGGCCTTCGCGAGGATTGCGTCGACCGCGGACTCCTCTTCGCGCTGCGCACGCTGCTGGTCGAGCTCCTTCTGCTGCTGCTGGATGCGCTGACGCTCGCGCTCCTGCAACTGCGCGATCTCCTGCAGCTTCTGCTGCTGCTCCTTCTCGAGCTGCTCGTGGCCCTTCTCCTTGCGCTCGACGCGCGCTTCGTGCGCGAGGCGGCGCTGGTCCTTGTCCGAGAGGATGTTCGCTTTCTTGAGCTGGTCGCGCAGGCTCATGGAAGAACCTTAGACAGCGCCTGCGCGGCTGCCAACGCCCTGCAGCGAGGCAGTTCGCGCGCGGGGCTCAGCCCTGCTTCTGGATCGGGGCGAGGAAACGCACGGCGATGCCGACGTTGCCATCCCCCATCGATTCGACGCGAACGAGCTCGCCGGGGATCGGCGCAGCCTGGCCGGGAACCTGCACCTCGACGCGGATCTTCGCGGAGGTCGTGAAGTAGACGCCTTGCGCCGAGACGTTGCGGCCGGGGCCAGGGATCTGCTGCGCGTCGATCGTGATCGTGACCTCGCCGTCGAGCGGCGCGCGATCCTCACGGCGGTGGTTCTGCGCTACGGGGGTGCGGGTGTCGTCCACGGGGGCCTCCACTTCCGGCATCGACCCGATGGCGGATCCGCCTTGAGGCCGCGGTATCGTCGCGCCGTGGATCCGACCCCCTACGTGCGCGAGCAAGGCTACGCCGAACGCTACCGGGACCGCCGCTTCGTGACCGGCAGCGGCCCGCGCACCGACGCGCGCGAACGGCAGATGCTGCGTCGCCTGCTGGCACGAGCTGGCGCAAAGCACGGCCTCTGGCTCGACGTGCCGTCCGGCGCAGGGCGCATGAGCAACGAGTTGCCGGGGCGCGTCGTGCAGGTCGACCGCGACGCGGAGATGGTCAAGGCGATCGAGGCCGAAGGGCCGCGCGCATGCGCGTGCGCCACGGCTTTGCCGTTCGCCGACGGCACATTCGCAGGCGCATTGTGCTGTCGACTTCTGCAACACCTGCCGCGGACCGACGAGCGCACCGCGGTGTTGCGCGAACTGCGGCGCGTGACGGACGGCCCGGTCGTGGTGACGTTCTTCGACAGCTGCAGCCTGCAGCACCTGCGTCGCATGGCGCGCCGTGCCATGGGCAAGACGCGCAGCGGCCGGTGCGCGATCTCGCGCGCCGAGTTCCTCGCAGAAGCGACGCGCGCGGGCTTCACGAAGGTCGAGTTCCACGCGCGGCTGCGGTTCCTCGGCGAGCAGACGTTCGCGTTGCTGCAACGCTGACAAGTCACGACGCGGCAAGGGTTCCCGAAAGATTCCGGCGCGCTCGTGCCGACAGCATCGGCATATCCATCAAGGAGGATTCCATGCTGTATGCAAGCCAAGCTGCGCCCACTTCGCAGCCGTTGCAGACGGAGGGCCGGAGGCCCTCCGGACGGACCGAGACGGTCCGCGTATTGCTCGTCGAGGACGAGCCCGTCACGTCCCAGGTCTTCGCGCGCGCGCTGCAGAAGAGCGGCCACACCGTGCGACTCGCGGCCGATGGCAACCAGGCGCTGCACGCGTTGCGCGACGAGTCGCCGGACGTCGTCGTGCTCGACCTCGGATTGCCGACCGTCCCTGGCGTCGAGGTGCTGCGTCGGCTGCGCGATGGCGCGGGCCAGCGCATCCCGGTGCTCGTCGTCAGCGGCGCGCCGATGCGCGCGCTGAAGTCCGGCGCCGAACTCGTCGAGCCCGGCGAGTGGATCGAGAAGCCGGTCCGTCCTGCGGAACTGGTCGCCGCAGTCGAACGGCTGCTGGACCGTCGCTGAGCTGCGGCGCGGTCGCGGCGGCGAACCTCACTTCGCCGCTGCGACTGCGCGCACGAACTGCGCGATCTCGGCGCGAGCGCTCGCGAGGCCTGCGATCCACGGCCGCGACCGGTCCGCAGCCATCTGGAACGAGCTCTCCGCTCCGCCTTCGCGCATCTGCCTGGCCAAGAGCGCCGAGAACTGAAGGCTCTGCGAACTGACATTCCCCGTCAGCGGGATCCCGAGGATCGGCAACTTCGCGTGGCGAGCGAGCTGCTGGCGCGACATCGCTCCGGCGCCGCACAGCACGAGGCCGCGAGCCGAATCGAGCAGCGGATCGACGAAGCACAGCGCGACCGCCGCTTCGAGTTCGGCGACGAAGATCGTCGTGCCGTCGGTCGGCATGCGTGCGTGCGCGGCCTCGAGCGCCGTCGGCAGGCACTTCGCGTAGGGCATCGAGGGCTTCTGCGACTCGACCCAGACGACCGGCCACTCCACACCGATGCCGAAGTCGCCGACGCGGCGATGGAGCCATCGCGCGGAGCGAGCGTCCGGCGCAGAAGGCCGCCGACCGTTCGTGTCGAGCGCCGGAGCGCCTGCGAGCACGCAGACGAGCGGGCGCTTGGGGTCGGTTTCCTTGCGAACGGGCCAACGCAGGACCGCTGGCAACACCTTGTCGCCGCCGGTCGGCAACGCAGCTGGCAACAGCGTCTCGAGTCCAGTGAGCAGCGGCTTCTCCGCGGCAAGGTTCGCGAGCGCGCGTTCGGCGCGTTCGAGGTCGGCGACCGCGTCGCTCGCGCCGTCGAACGCCTCGCCGGCATACGCGCGGTTCACTTCCAGCATGAGCCCGCGCAAGAACGCACGGTCCGACATCGGCAGCCCCGCTTCGACGGCGAGGATCTTGCTCTGCACGGCCTCGGCGCGCGGCTGGTAGCCACGCAGCACGTGGAATGCATGTTCGACCACATGGTCTGTGCTGCTCGGACGCTTGCCGTCCACGAGGACCGAGACGCGCGCGACGTAGGTTCCGTCGGCGAGGTCCTTCGCCGGAGCTTCGACGTGCACGTGCCCCATGCGCAGGTCCTCGATCTGCCGGCCGGCGCCGAAGTCCATCGCGAAGCGCCGCTCGCCGGCCTTGTCGAACACTTCGAGGTCGAAGCGGACGTCCTGCGGCAACGGCACGACATACGGCAACAGCACGGTGACGTGCAGCGCGCGGCACTCCTCCTTGGACGCATCCGGGTCGACGACCTCGGGCAACACGTAGGCCCCGACCGTGCAACGCAACAGGAACGCGTCGTCGCAACGAACGCCGCGCAACTCCGCGAGCGCATGCGCAGCGGGCCGGAACGGGATCGAGTCGTCGACGCGAACGAGCATGTTCGCGACCCTGGCCACGGTGTCGTCGTCGCGGCCCGCGCACTCGCGCACCACGCGTTCGCGCAGCAGCTCGAGGTGCAGGTCGGCCCAGCGCTCCCGATAGAACGGTCCCTGGGCGAAGAGCGGCGATACGGCGAGCGTCAGCGCGCCGAGTCCAGCAGCGAGTAGTTGGCGGCGATCCATTCGCGGAACTCCTTGTCGAATGCGAGCGGTCCGAAGCCGTAGACGGCCTGCATCGCGTCGCGCATCTCGGTCTTGCCCTTCAACTGCACGAGGAACTCGCGCAGCTTCTTGCCCCCGTGCACGGCGATGAGGCAGTCCACCATCGCGAACGACTGCGCATGCTCGGGGAACGTGAGTTGATCGGTGTTCTTCGGCGCGAGCGCGGTGACGCTCTGCAGTTGGCCGGCGTCGAGCATCGCGCGCACCGCAGGCCGCCAGCGGCCGCCTTTGAAGGTCTGCCCCTGCTGCGTGAGGATCTCCTCGAAGCAGTAGTTCGTGCACTTCCCGCTGACCTTGTCCTCGAACCAGTGCGCGAGCCCTTCGTCGACCCAGCCGTTGGCCGGGTTGCCGAAGTAGCCCGCGGGCGTCATGTTCGAAGTCAGCAAGTGCACAAGGTTGTGGACGAGGTTGCGATGCAACGCCTCGTCGTCGGGGACCGACTTCGGCTCCTGCCACATGCAGTAGACGGCATCCACGCCCATCAGCTTGGTGCCGACGGCGAAGTTGCCGCCCATGCCGGTGACTCGCGGACCGAGGTCGTTTGCCTGCCGCACATCGCGGCAGACATAGACGGCAAGGCGCGCGGAGAACTCCTTCTCGTCGGCGCCGAGCGTCTCGAGGTAGAGCGCGCGCAAGGCCTCGATGCGTCCGGCATACAGGTGCATGCCTTCGTGCACGTCGAGCTTCTCCTTGCCGACGGTCAGCTTGGCGACGCCGAACGACAAGTCGACGTGCGCGGTCTTCGCGTGCAGCATCGGCTCGACCTTGCTGTGCGCGTCGACCTTCTGGCGCAGCTGCTCGCGCCACGCGCGAACGACCTCGACGCGCCGCTGCAGCTCCGTCTGCGCGGTCTCGTTCGTGCACTGGCGGCAGTCGGCCTGCAGCGCGCCGGAGCACGACTTGCACGCCTCGACGAAGCTGCAGAACTCGACCTGTCGCTCGAGTTCGTGCTGCGCCTTCTTGTGCTTTGCGCAGTCGATGACGCCGTGGTTGCCGCATGCGCGGCAGGTCGTCGCGGGAGCGGCTGGAGTCGCCTGGGCAAGCGCGGCTGAGCACAGCGCGAACGCGCAGCAAACGGCCACGACGAACCTCGCTGCTGTGGACACGACGCGTTCCGTCATGGCGCGGACTCTAGCGCATCCGTGCGCGTCGAGGACGCAGGCGCACAGCCTCACGGCACTTGCAAGGCCTTGTGGACCTGCGGCAGCACCCGCACGCAGAAGCCTTCCGCCTCGGCGCGTGCGAGCAGTTCCGTGAGCCGCGGCTGCGGCAACCGTTCGGTCTCCTGCAAGCACGGCGTGACGGGTTGCAGCACGAGCACGACGTCGTCGCGGACGCGCGCGAGCCGTTGCAGCGCGAGGTCGAAGGACGCGTCGGAGCACCGCGGCGTCAGCACGAGCTTCACGTCGACCGATGCGCCGCGGTCGAGCGCCAACGCGCAGCACGCGACGTGCGCATCGCCATGGTCTGCGCCACCGATCGTCTCGGGCAGCTTGTAGTCCGCCGACAAGTGGTCGACTTCGCCGACGCACTGCGCGAAGGCGGCCGCGTCGATCGCCGCGGTCTCGAGATGCATGCGCCAACCGTCCGCGCGAAGCCGTTGCCCCACGGCGCGCACGAACGCAGGGAACACGAGCGGTTCGCCGCCGGTGATCGAGAGGCGCGGGACCGCGCGGTGCGACTTGGGGCGAAGCGACTGCGCAAGCTGCGCCGCGCGCTCCGCGTTCACGGGGTTGCGTTCGTGCTCGATGCCGTTCGCCGACTGCACCGCAAACGTCGGCGACGCGACGTAGCTGTGCGGCGTGTCGCAGTAGCTGCACCGCAACGGGCACGTGGCGACGCGCAAGAACCCCATCGTCTCGCCGACGAACCTGCCCTCGCCCTGGACGGACCAGAACATCTCGATCAGCGGCGCGCGCACGGGTGCCGAGGCCGGGTCCATGCGGTCAGCCGCGCGCGAGCTGGTTGAGCGCAGCGATGCCGCGCGACAGAGTCGAATCGTCGGCTGCGAACGACAGGCGGAAGTGCGTGTCGTGCGCCGAGAACGACTTGCCAGGGACGATGAGCAGCTTCTTCTCGATCGCCGCCTGCAGGAAGGCGTCGCCCGTCATGCCGTGCGGCAACTGCGGGAACGCGTAGAAGGACCCCTCGGGCGGCAGCAGCCCGTATGCGCGATCGAGCGTGCGCGCGAGCAGGTCGCGCTTCCTGCGGTAGTCCTCGAAGTAGGGCTGCATGTCGAGGTCGAAAGCGTGGAGCATCGCGTGCTGGAACGGCGCCGGCGCGCAGACGAAGCTGAACTGCTGCAGCGTCTTCATCGCGTCGAGGATCTTCGCGGGCCCTGTCGCGTAGCCCATGCGCCACCCCGGGATGCCGTAGGTCTTGCTGAAGCCGCCGAGCTGCACGCAGCGATCGGCGCACGACACCGCGGAAGCGAAGGCGCCGTCGTAGACGAAGAAGTCGTAGATCTCGTCGCTGATGACGACGAGGCCGTGGCGGTCGGCAACCGCGCACGCGGCCTCGATCTCCTGCTTGCTCAGCACTGCGCCCGTCGGGTTCGAAGGCGAGTTCAAGAACAGCACGCGCGTGCGCGGCGTGATCAGCGCTTCGATCTCCGAAGCATCGATCGCAAACCTGCCGCCGGGCGACTTCGGATACGCCGAGTAGTAGACGGGCTTCGCGCCGATGACGGTCGCGAGGTTGCGGTACATCATGAAGCCCGGATCGGGCAGCAGGACCTCATCGCCTGGATCGAGCAACGCGAGGAACGCGAGCACGATGCCGCCCGAGACACCTGCGGTGACGAGGCTCGACTCCGGGCGCTCGCCGTGCCGCTTCTGCACGTCGTCGAGGATGCGCGCGTTCAACGCGGGCAAGCCTTGCGTCACCGTGTAGCGGTTGAAGCCGGCGCGCAGCGCCGTGCAGGCTGCCTCGACAAGCTCGGCCGGAGGATCGTAGTGCGCCTGCCCGATCGACAGGTTGATCGGGTCCTCCATCGTCGTCATGAGCTCGAAGATGCGGCGGATGCCGCTCGGCTCGATGCGACTCATGCGCTCAGCAAGCACGGACGAGGTCCTGTGCAAGGTGCCCGAAAACACAGGCAGCGCGACCGAGATCGCGCTGCTTGGATTGCAGACGGGCGGGCCTGGAGCTCACGGCGACTACAGCGCGAGGCTGCAGGTCACTTCTTGGCAGGCTTCGCGGCCGCGTCGGCCTTCGGCTCGGCGGCCTTCTTGACCGCCTTCGCCTTGAACTTGGTGCGGACCTTGGGAAGACCGACGACCTTGTCGCCGTCGTTCCATCGGCCCGCCTTCTTGAGCGCGGTGATGCGCTCCACGCGCGACCAGACGTTGCGCTGGCCACCGCCGGCGCCGGAAAGCTTGAGACTGGAGTGGATGGACATGGCCTGACAGATTCTCGGCCCGGACCAAGCCGGGCGCTCAAAGGGCGGAGCAGTCTAGCGGAGTTCCCTCGCCTGAGGCCAGCCCCGAGTTCCTTTTCTGAAGCCGTCGAACGTCGAATCCGGCGCGGGCACCGCCTGCAGCGCCTTGCGAGTCGCCTCGCGATCCTCGTCGCCGTCGTAGTAGACGACCAAACCGTAGGTGGTCTTGCCGTCCTGGCCCTGGAACTCGCGCAGGCGCGCATTCACGAGACCCGCCTGCCGCAGCGTGCGCGCTGCAGCGGAACCGGCATTGAGCTCGGCATAGCCCGCGGTGAGGAAGAACGTGCGCGACCGCGGC
>CAZEQF010000123.1:5789-10360 GCA_964514315.1 uncultured Singulisphaera sp. | reverse complement strand
ATCACGGGCAAGCAGCTCGGCATCCTCGGCCTTGGCCGCATCGGCCGCGTCGTCGCCGAACGCGCGCGCGGACTCTCGATGGTCGTGTGCGCCTACGATCCGTTCGTCACGCAGGCGAACGCGCCGCAGGGCGTGCGCATGATGGAGCTCGACGAACTGCTGCAGACCTCGGACTTCTTCAGCGTGCACATGCCGCTGATGGACGAGACGCGCGGGTTCGTGTCGAAGGACCGCATCGCCAAGATGAAGAAGGGCGCGCGCCTCGTGCACGCTGCGCGCGGCGGCATCGTCGACGAGGCGGCGCTCTGCGCCGCGTTGACGGAAGGCCGGCTCGCCGCAGCCGCGCTCGACGTGTTCGACCAGGAGCCGTTGCCGCAGGACAGCCCGCTGCGTTCGGCCCCCAACCTGATCCTCACGCCGCACCTCGGCGCCAGCACGCACGAAGCGAAGCACAACGTCTCGCTCGAGATGGCGAAGCAGATCGCGCTGTGCCTGCAGAAGGGCATCGCGCTGAACGGCGTCAACGTGCCGCGCATCGCGCCGAGCGACGCCGCGCAGGTCGGCCCCTACCTCGCGCTGGTGCACAACCTCGCGAGCCTGCTCGTGCAGACCTTCCCCGGGCCGCTGCGTTCGCTGCGGCTCACGGTGCAGGGCTCGATCGCCGAGAACGCACAGAAGCCGCTGCGCGTCGCGATGGTCGCCGGCGCGCTGAAGCCGACCACCACCGGCGCCGTCACGCCCGTCAACGCGGAGCGCATCGCCAAGGACCGCGGCATCGCCGTCGTCGCCGAAGCGAGCTCGATGAAGCGCGACTTCATGAACCTCATCCGCGTGGAAGCGCAGGTCGGCGACGCGCGCCACTACGCGACCGGCACCGTGCTCGGCCATCGCCATGGCCGCCTCGTCGAGCTCGACGACTACGTGCTCGACGCGATCCCCGAGGCGCCGTTGCTCGTGACGTTCCACGACGACCAGCCAGGCGTGGTCGGCAAGCTCGGCACGCTGATCGGCGAAGCTGCGATCAACATCTCGCGCATGCAGCTCGGCACCGCCGACGAGGCCGACAAGCCTGCCGTCGCGATCTGCAACCTCGACCGCGCGCCCGACGACCGGCTCATGGCTGCGATCCGTGCGCTGCCGCCGATCCGCGGCGCCTCGCTCGTCCGCTGACGCGCAGCCACCCATGGCCGCGCGTCCCCCGTTCGCTTCGGTGTGGTTCGACTGCGACTCGACGCTGTCCGCGATCGAGGGCATCGACGAACTCATGGCCGACCTCGCGCCCGAAGTGCGAGCCGACCTTCTGCAGCTGACGCAACGCGCGATGGAAGGCGCGATCCCGCTCGCGCAGGTCTACGAGACGCGGCTGTCCGCGATCGCGCCGCGCCGCGAACGGCTCGACGAGATCGGGCGGCGCTACGCGCAGCGCATGGTCGAGGACGCCGACGAAGTGGTCGCTGCGCTGCAGTTCCTCGGCAAGCGAGTCGGCGTCGTGAGCGGCGGCCTCTACGCGCCGGTGCGCGCGCTCGCCGACCGCCTCGGCATCGCGAAGGAAGACGTGCACGCGGTGCCGCTGCGCTTTGCCGCCGACGGTTCGTACCTCGACTTCGACCGCAGCAGCCCGCTGTGGCAGAACGGTGGCAAGGTGACGTTGCTGCGTTCGCTGCCGGCATCGCTGCGGCCGCTCGCGTTCGTCGGCGACGGCGCGACCGACCTGGAGACCCAGGGCACGGCCGCCGACCTGTTCGTCGGCTTCGGCGGCGTCGCCGTGCGCCCGCTCGTGAAGCAACGCGCCGAGGCGTGGTTCGAGACGCGCTCGCTCGCGCCTGTGCTGCGGTTCGTGCTCACCGACGACGAGCTGCGTCGCCTTTCGTCCAACGCGCGCTTCCAGCCGCTGCTGCAGCGCGCCGATACTCGCTCCTGACCTCTCATGGCCGACCATCCGACGCTGTTCCTTCCCGGACCGACCGAAGTCGATCTCGAATTGCGCGAGATCATGTCGACGCCGCTCGTCGGCCACCGTTCGGCTGGCTTCGTCGCGGCGACGCAAGACGTCTGCGCGCGGCTGAAGCCGTTGTTCCAGACTGCGGCGCACGCGGCGTTCGAGACCTGTCCGGCGACGGCGCTGATGGAAGCGGCGATCCGCAACCTCGTGCCGCACGGCGGCCTCACGCTGCACCTCGCGGGCGGCGCCTTCAGCGAGCGCTGGGCCAAGATCTCCGGCTACTGCGGCCGCAAGCCCGAGTCGCTGACCGCGCCATGGGGCACCGCGCACGATCCCGAGCAACTGCGCGCGCGCCTTCGTTCGGGCCCCGCGCCCAAGGCCGTGATGATCACGCACAACGAGACGTCGACGGGCGTGCTGCAACCGCTGCGCGAGCTCGCCGCCGTCGTGCGCGAGCACGCGCCCGAGGCGATGGTCTGCGTCGATGCCGTGACTTCGCTCGCAGGCGCGGACCTGCAGTTCGACGCGTGGGGCATCGACATCGCGTTCGCCGGCACGCAGAAGTGCCTCGCGCTGCCGCCTGGCCTCACCGCGTTCGCGCTGTCGGAGCGCGCGATGAAGGCGGCGGCCGACGTGCCGGACCGCGGCTTCCTGTTCGACTTCGTGCGCGCCGTGCCGGAGACCGTGTCGGGCAAGCCGCTCGCGACGCCGTGCGTTCCGCTCGTGTTCGCGCTGCAGCGCCAGCTCCAACGCATCGAGAAGGAGACGCTGCAAGCGCGCTTCTCGCGCCATCTCGCGATGCGCTCGCTCATGCAGGAATGGGCGCACAAGAACGGCATCGAGCCGTTCGTGAAGGCGGAGGCCGCGCGCTCCCCCACGGTCAGCTGCTTCTTCGCCTCGGGCCGCGACGTGAAGGGCATGGCCGAGCGCGCGAGCAACGCGGGCTACAAGATCGACCAGGGCTACGGCGACTTGAAGGGCAAGACCTTCCGCATCGGCCACATGGGCGACCACACGACGGCCCGCCTGTCGGACTGCCTCGAGACGCTGCTGTGATCGTGGCGCGGCCTCAGCGGCCGCCGCTCACGAGCACGATGGCTCCCGCCGTCGCGAGCATCGTGCCGAACACTGCCATCGGCGTGAGCCGCGCGCGGTAGGCGATCCACGCCACCGGCAGCAAGAACAGCGGCGTCAGCGACATCAACGCCGCAGCCGTGCCCGCGTTGGCGGCGTGCCGCGTCGCATACATCGACAGGAAGATCCCGACCACGGGGCCGAAGAACGTGCCGACGAGCGTGTTGCGCAGCGGCGCGCCGCCCTTCAGCAACACGGTGAACGCGGTCGACTGCCGCTGGCACATCGAGATCGCGACGACGCCGAGCGTGCCCGCGAGCAACCGCACTACCGTCGCCGACAGCGGCGGCAGCCCTTCGGGCAGGTCCGCGCCGCCCTGCATCGCGATGCGCGACAGCACCATGCCGCCCGCCTGCCCGAGCGCCGCAGTGAACGCGCCGAGCACGCCGAGGAAGCGCATGCGCGGCGTGATGTCGGGCCGCCACGACGAGCCGTCGCGCGAGCGCGCGACGACCGCGACGACGCCGAGCGTCGTGAGCGCGAGCCCGAGCCCTTCGCGAACGCCGGGAGCCTCGCCGGAGAACGCCCACGCCATCAGCAGCGCGAGCGCCGGCCACGATGCCTGCACCACCGACGACAATCGCGGCCCGACCAGCGCGAGCGCGTAGAAGTAGCCGAGGTCGCCGATCGCGAGCCCGACGACGCCGGAGCACGCGAGCAGGCTCGTGCGCCGCAGGTCGAGCCCTTCGGGCCACAGCCCGCCCACGATCGCCGCGTGCAACAAGAACACGACCGGCACCGCAGCGAACAGCCGGAACTGGTTGACCGGCACCGCGCCGACGGCGCGGCTCGCGAGGCCGAAGGTGAGGCTGCTGCCGGTCCAGCACAAGGCGGCTGCGATCGCTGCGAGTTCCGCCGTGTCCATGGGTGGCGCGGCAGTGTGGCGGCGCGCTACGGTCTCTGCAAACGTGGACGAGCCGAACGACAGCGTGAACCAGGACGTGCGCGACTACTTGCGCAGCCTCGCGGACACGACGCGCAAGAGCCCGGCCACGCTGCGCGCCTACGGAACGGACCTGCGCGCGTTCGCGGCCTGGCTGTCCGCGTCCGGGAGCGACCCGTCGTCGTGCACGCGCTTCCATCTGCGCCGCTACCTCGTCGAGCTCGAGCAGCAAGGCCTCGCGCCGACTTCCGTGCAACGCAAGCTCGCGAGCCTGCGCGGGCTGTTCGCGTATCTGCGCGAGAAGGGCCGCATCGACCAGGACCCGGCAAAGCTGCTGCGCGGACCCAAGGCGCCGCAGCGCGTGCCGCGCTACCTCACGCCGCAGGAAGTCGACCAACTGCTAGGCCAGGAGTTCGGCGACGAACCGCAGGACCTGCGCGACCGCGCGGTGCTCGAGACCCTCTACTCCACCGGCTGCCGCGTCAGCGAGTGCGCGGGCATCAAGCTCGACGCGCTCGACCTGCGCGAAGGCACCGCGCGCCTGCTCGGCAAAGGCAACAAGCAGCGCTTGTCGCTGCTCGGCGGGCCCGCGAAGGCTGCGATCGAAGCGTG
>CAZEQF010000123.1:0-5779 GCA_964514315.1 uncultured Singulisphaera sp. | reverse complement strand
GTGGTTGCCCGCGCGCAAACGCATCCTGCGCGAACAGCGTCGCCTCGACCCCGGGGCGTTGTTCTTGAACCTGCGCGGCGGCGCGCTGAGTTCGCGCTGGTTGTTCCAGACCGTCGTCGACCGCGCGAAGAAGGCGGGCTTGCAGAACTCGCTCACGCCGCACGGGCTGCGCCACTCGTTCGCGACGCATCTGCTCGACCGCGGCGCCGACCTGCGCTCGGTGCAAGAACTGCTCGGCCACGCGCGGCTCGTCACGACCGAGATCTACACGCACGTGTCGATCGGGCGGCTACGCGACGTCTACGACGGTGCGCATCCACAAGGCCGAGGCCGGAGCACGAAGGGCCGCGGCAAGAAAGGCGCAGCCGAGATGCCGTCGGGGTCCGACGGCGCGGACGACGACGACACGTCGCGCTGAAGCGCCACGGACAGCCGCTACTTCGGCAGCTGCACGACGCCGCGCACGGCGTCCGCGAGCGCCGCGGACATCGCGGCGGCGAGCCCTTCGGGCGCATCCGATGCGCACGCAGCGACCCCGACGACCGGGCGCGTGGTGCCAGCGAGCTCGCACGACAACTCGACCACGGCACGCAGCGACTCGCCGCGCTCGAATTCGAACCTCACGACCTCGACGCGCAGTCCGTCCGGCACGCCAGCCACCGAGTCGAGCGCAGCGGCGACGAGTTGTTCGGGCGGCGCAATCCAACGCAGGCTGTCGTCGACGGCGACTTCGTGCGGCGGCGTGCGCACGACGAAGTCCTGGCGCAGGAACGGGGCCGCGTCGACGCGCAGCGGCGCGCGACGATCGTGGGCCGCGCGCGGCGGCCGCGGGTCGAACCATCGCACCGGCGGCCCAGGAGGATTGACGCTGATGCACGCGGCCAGCGACAACGCGGCGCACGCGGCGCCGAGTCGGCGGACAACGTCCACGACGTGCGCCGATGCGGAAGCACGACGCGCTCCTTGCACGGGCATGCGCGACGACGACGTGCGGCGCGAGGCAACGGCAAGCGGAGCGACTTCTGGGTTCACGGGCTTCACCTGGTTCCTTCCTTGCGCAGCGTCGACGTCGCAGGCTCGCGACCGCGAAGCAATGCCGATGGGTCGCGTTCGAGCACGCTCACGAGACGCTCCACCGACGCGAGCGCGGCGCGCAGCGAGCCGAGTTCCTTCTGCAGGCTCTGCGCGAGCGCCACCACTTCTCCGCTCGCGCTCGCCGCACCGTCGCCGGCCGCGCGCAGGCTCGAAGCAGTCGCCGCGACGTCGGCCGCGGCGATCGCCGAACGGAGATCGCTCGCGAGGCCTTGCAGGTCGGCGACCGCCGTTCGCACCGGCCCGCGTTCGTCGCGCCAGTCGCGCACGAGGCCCTCGAACTCGGTGAACGCCGACGTCGCCGACTGCAGCGCCGGCATGCGATCGAGGTCCGCGAGCTTCTGCTCGACGGCGCGCAGCGTGTCGACGACGCGGCGCGACAGGTCCGCGAGGTTCGCGTCGGCAAAGCCCTTGCTCACGCCGTCGAACATCCGCTTCGCGGAGTCCGCGATCGCAGGAACCTCGCGCATCGCATCGCGCAGTCCTTCTTCGAAGCTGCGGAACGCGCTCGGAATCGAACGGATCGTGTTGATCGGCGGCTGGAACGGCAGTTCGCGGTCGCGCGCGAGGCCCGGCTCGACGAAGTCGACGAGCACGAACGACATCTGCGTGATGTACTGCGTCACGAGCTGCGCGCGCAGGTCCGACGGGAACGCCTTCTGCGGCCCGAGTTGGTCGACGTCGAGCCCGAGCTTCACGAGCTTGTCGTCGTAGAGCGCCATGCGCACCTGCAGGTGCTTCTTGTCGCTCGCGAGCGTGATGTCGTCGACGACGCCGATCGGAACGCCGCGGAAGCGCACCGACGAACCGGGCTCGAGGCCGACGAGCGGCTCGTCGAAGAACGCGTAGGCTTCCTGCGACGGACGCTGGAGCTGTGCCATGCCTGCGAAGGTCAGGCCACCCACCATCGCGCCGAAGCCCGAGAGGACGAACAAGCCGAGCTTCCAACGGTCGACGGGCGCTGTCATTGGGAGGCTCGTTGCGCCTTGCGCATGAAGAAGGCCTGGACGCGTGGGTCCGTGCTGCGGTCGCGCAGGTCGCGCGGACTGCCGCGCGCGATGATGCCCTTCGCGTCGCGATCCAACATGATGCAGGCGTCCGCCACGCGGTAGATGCTCTGCAGTTCGTGCGTCACGAGGACGGTGGTTACACCGAGGCTCTGGCGCAAGGTCAAGATGAGTTCATCGAGGCCCGCGGCCGTGATCGGATCGAGGCCCGCGGACGGTTCGTCGAGGAACAGGAGCTTCGGGTCGAGCGCGAGCGCGCGCGCGATGCCGGCGCGCTTCTTCATGCCGCCCGAGACTTCGCTCGGCAGGTGCCGTTCGAAGCCTCCGAGCCCCACCACGCGCAGTCGGCTCACCGCGACGGCCTCGACCGCGTCTTCGTCGAGGTCGGTCCACTTCTGCAGCGGCAGCGACACGTTCTCGAGCAGCGTCATCGAGCCGAACAACGCCGACGACTGGAACAACACGCCGAACATCGGCGGCTCCAACGCCTGCTGCGGGCTGCGGTCGCCGAACAGGCGGATCGTCCCGCGCATCGGATGCAGGAGCCCGATGAGCGCGCGCAGCAGCGTCGACTTGCCGCAGCCGCTGCCGCCGAGGATCGCGAACACTTCGCCTCGGCTCACGTCGAACGACAGTTCTTCGAGCAGCGGTTCGCGGCCGTAGCCGAGCGCAAGTTCACGGACGGAGAGGACGCGCCGCATCACCAGTCCAAGAGGCGGAAGACCATCGTGAACACCGCGTCGAGCCCCACGAGCCCGAACAGCACGACGACCACTGCCGAGGTCGTCGACGAGCCGACGCCTTGCGCGCCGCCGCGCGTCTGCAGCCCGCGTTGGCAGGCGACGAGGCCGATGAGGACCGCGAAGAACGCGCTCTTCAAGAGCCCCGTGCCGACGTCGCTGAACATCACCGCCGACTGCAACTGGCGCCAATAGGTGACCGGCGGGATGCCGAGCTCCACCATGCCGATGAAGAGGCCGCCGAGGCACGCGACGACGTCCGCGAACGCAGTGAGCAACGGCACGACGAGGAACAACGCGAGCACGCGCGGGAACACCAGGAAGCGCTGCGGGTCCTGGCCCAGCGTGCGCAGTGCATCGACTTCTTCGCCGACTTGCATCGTGCCGAGTTCGGCGGCGTAGGCCGCGCCGGAGCGGCCCGCGACGACGATCGCCGTCATCAGCGGACCGAGTTCGCGCACGACCGAGAGGCCGACGAGGTTGGCCAAGAACGCATCCGCGCCGAACCGATGCAACTGCACCGCGCCCTGGAGCCCGAGGATCGCGCCGATCAGGAAGTGGATGACGACGACGATCGGCAGGCTGTTCGCGCCCGCGCGCTCCATGAGCATGCCGAGTTCGCGCAGGTGCACCGTGCGCGGCCGCCGCACCGCGGCGAGCAAGCCGACGACGAGGTCGCCGGAGAACGCGAGGATGTCCTTCACCTGCCGCCATGCGTCGTGCGCTGCGTCGCCGACCTGCGCGAGGAACGACTGCGTGCGCTCGGAGGAACGCAGACACGGGTTGCCGTCGGCGCCGCGATACAGGTCGAGCAGCTTCGCGACGTCGCCCGAGGCCCCGACGATGGCCGCGGCGTCGCCGTGCTTGCGGTTGCGCGCGGCCGCCGACAGCAGCAGCGCCGCGCCACCGCCGTCGAGCGACGTGAGGCCCTGCACGTCGATCTCCGCGATCGGCGACGACGACAATGCGGTCGCCTTCGACCAGAACGCATCGCCCTCGGCGAGCGTCAGACGGCCAGCCAGCGAAAGACGCCGGCGGCCTTCCGTCTCTTCGACGCGGATCGTGAGGTCTTCTTCGGACACTGGGGAACGCGCGGTCAGTCGACCGATTCGAGCCAGCCGTGGCGGTCCTGCGTCGAACCGTCGAACAGCCCGTAGAAGGCCTTCTGCAGCGCTCGCGTCACGGGACCGACCTTGCCGTCGCCGACCTGGATCCGGTCGACGGAACGGATGCCCGTGATCTCCGCCGCGGTGCCGGTGAGGAACGCTTCGTCCGCCATGTGCAGCAGTTCGCGAGGCAGACGCCCTTCGCGCACTTCGATGCCCATGTCGCGCAAGAGGCAGATCATCGTGTCGCGCGTGATGCCGAGCAGGATCGAGCTGCCGACGTCGGGCGTGTGGACGATGCCGTTGCGGACGAGGAACAGGTTCGCGCCCGAAGCCTCGGACAGGCCGCCGTCCGTCGACAACGCGATGCCGTCGACGTAGCCGTCGCGCTTGGCCTCGAGTCGGATGAGCTGGCTCGAGAGGTAGTTGCCGCCCGCTTTCGCGAGCGCGGGCAACGTGCCCATCGTCACGCGCCGCCACGACGAGACCTTCACGTCGATCGGCGTGTCGGGCGCGGCGAGGTAATGCCCCCACTCCCACGCGAGCACGACGGTCTCGACCGGCGAGCTCGTCGGATCGAGCGTGAGCGGCCCGGCGCCGCGGAACACGAGCGGACGCACATACGCGTGCGGCAGCGCATTCTGGCGCACCACGTCCTTGCACGCCTGCGTCAGCGCAGCGAGGTCGTGCTGCAGCGGCATGCCGTAGACGCGCGCCGAGTCGATCAAGCGCACGAGGTGGTCGCGCAGCCGGAAGAACTGCACGCCTTGCTTCGTTGCGTAGGCGCGGATGCCCTCGAACACCGAGCTGCCGTAATGCAGCGCGTGCGCGCTCACGTGGACCGTCGCGTCGTTCCACTTCACGAGCGCGCCGTCGCGCCAGATCCACTCGGTGTGCTTCATCGCAAGGATCCTGGGCTGCTCACAGCATGCCGATGACGTTGCCCTTCGCATCGATGTCGATGCCGTGGCCGCCCGGCGTCTTGCCGAGGCCAGGCATCGTCATGATCTCGCCCGCGAGCGGGTAGACGAAGCCGGCGCCGACCGACACGCGCGCGTCGCGGACGACGAAGCGGTAGCCCGTGGGCCGCCCCTTCTTCGCCGGGTCGTGCGATAGCGAATACTGCGTCTTCGCCATGCAGATCGGGAACTTGCCGAAGCCGCGCTCCTCGAACTGCGCGAGCGCCTTCTCGGCCGCTGGCTCGTAGTCGACGCCGTCGGCGCCGTAGACCTTCGTCGCCAGCGTCTCGATCTTCTCCTTCAGCGTGAGCGAGTCCGGATACAGCAAGCGGAACGAGCTCGGCTCCTCGCACGCCGCGACCAGCGCATGCGCGAGCGCTTCGCCACCCTTGCCACCGTCGGAGAACAGCGTCGAGACGTGCGCATCGGACGCGCCGGCTTCGATCGCCGCCTGCTTCACCGCCTCGATCTCCGCGTCGGTGTCGCCCGGGAACCGGTTGATCGCGACGACGACCGGGATGCCGAACAGGCGCACGTTCTCGATCTGCTTGCGCAGGTTGCCCATGCCCTCCGCGAGCGCATCGAGGTCCTCCTTGGTGAGGCCTTCGGGCAGCGGCTTGCCCGCTTTGATCTCGAAGCGGCCGCTGTGCATCTTGAGCGCGCGAACGGTCGCGACGAGCAGCGCCGCGTCGGGGTGCAGGCCGGACGCGCGGCACTTGATGTCGAAGAACTTCTCCGCGCCCATGTCCGCGCCGAAGCCGGCCTCGGTCACAACGTAGTCGAGCAGGCGCAGCGCGATGCGGTCGGCGACGATCGACGAGTTGCCGTGCGCGATGTTGGCGAACGGGCCGGTGTGCACCAGGGCCGGCGTGCCT
>CAZEQF010000122.1:557-10363 GCA_964514315.1 uncultured Singulisphaera sp. | reverse complement strand
GGGACGGCTCGGTTCTGGCGCGGTCATCGCGGGCGAACATCGTGCGCAGCGGAGGCGATGGAGTCCATGGCGGAGGCTGGGATGCGGGAGGAAGGGCGCGGCGGCACGACAGGCCATCTGCTCGCCGCGGCGCGCCCACACCACGATGCCCGCAACCACGACCTCGGGCCGCGAACGCCCGCGGCGCGGAGCCGCCGCGCCAGCTGTTCGTTTCGCGGCAACAGGCGGCTGCGACCAAGGCCGCTCCTGGCTAGTGTGCCGGCCGTGACTTCTCCGATCGCAGCCTCCGTCCGCAGCGGCGACCGCAAGGCGCTCGCGCAGGCGATCACGCTCGTCGAGAGCCGCCGCGCGCAGGACGAGGCAGCCGCGGGCGAACTGCTCGCAGAACTGCTGCCGCATTCCGGCAACGCGGTGCGCATCGGCATCACGGGAGCGCCGGGCGTCGGCAAGAGCACGCTGATCGATGCGCTCGGGATGATGCTGTGCGAACGCGGCCACAAGGTCGCGGTGCTTGCCGTCGATCCGAGCAGCAGCGTCACGGGCGGCAGCATCCTCGGCGACAAGACGCGCATGGCGCAGCTGTCGCGGCACGGCAACGCGTTCGTGCGGCCGTCGCCCGGCGGCGACACGCTCGGCGGCGTCGCGGCGCGCACGCGCGAGGCGATGGTCTGCTGCGAGGCCGCTGGCTTCGACGTCGTGCTCGTCGAGACGATCGGCACGGGCCAGTCCGAGACCGCGGTCGCGACGATGGTCGACCTGTTCTTGCTGCTGCTGTCGCCGGCAGCGGGCGACGAACTGCAGGGCATCAAGCGCGGCGTGATGGAACTCGCCGACGTCATCCTCGTGCACAAGGCCGACGGCGACCTCGCCGCCGCCGCCAATCGCGCTGCGCAACAGTGCGTCGCAGCGTTGCGCGTGCTGCACTCGGGCGAAGCCGACGCGACCCCGGTGTGCGTCGGATCCTCGACGACGGGGGCGGGACTCGAAGACCTCTGGCGCACGATCGAAGGCCGGCTCGCAGCGATGCGCAAAGACGGTCGCATGCAGGCCAAACGGGCATCGCAAGCGAGCCAGTGGCTCGACGCCGCGTTGCAGGAGTCGCTGCGGACCGAGTTCGAACGGAACCCCGCGGTGCAGAACGAGCTCGCGCGCATGCGCGAGGAAGTCGCGGCCGGCCGCGCCCTGCCGCACGCTGCGGCGCGCGCGCTGCTCGCGCTCTACCGCGCGGGACGCTGAACGAAGCGCCGCGACAGCGGCGAGGGATCGTCTGCGGCCCGCCCGCGCGTGCGCACGGGACCGCGAGCGGATCCGCCTCTGCTCGATGCGCGCAACGTCACTTCGCGAGCCGTTGGCGAACCGGCGCGACCAGCGGCTCCCATTCGGGCAACACGGCGAAGCGCTCGATCTGTTGCAGTTCCTCGCGAACGCGATCGACGTCGCCGCGATCGAGTTGCTGCAGCAAGCGCGTCGCCTGCTTCGCGATCCACTCCTTGCCCTCGGCGCGGATTGCCGCCGCCTCGGACACCGCGAACGCGTCGTCGGGATGCGACGCGACGAACGCATCGATGCGGGCGACGGCAGCCTTGTACTCGCGCACGACGAACCGCAGTCGCGCGCGCGCGGCGAACGCCGCGTCCGCGGCGGTCTCCGGCTGCGATGCCTCGGCCTTCTGCGCAGCACGGTCGCGCTGCGCCCTCACCGAAGCGACGAGCGAGTCGCCGCCGGAGCTGCCCGCAAGCCGCTGCGAATTGGCCGCGATCCATGCGTCGCACATGCGCAGCAACTCGCGCGCAGCGGGCCGCTCGAGGCCGTTCCGCGCATATCGGTCTTCGAACGCTCGCAGCGTCTCCTGCTCCTCGCGGGCGCGCTGCACCAGGGATGCAGCCTCCGCCTGCTTCTCGACCGCGTCGATGCGCGCGCGCAACTCCGCCGCCTTCGCGCGGACGTCGAGATCGCCTTCGCGAACGGCTTCGTCGATGCGCTGACGCGCCGATGCGTATTGGCCGCGTTCGAAGTCCAGCGCAGCGAACACGAGCAGTTCTTCAGGATCACGCCCGCTCGTCGCCGAGTCCATCCAACGCAATGCGACGAACGCAGCGAGCAGCGACAACGACACGAGCGAGAACAGCAACGGCTTCGACGTGCGTTCGCGCGACGAGCGCTGCCGCGCGCGAACCGCAGCTTCGCCGCGCGACGGCGGCGGCGGCGACCCGGCGCCACTGCTTCGTCCAGCCGAGGCTGCGCTGCCGCCGCTGCGCATCGCAGCCGGCGCGTCCGAACGGAACACGACGCGAGCTGTGCCGACCGAGAACGAGTCGCCGTCCTCGAGGTCCTTGCAGAACAACGATTCGCCGTCGACCTCGACCATCGCGCCTGCGCGCACCGGCTCCAGGCGCAGCCCCGATCGCGTCGGCGAGATGCGCAACTCCGCGCCGCGCGCGTCCCCTGCCGCATCGGCGACGGCGACGCCCTTGCCCGATGCGCGCAGCAGGACACCGGCTGCGTCGATCGCGATCTCCCGCCGCGTCCCTTCGAAGTCGGGCAGTTCGAGGCGGAAGTTCATCGCTGCGCGCTCAACGGGCCTTCACGGCGGTGTCGAGCTTCGCTTCGTAGCCCGATCCACCGCCGAAGTTCTGCACCCAGTTGCGCCCGTCGCCAGCCATGCCGGCCTCGGTGAACGTCGCGTTGAGCAGGTTGCGATGGTGGCCGGACGACTGGCACCACGCGAGATGCGCGGACTCCGGACCGTCCGTCAGCGCGATGTTCTCGCTCGCTCCGTGCGTGTAGCCGGCGAGCAGCATGCGATCCGTCGGCGTCTTGCGACCGGGCGTCGGCGAGAAGTGCGAGAAGTAGCCCAGCTGCGACATCTCCTTCGCGTGGCCCTTCGCCGCGGCGAGCACCTTGAGGTCGAGCGCGAGCGGGCGATGACGGAACATCGCGCGGTATGCGTTCGTGATGCGCAGCAGCGACGCGTCGCCGCGCTCGATCTGCGCGCCGAGCGTCTCGTTGTAGGCCTCGATGCGGCTCCAGAGCTGGAGCTGCTCCTTCTCTTCCGCGGTCTTGCAGAACGTCTGGATGCCGAGCGGCTGGCCCGGAACGACCGCGCGCGCCCATTCGGCCCCCACCATCGCGAGCGGGTCGAGTTCGCCGAGGTCGCGCAGCGTGAGCGCGATCCAATCGAGGCGTTCGACGGCGTCCGCGAAGTTCGCCGGCGCCTTGCCCTTGATGCGATCGTCGTTCCACAACGCGCGCACCGCGTCGACGCGCTGGTTGACCTCTTGCTGCACGCGCACGTATTCGGCGTAGCGGTCCGATTCGACCTGCGGCGGCTTGTAGGGATAGAAGTACTTCACCTCGTCGTAGATGAGGTCCTTCGCGTGCTGCCGCGCGACGTCGAGCGCCTGTCGCTGCGCCGAGAGCTTGTCGACCAGCTTCTTGGTCGGCGACGCATCAAGCGACTCGATCTCCTTGTCGAGCAGACGCTGCAACCGCGAAGCGATCGCGCCGACTGCCGCCGGGCCCAATGCGAGCGCATCGGTCAACAGCGACTCACGGGCCTTCTTGTCCTTGCTGCGCAACGCAGCATCGATGCGGGCGATCACCTTGCCCGCCTGCTTCTCCGCCTCGGCGTCGGCGACGGAGACGAACCCGTCCGCGCGCAGCTCGTAGCCGCGCGGGTCCTCGGCCTCGCCGCGGCCGTGCGCGACCGTGCGCCACACCTCTTGCTTCAGCGAGGCGTCCGCCTGCAACGCACGCGCGAGCGCGCGCTCGGCGAGCCTTCGCGCGTCACGCCGGTAGAGCAACGACGCGGCGCCGAGCGTGGCCTGCGCCGAGACCTTCGCCGCGGCTGCGATCTGCGCGATCGAGTCGGGTTCGATCGCATGCCAGGAGACGTTCTCCTCGCCGGCTGCGACGGCGACGCGAAGCAACCCGCCCGACGCGCCGACGATGCGCACGGCGCCGCGATCGACGACCACCGCCTCGATCGGCGCAGCCGCGGCAGCTGCCGTGATCTCCGTGTGCCACGCGACGACGCGCGCGATGTCCGCGATGCGCATGTCGAGGCGCGTCGCATAGTCCGGATCGGAAGCGCGCACGCTGTCGGCGGCGGACTTCAGTTCTGCAGCCGCGTTCGCGAACTCTCCGTCGTTCTCCGACGCACGGATGCGGATCAACGCCGGCGCGAGCGCTTCCAACGTGCGACGGCGCGCGGCTTCGCTGCCCGAGGTCGCTGCGCCACCTGTTGCCGAGTCCGCGATCGGGCCACCAGCCTGCGCGCGACGGAACTCTTCGAGCAACGTCGGGATCGCGGCGAACGGGCCCGACGACGGAAAGCGGCTCTGCGCTTCGGCCAGCGCGTCGATGCCTTGCTGCATGCGACCGTTCTGCGCCTCGTTGCGCGCGCGCGCGAGCACTTGCTCCAGCTGCGACTTCGCCGCCGTGCGCACGGTCTCCAGCTCGCGCTGCAGTCGATCGCGGTCGCTTGCAGCAGCGCCGCCGATCGCCATCTCCAACTGCACGGACGCTTGCGCGAACTCGCTGCGCGCGAGGAACCCGCGCGCCGATTCGATCACCGCGGCCACGTCGTCGACGGACACTTGCGCATCGGTCTTCGCCGACTCGCGCGGCGCAGGAACCTGCTCGGCAGGCTGCTGCGGAACGGTCTGCGCGACCGCCGGCGCGTCCTGCGTCTTCGGCTTCGCTTGTTCGACGTTCGCAGGGATCGCGGGCGACGGAGCCTCGGACGCAGGCTGCTTCGCTGGCTGCGCGCCCGACGGCGCATCGGCAACGCGCTTCGTCCCGGGCCCGTCCGACGGCGGCGCCTTCGCCACGGCGCCGCGCAACAACTCCGAGAGGCCCGATCGCACGATGCGCGCGGCGATGCGTTCGTCTTCTTCCTTCGCCGAGCGCTCGTCGCGCTTCAGCTCGTCGCTGAACTCGGCGTAGGTGCGTTCGCTCGCCTGCGCGAGGATCGCGTCGCGACGACGCTGCACGCGCTGCTCCAAGTCGACGACGCGTTGCACGGCCTGGTCGAGCGTGGCGCGGCGCGCATCATCGGTCGCCCACGTTCCGAGTTGCGCGGCTTGCTCGCGAGCCAACTCGAAGCTGCCTGCGCGACGAAGCCGATCGAGTTCGGCGAACGCCGGCGGCAGGCTCACGCCACCGCCGCCTTCGCCGCCCAACACGAAGAACGCCACAGCGCCGAGGACGACCGCGGCGCCGACTCCGAGCAAGACCGCCTTGCTGCCGCCCTTCGCAGGGGCCTCGACTCGCGTGCGGCTGGATCGACGCGTGCGCGCACCGTCGAGCACGTCGTCGGGACTAGCGGGCCGCGAGACCACGGAAGCGACGACGAGCACCGCACTGCCGGCCTCGACGCGATCGCCGAGCGCGAGCACGACGCGCTCCTTCGGCTTGCCGTTCACCAGCGCCTTGCCGTCGAGCGCTTGCAACACCGCGACGCCGTCGATGGCTTCGACCGCGAAGTGCGAAGGAGCCACGCCTTGCGCGAGCAGCCGAACGTTCGCGGCAGGCGCAGAACCGAACACGAGACGCGAGCCGTCGAAATGGACGTCGCGCGAATCGGCTCCGTCGAGGACCTGGAGGATGAACATCTGCGGTGTCTTGCCGTCTTCCCCCAACACGAATGGCCGCGTCGCAGGGCCGAGAGATCCTACCGACCCTGCACCTGCGTAGAAGGCCTGTGGCCGCCGCGCGACCACGGTTACGGCGACGTTGCAGCCTGATCAGCCGCGCGCTTCGGCCGAGAGGTCCGCGACCTGCACTTCGGGCCCTTCGCACAGCGCCGCGATGCGCTGCATCTCGTTCTGCAGCTGGCGCACGTTGCCGGGCCAACGGAACGCGGCAATTGCGTCCTCGGCGGCCTTCGACAAACGCAGCGGGCGACCCGAGGCTTCACAAGAGCCGCGCAGGAAGCGCCGCGCGAGCAGCACCGCGTCGAAGCCGCGGTCGCGCAGCGGCGGCAGCGACAGGCGCAGAACGTTCAAGCGGAAGTAGAGGTCCTCGCGGAAGCGCCCGGCCTTGACCGCGGCCTCGAGGTTGCTGTTCGTCGCCGCGATCACGCGCACGTCGACCTTCTTGACCTTCGCGCCGCCGACGGGACGCACCTCGCCTTCCTGCAGCGCGCGCAGCAGCTTGACCTGCATCGGCATCTTCATGTCGCCGATCTCGTCGAGGAACAACGTGCCGCCGTCGGCGGAGACGAAGTGCCCCGGGTGGTCCTTGATCGCGCCGGTGAACGCGCCCTTCACGTGGCCGAACAGCACCGACTCCAGCAACGTCTCGGGGATCGCGGCGCAGTTCTCGGCGACGAGCGGCTTCTTGCTGCGACGGCTCATCTCGTGGATCGCACACGCGACGCGCTCCTTGCCGGTGCCGCTCTCGCCGGTGATCAGCACAGGCGCGTCGGCCGGAGCGAACTTCTCGATGCGCTTGCGCAGTTCGAGCATCGCCGCGCACTCGCCGATGATGCCGTGCCACGCTTCGCCTTCTGCCGGCGCGGGGCCTGCGGCTGCGAGCCCGGCCGTCGCGATCGCAACGCGCATCGCTTCGAGCAGCGACGCATCGTCCAGAGCGATCGCCTCGCGCAGCAACGCATCGAAGCGCTGCAGCAGTTCGTCGCGTGTGCTCACCAGCTGTCCTCCTCGCCGGCGGGCTGCAGCCCCGCGTACTCGAGGATCAGCGTGCGTTCGACGCCGTCGTCGAAGCGCACGACCGCACGCATCGACGGACCGCTGCCCGAAGTGCTGCGCACGACGCCGAGCCCGAACAACTCGTGGCGCACGCGCATGCCGCGCTGCACCTGCACGATCGCGTCCGGGTCCGGATCGACGGCCCACTGCGACGTGTCGTCCTGGTCTTGTTCGTAGCTGTGCCACGAGGCGTCGTAGGCCTGCGTGCAGTCGCGCGGGATCTCCTTGAGGAAGCGCGACGACTGCATGCGCTGCGTCTCGCCGTTGACCATGCGCTCCTTGGCGCTGCTCAAGAACACCGAACGGCGGCCGCGCGTGATCGCGACGTACATCAGACGCCGCTCCTCCTCCACGCCCTGTTCGCTGTCGACCGAGCGCATGCTCGGGAACACGCCGTCGTCGAGCCCGGCGACGAACACGTGGTCGAACTCGAGGCCCTTCGCGGCGTGCACCGTCATCATCTGCACGCGCGGGCCGTCGTCCTTCGTGCGGTCCTGCGACGTGAGCAAGCTCACGTTCTGCAGGTAGCCCGCGAGTCCTTCGTCGCTCTTCTCGTCGAACGCGACGACGTCGCTGACGAGTTCGTGGATGTTCTCTTCGCGCGCGACGTCCTCGGGATCGCCGAGGCTCGTGGCGTGGTTGAGGTACTGCGTGCCTTCGAGGATCGCCGCGAGCGCGCCGTGCGCGCCCTTGTCCGTGGCAGCCTGCTTCGCCGCTTCGAGCACTCCCGCGAGCTGCTGCAGTGCCTTGCGCGCCTTCGGCGGAACGACCGCGTGCAGCGACGGTTCGCCAACGGACTCGCGCAGCGACATGCCCGCCTCGAAGCCCGCGCGCTTCAGCTTGTCGACCGACGACTTGCCGATGCCGCGCGCCGGCACGTTGATGATGCGCTCCATGCTGACGTCGTCGAGCGGGTTCACCAACACGCGCAGGTAGGCGATGAGGTCCTTGATCTCGCGCCGCTCGAAGAACGACAGGCCGCCGAGGATCTCGTACGGGATGCTGCGGTCCTTGAGCGCCTGCTCGACTGCGCGCGACAGCCAGTGCGCGCGATAGAAGATCGCGATCTGGTCGAGCGGCACGTCTTCGCCGACGAGGCCGCGGATGCGGTCGGCGATGGCCTGCGCCTCCTCCATCGCGCCGGTCGCGCGGAACGTCAGCAACGGCTGGCCTTCCTCGTTGTCGGTGCGGAGCCGCTTGTCCTTGCGCAGCTTGTTGTTCGCGATCACCGACTCGGCGGCGCGCAGGATCACCGCGGTGCTGCGGTAGTTCTGCTCCAGGCGCACGACCTTCGTGCCTTCGTAGTCGCTCTCGAAGTCGAGGATGTTGCGGATCTCGGCGCCGCGGAAGCCATAGATCGACTGGTCGGGATCGCCGACGACGCACACGTTGCCGTCGGTCGGCGCGAGCTGGCGCAGCAGGTCGTACTGCACGCGGTTCGTGTCCTGGAACTCGTCGACGAGGACCCACGGAAACCGTTCGCGGTACATCTCGGCGACCGTCGGGTGCTCCTTCAGCAACTGCAGGAAGTTGAGCAGCAGGTCGTCGAAGTCCATCGCGCCGAGCTGCTTCATGCGGTCGTGGTATGGCCCCCACACCTTCTCGACGATGCGCGCCGCGTCGTTGCTGCCGAGCGCGAGATCCTGCGGCGACATGCCCGTGTTCTTGAGCCGCGAGATCATCGAACCGACCGCGCTCGGCTTGACCTTGTTGCCGTCGAGCCCGAGGTCCTCGAGCAGCGACTTGATCGCCGCATCGCGGTCGTAGGTGTCGTAGATCGTGAAGTTGTCGGGATAGCCGAGCAGCTTCGCGTCGGCGCGCAGGAACCGCGCGCACGCCGAGTGGAACGTCGCGATGCGCACGAACGGTCCGCCGAGTTGCTGCACGCGGTGCGCCATCTCGCCGGCGGCCTTGTTCGTGAACGTCATCGCCAGGATCTGGCTGCCGTAGACGCCGTCGCGCAACAGGCGGGCGATGCGGCGCGTGACGACGCGCGTCTTTCCGGACCCTGCGCCGGCCAGCACCATGAGGGGCCCCGTGCCGTGCATCACGGCCTGGGCCTGCTCGTCGTTGAGGTCTTGGAGGATCGGGTCCTGCATGCGGAACGACGCAGCATAGGCAGGTCCCCGGCAAAGGCGAGCGCGCCCGCGCATCCACCCGGCGACCTGCGGCGAAGGGCCGCGCATGCGATTCCCGTCCGCCGTCCTGCCGTTGTTCCTGCTCGTCGCCGCCGCCTCAGCCCAAGCAGGAGCGCAGGCCACGGAGCCTGCCGCTGCCGAACGCCTCTGGCAGCCGCAGGACGCGCCGCTGCGCGCGCAAGCCGCGAAGGCGATCACCGAAGGGCTCGCGGCCGACAAGGCCAAGGCGAAGGCGCAGGCCACCGACGGCGACGAAGGCGAACGCAGCAAGAAGCGGCTCGCGGACCTGCGCGTGCTCGCGGCCACCGCGATGGGCAGCCTGCCCGAAGGTTCGCGCGCGCAACTGCGCGCCTCGGACGCGATCGTCGCGTCGGCGGCGAAGGAGCAAGGCGACGGCGCACAAAAGGCGGTCGATTCGCTGCGGCTCGAGCTCGCCGAGCTTGCCGCCGATCTGCGCTTCGAGCCCGTTCGCGAAGCGGAGCTGCCGAAGGGCTTCCCGGACTTCACCGCGCTCGACGAGATCGAACTGCGCGAGTATCCGGCCTACCGCATGGTCAAGGCGCCGATGAAGCGCTCGGGCTCGATGGGCTCGTTCTGGATGCTGTTCAACCACATCAAGAAGAACGAGATCGCGATGACCACGCCCGTGCAGGTCGACTACCAGAACGGCGACTCGCGTCCGACGGAGCAGAGCATGGCCTTCCTGTATGGCGATCCCGCGATCGGCAAGGCCGGGCTCGACGGCAAGGTCGAGGTCGTCGACGTGGCGGCAATGACGGCGCTCACCGTCGGCGCGCGCGGCTACGAGCGGCGCGACGTCGTCGACTCGATGCGCGAACGCCTGGAGCGCTGGCTCGCCGCGAACGCGAAGGACTACGAGGCCACGGGCCCGATGCGCCTGATGAACTACAACAGCCCGAGCGTCGGCGACGACCGCCGCTGCTTCGAGGTGCAG
>CAZEQF010000122.1:0-547 GCA_964514315.1 uncultured Singulisphaera sp. | reverse complement strand
CCCCGTGCGCAAGAAGGGCACCGACGCGGCGCCCGCGCAAGACGCGAAGAACTGATCGCAGCGCGCAGGCGCCCTGCGCGAGCAGGCGCCGCGCATCCGCTTCACTGCACGACGAACCGCGCGCGTGGCTGCGCGACGTCCTTGCGGCCGAGCAGCGGGACCGGAACGGTCCACACGACTTCGCATTCGCCGGGCGGCAGCGGTGACGACGGCGTGAACGCGACGCAGCCGCGAACGCCCTTGCCCTGCAACTCCGCGAGCGTGCCGGGCACCTGCTGGCCGCCGGCGCGCACGATGCACGCGACCTGCTGCAGCAACGCTGCGTCGACGTCGCGGAAGAAGTGCAGCGACATCGCGGAGCCAACGCCGTCGTGCGCGGACGGCACCGCCTTCTGGCCGTCGCGCGGCCACGTCGCCACCGCGCCCTTCGTCATCGGCTCCTTCGGATGGAACAGTTCGAGCACGCACGCGTGCTTGCCCTTGCCGACGCCGAACATCGAACGACCTGGATCGAGCAGGTAGTCGCGCAGCGCGACGTCGCCCATCC
>CAZEQF010000121.1:0-10393 GCA_964514315.1 uncultured Singulisphaera sp. | reverse complement strand
GCACGGTGCACCTGGAACACGGCGTCCCAGCATCGCGCATCACCGACGGCAGCCTCGATTCGACGGTCCCGCCGAAGCCCCTGTCCGACGGCGGCACGCTGCTGCTCGCAAACCCGTTCTTCCGCATGCGGCGCTATGCCTTGCGACAAAAGCTCGAGTTCGAGACCGATGGCGCCTTCGTCGTGGTCACGGTTCTCGGCGGCCAAGGCACGATCGGCTGGCACTCCGGCGGGGCCGACCTGCCGATCCGGGTGCAGGCGGGCGACTGCGTCCTCGTCCCTGCTGCGACACCGAGCGTGTTCGTGTCGCCGATCGGCAGCCTCGACATCGTGCTGACGGATCCGGCGCGCAGCTGATCCGCGCTCGGCGGCGCTTGCGCCCCGCCTTGTTTTGTTGTCGCCCGCCGCGGGCGTTGTCGGGATGCTCTGCCGCTCCTCGATGGCGAAGCGACACGAAGACCGGAAACCCGGCCAAAGACTCTCACGCGGCACCGATGCTCCACGCGGCGGCAAGCCGAGCGGCGGCGGCCGCAGTTCGGGCCCCGCGCGCGGCCCGCGGCAAGAACGCGGCGATCGCGACGAACGCGGGGGTCGCGGCGACCGGCGGGAAGGCCCGCAGCGCGCCTCTCGCGGCGAGCGCCCGGCGCGGCCGTTCGGAGCGAAGCCCACGCGCAAGCCGGCGCTGCGCAAGAGCGGCATCCGCGTCACGGCCAAGCCTGCGCGCGAAGCCGATGACGGCAAGGTCCGGCTCAACCGCTTCCTCGCGATGGCGGGCGTGTGCAGCCGTCGCGCCGCCGACGAGTTGATCGCGAGCGGCAGCGTGGAGGTCAACGGCACGACCGTGACCGAGCTCGGCTTCCGCCTCGATCCCGCGACCGATGATGTCGTCGTCGACGGCGAACGAGTGCGCCAGGAGAAGAAGGTCTACGTGCTGTTCAACAAGCCGACCAACGTGGTCTGCACGAGCGCGCGCAACGAGCAGAAGAAGCGAGTCATCGACTTCCTGCCCGAAGTGAAGGGCCGCCTCTTCACGGTCGGTCGCCTCGATCTCGACAGCGAAGGACTGATCCTGCTGACCAACGACGGCGACTTCGCGCAGAAGCTCACGCACCCGCGCTACGGCGTGCCGAAGACCTACTCGGTCACCGTGCGCGGCCGCATCGGCCAGAAGGAGTTGGAGAAGGCGCGTGGCGGCGTGTGGCTCGCAGAGGGCCCGACGCAGGGCATGGAGATCAAGGTCGAGCACGCGGCGCACGAGAAGTCCTTCCTCAAGGTCATCCTGCGCGAAGGCAAGAACCGCGAGATCCGTCGCGTGTTCGCCAAGCTCGATCTGCCGGTGTTGGACTTGAAGCGCATCCGCATCGGCGAACTCAGCCTGCACGGGCTCAAGGTCGGCGACTGGCGATTCCTGCTGGCGCACGAAGTCCAGGGTCTGCTCGACGTGTCTGCGGCGGGAGCCGGCGGCGCAGCCGATGCAGCGCCTTCGGCCGAACAAGGCGCGGACGCGACGACTCGTTCGCAGTGGAACGCGGGCAAGAAGCGCGCGCCGAAGAAGCCCAAGCCCGACGGCGACGACGATTCGGACTTTGGCGACGGAGGCGACGAATGACGCTCGATGCCGTGGAAGTGGTGCAGCTCGACAACGGCTTCCGCGCGTTGCTCGCGCCGCGCCGCTCGTTGCCGCTGGTTGCGTCGGTGCTCTGGTATCGCGTGGGATCGCGCGACGAGCGCACGGGTGAGACGGGCCTCTCGCACTTCCTCGAACACATGATGTTCAAGGGGACGAGCCGCTACCCGAAGGGCCACATCGACCTGCTGACCGCCAAGATGGGCGGCAGCAACAACGCGTTCACCGACAACGACGGCACGGCCTACTACTTCGCGCTCGCGTCGGATCGCTGGGAGACCGCGTTGGAGATCGAGGCAAGCCGCATGCGCGATTGCCTGCTCGACCCAGGCGAGTTCGCGAGCGAGAAGAGCGTCGTGCTCGAAGAGCTCGCGATGGGCGAAGACGACCCGTGGCGGCCGCTCTACCAGACGGCGGAGACGTTGCTGTTCCAGGTGCATCCGTACCACCATCCGGTGATCGGCTACCGCGAAGACCTCGAACGCCTCGGCGTCGAGGGCATGCGCGCCTACTACGACCGCAACTACGGGCCGAACCGCGCGTTCCTCGTCGTCGCCGGCGACATCGACGTGAAGCGCACTGCAGAGCGCATCCGCGAACTGTTCGGCTCGATCCCTGCGCAGGCCGCGCCGCGCGGCGAAGCGCTCAGCGAGCCCGCGCCGCAGGGCGAACGTCGCGCGGTCGTGCATACGCCGCACGCGGTCGCGAGGCTGTGCATCGCGTTCCCGACGGCTCGCGTCGGCGATCGCGACGACTACGCGCTCGACGTGCTCGCGCACGACCTCGGCATCGGCAAGAACAGCAGGCTCTACCGTCGGCTCGTGCTCGATGACGAGTCGGTGACCGATGTCAGCGTCATCAACGAGACGCGCCTCGATCCGGGCGCGTTGTTCGTGCTCGCCGAATTGCGCGAGGGCGCTTCGTTGCAGAAGGTCGAGGCGGCGATCCGTGAGGAGATCGACGCGCTCGTGCGCGAAGGCGTCGCCAAGAAGGACCTGCAGCGCATCCGCACGCAGATCCGCGCGGGCTTCCTGTTCCAGGACGAGTCCGCGCTCGACTACGCGCTCAAGCTCGCGCGCTTCGAGGCGCTGACGCCGGGTGGCTACCGCACGCTGGACACCGTGCTGCCGACCTACGACTCGCTGCAGGCCGACGAACTGAAGCAAGCTGCCGCGCGGTATCTCGTGCCGCAGCGCAGCGTGTGCGTGCATGCGATCCCGGGCCGCGCCGAAGGCGAAGCAGCCCCCGGAGGCAAGCCGAAGAAGAAGGCGGCCAAGCCCGCCAAGCCGGTCAAGATGGCGAAGCCCGCAAAGCCCGCCAAGGCGGCGGCGAAGGCTGCTGCCACGTCTTCCGCGAAGAAGCCTGTTGCCGCGAAGCCGGCAAAGAAGGCCAAGAAGAAGCCGGTGGCTGTCGCGAGCAAGGGCGCCAAGAAGTCCGGAGGCCGCGCATGACCGCTTCGATCCGGCTGGAGATCGGCGAACTGCAGCTCGACTCGGGCCTCACGTTGCTCGCAGTGCAGAACCCCAACGTCGCGACATTCGCATGCGCGATGTCGTTGGACGTGCGTCCCGGCGACGACCCGCTCGAACGTTGCGGCCTCGCGAACCTCGTCGGCGACTGCCTCGACGAAGGAACGCAGCGCTACGACGCGTTGGCGCTCGCGACCGCGGTCGAGTCGATCGGCGGTGGCATCGAGGGCAATGCGCGCGGCGGCATGATCCAGTGCACCGCGGACAACCAGAAGGCGGGCGTCGAACTGCTGCGCGAGTTCGTGCTGCACCCGACGTTCCCCGGCAGGGAAGTGCGTCGCGTGCAGGGTGAGATCCTCACCGAGATCCTCGCCGACGAAGACGATCCGCGATCCGTCGCGGGTCGCCGGTTCCGCGCCGAGGTCTACGGCGACCACCCGCTCGGCCGTCCGACGCAGGGCACGCGCGAGTCGATCGAGGCGATCAAGCCCAAGCACCTGCGCGCGTTCCACGACGAGTTCTGCAAGCCGGGCAACGGCTACGTCGCCGCTGCCGGCCCGGACACGCCGGATCGCATGCTGGCGATGCTGAAGAAGGCGTTCGCGTCGTTCCGCGGCAAGTCGCCGAAGCACGCGCCGCTGTCGGAGCCGACGTTGCCGCCGCGATCGCGCGACGTGCATCTGGCGATGGCTCGCGAGCAAGTGCACGTCTACATGGGCCATGTCGGCGTGCGTCGCACGGACCCGGACTACTACGCGCTCGCGGTCATGGACCACGTTCTCGGCACGGGGCCGGGCTTCACGTCGCGTTGTTCGAAGAAGTTGCGCGACGAACTCGGCCTCTGCTACTCGGTGAGCGCGGGCATCACGGCCAGCGCCTCGGAGGAGCCGGGCATGTTCACGGCCTACATCGGCACCTCGCCGGAGCACCGGCAACGCGCGATCGACGGATTCCTCGCCGAGATCGAACGGATCCGCACCGAGCCGCCGACGCAGGAAGAGCTGCAAGACGTGTTGGACTACCTCACGGGCAGCTTCGTGTTCGGGCTCGAGCGCAACACGAACCTCGCGGGCTACGCAGTGCGGGCGAAGCGCTACGGACTGGGCTTCGACTTCTTGCATCGCTACCCGGAGATCATTCGTGGCATCACGCGCGAGCGCGTGCTCGAGGCGGCGCAGAAGCATCTGCATCCCGAGCGCATGGTCACGGTCAGTGCAGGAGCGAGCTGAAGTTCATGGCGAAGCATCCGACGCGGGACGAAGTCCTCGACGTGCTCCAGGAGATCGCGCCGCTGGAGTTGGCGGCTGAGTGGGACAACGTGGGCCTCGTCGTCGCTGCGCGGCGATCGGGGCCGGTCGCGCGCGCGCTGCTGACGATCGACCTCACCGAGGCCGTCGTCGCCGAAGCTGCGGCGATGCGCGCCGACCTCGTCGTCGCCTACCACCCGCCGATCTTCCGCGGCATCAAGAAGCTCGACGAGAGCGATCCGAAGCAGCGCGCGGCGTTGCTCGCGTTCTCGCACGGCATCGATGTGTACTCGCCGCACACGGCCCTCGACGCGGCGCCAGGCGGCGTTGCCGATTGGTTGTGCGAAGGCCTCGCGGGCGCCGCAGTGCCTGAACAGATCGAAGTGCTCGGCGACGGCGAGTTCGGGCGCGTGCTGCAGTTGCCGAAGGCGACCACGGTCGCCGCGTTGCTGCCGCGCATCCGCGCGATGCTGTCGGTTCGCACGTTGCGCATCGCGCACACGAAGGCGGGCGGCAAGCACAAGGTGAAGCGGATCGCCGTCGCGGCAGGCTCCGGCGGCTCGATTCTCGAGAAGGCGCGCGCCGATCTGTGGCTCACCGGCGAACTGTCGCACCACGACGCGCTCGCTGCCGTGGCGCGCGGCGCGTGCGTCGTGCTTGGCGAGCACAGCAACACGGAGCGCGGCTATCTGCGCGTGCTGCAGAAGCGGCTGCAGTCGCCGTTCGGCAAGGCGCTGGTCGTGCGCGTCGCGAAGTCCGACGTCGATCCGTTCACGATCGGCTGATCGAACGGTTGCGCCGCGCCCTCCGTTCGCGCGTCGCATCGCCCCAGAAACGCAGCGAGCCGGGTCGCCCCGGCTCGCCTCGTGTGTCCGATCCGCCGGAGCAAGGCTCCGGACGATGGATCAGCGGAGCACGATCTCGACGCCGTTCGACGTCTTGACCTGCGCCAGGTCGCCGTTCTCGAGGCAGAAGCCCTGAGCGGTCAGCAACTGGTTGGAGAGGCCCGGCGGCACCGTGAAGGTGATCGAGCCGACGCCCGAGCCGTTGCCGAGCACGCCCGTGAAGAACAGGCCTTCGGTGAAGAGCAGCGGCGTGACGTGGACGAAGCAGCCACCCGGGAAGGGCAGCGGCGTGAAGTCACGCGCGGCGCCGAACGCGAAGCCGGCGATCGAGAACGGCGCGGCTTGCGACAGCGTGTAGGTCAGGGCCCCACCGGCGCGCAGATCGCCCGAGCCGTCGAGCAGCAAGGGGAAGTTGCCCGCGCCGATGCAAGGCGTGCCGTACTCCTCGAAGGTCGACACCGCGAACACGTGGACGACCTTGTTCACGAAGTCCGAGATCGCGAGCGTGCCCGAGGCTTCGTCATAGCTGAAGTCGTAGGCGCCGGCGCTGTTCGAGGCCGTGAAGCCGCGCCAGTCGATCGTCAGCTCCGAGCCGTCGCTCGCGCGGTTGCACTTGATGACGTTGGTCCAGAGCTGCGCGTTGGCGCCGGCGGAGCGGTTGTTCCAGAAGAGCACGTTCTCGCCGCCCGTGCGGCAGAACGCGATGTTCTGTTGGTTGATGGTGTCGGCCGCGGTGGCGTCCACGACGATGCGCGAATTGGCAACGCTGTTGCCGGCGATGCGATCGCACGCGACGACCTTGTTGCTGCGGCGGAGCCACACGTCACCCGTGAGCGGGTCGAACGTCATGTCGCGCCAGAACGAGGTCGTGACGCCCGTCGTCTGGATGATCATGCCGTCGGCAGACGTGTAGACGTCCGTGCCGGCCGCGCTGTTCTGCAGGATGCGGCGGCCGCTGCCGAACGTCGTCCATGCGACGCCCGAATCGACCAGGCCGAGCCAACCGACGTCGAGGCCGACGCCGCTGCCGCCGCGCGCGGCCTTGCTCCACATCGGCGCGCCCGCGAGCGTCCACGACGTGATGCCGTTCGGGTCCGAGGCGCCTGGGTCGTAGGAGGCGACGAGCTGCGTGCCGTCGACATCGAGGCCCGAGTAGCCGCGGCTGCCAGGCGTGAGCAGGTTGACGCCGAATGCAGTCGAGAACGCGGGCGTCGTCAGCGCGGTGCTGACCTTGCAGATGCCCGTCGGGCCGGCGACGCCCTGGTTGTTGAAGCCAGCGACGAACAGGTCGGTGCCGTTCCACGCCATGGCACTCAGGTTGGTGCCGATGAACTGTGCGTTGGATGCGACGCCGGTGCTGGTGCAGTCAACGGTGCCGAGGTGGGTCATGCTCACCTGCGCGCTGAGAGCGGCAGCAAGCGACAAGAGTGCGATCGGGGCACGAAGCATGGGATGACGGATGGGCTATCGGGGGATGTTGGGGGAGTGCCGAGACCGCTCGGCAGCTTCATGAGTTTATGGCGACCCATGAAGTCGGCAATGCCCCCGCGCGGGGTCGGGTTCCGCGCCTGCTGGCGCCGCTTCGTGGATTGCGGCGCGGCGACAACGCTGCCCTTCTTGTGGAATGCCGGCGTCGCGCGAGAATCTCCCGACTCTCCCATGCAACGACTGCTTCAACGGATGCTCTCGGCCTTGTTCGCCGGCGGCGTGCTTCTCGCGACCGCGTGCGCCCAAGCCGAGATGCGCGGGGTGTGGATCGCCCGCGACGGCTTGACCAACCGGGCCAAGATCGTCTCCACGCTCGACCAGATGCTGGCCGCCAACATCAACACGGTCTGCGTCAACGTGTGGAGCCGGGGGTTCACGATCCATCCGAGCGATGTGCTGTTTGCCGCATGTGGCCAACGCCAGGATCCCGACTACGTCGGCCGCGACCCGCTCGCGGAGATGATCTTCGAAGCGCACAAGCGCGGCATGGAGGTCGAGGCCTGGATGGAATACGGCTTCATGTTCGGTTGGAGCGGTTGGTTTGCCGGGCCGACGGGAGTCGGGCCCGTGCTCACCGCGAATCCGACGTGGATCGGCCGCGACAACCTCGGCAACACCCAGGTCTCGGACGGCGGCGGCGGCTACTTCACGTGGGCGAGCCACGAGCATCCCTCGGTGCGCAAGTTCCTCATCGACATGGCCGTCGAGATCGTCGATCGCTACGACGTCGACGCGATCCAGTTCGATCGCTGCCGCTATCCGTCGACGAGCTTTGGCTATGACCCGACCACCGCGGCCGCCTATCAGGCTGCGACGGGCAATGCGCCGCCGACGAACGTGAACGCCACTGCGTGGAAGCGTTGGCGCGCGGATCGTCTCAATGCGTTCCACACCGATCTCTACACCGCAGTGAAGGCGCGGCGCACGACGGTGCGCTTCACGGATGCGCCCACGGTCTGGCCGGGCAGCTACGACAACTTCCTGCAGGACTGGCCGCAGTGGGTCACGAGCGGATCGATCGACTTGATCTATCCGCAGGTCTATCGCACCACGCTCACGAGCTACGTCACGACGCTCGACCAGCAACTCGCCGCGGTGCCGGCCGCGCAGCGCAGCAAGATCGCGCCGGGCATCCGCGCGATCACCGGCACGCCGACGGCCGAAGTGCTCGGAATGGTCGCAGCCGACCGCACGCGCAACCTTCCGGGCCACGTGTTCTGGTATGCGGAGGGCATCTATGACGATCTCCCGTCGCTGACGACTCAATACTTCCCGTCGCCGGCGGCGATTCCGGGGCGTCCGGCCAACTGGCGGCCCGTTCCCATCGTGCGCGAAGAGAACGACCCGACGACGTCGCTGTCCGGGTTCAGCGTGTTCCCGACCAATGGCGCGAACGCCGGCTCTGCTGCATTGGCCGCGCCGAACGCGGCCCCTGCCTCGCGCGCGCGCTACACGTTGCCGGTTGCGGAGACGGGCCTCTGGAACGTGCTCGTGCACGTGCCGTCGAGCGGCGGCTATCCCGCGGCCACGCCCGTGACGGTTGCCAACGCGACTGGCGAAGAAGTGGCGCCGATCGACTTCTCGTCCGCTGCAAACAGCGGTTGGCGCGATGTCGGCAGCTACTGGCTCACGCAGGGCACGACGACGGTCGACATCGGCGCAGTGCCGGGATCTTGGACTGCGGCGGACGCGGTGATGTTGAAGCGCGCGCGTTTCTCGACGGGTTCGCTCAACGCTGGCGGCACGGGCACCGCAGGCATCTCCGGCCCCGTGACGCTCACGCTGTCGGGCCGCGCGTCGATCGCCGGATCGCTGCGAGTCCAGGCAGGCCTGATGTTGGCCAACACGCCGGTGTTGTTCTGCACCGGCTTTGCCGGCACGGCCGCGCCGCTGTTCGGCGGCACGCTCTACGTGGTGCCGGACTTCACGACGTTCATGCTCGCGAACGTCCAGGGCCGCGCGAACCTTAGCCTTTCGGTTCCGCCTTCGGTCGTGTTCCGCGGCCTCACGATCCTCAACCAGGCGCTCGCGCTCGACGCCGGCGCGGTCGAAGGCGTCGCGCTCAGCAACGCAGTCTCGACCGTCGTGCAGTGAGCGCGCGCGCCGCGTCCCGGACGCGGCGCAGCGTGCTTCAGACGCCGTCTGCCGGCTGGTCGTGCGGGAACCGGATCGCGTGCCGGAACACGTAGTTCACGAGCGGGATGCCGAGCAAGAAGCCCCAGACGCCGAACAGCTTGCCGAACACCGTGAGCACGATCAGCACGAGCACGGGGTTCATGCGCATGTGATGCCCGTAGATGCGCGGGTTGAGGATGTAGGTCTCGACGCCGTGCACGATGAGGATCATCGCGATCGACGCGAGCATCAGCGTGAAGCCGCCGTCCACCTGGCTCAGCGCCAGGAGGCAGATCGGCGCCGAGCTGATGAACACGCCGGCCACGGGGATGAAGCTGAACAAGAACACGATCGCCGACAGCACCGGGATGTTGCCGATGCCTAGCACCCACATGCCGATCGCAGTCAGCACGGTGTTGGCGATCGCGATGAACAGCTGCGCCTCGAGCGCGCGGCCGAGCACCTTGGCGAACGTCGCGAGGCTGCCGGACACTTCGTCGTAGATGAAGCCGACCTTCGTGTTCCCGAGGCTCGTGACGCCGCGCGTCAGGAACGGCAGGTCGAGCACGATCATGAAGCTGAACAGCACGGCGAGCAGGAACGAGCTGATGTAGCCGAACACCGAGCTGCCGAGGTCGAACACCGTCTTCAGCGCGTCGCCGGGCTTCTGTCCGTCTTGCGCGCCGGACATGCCGAGCAGCTTGTCGACGAGGTCGCGGATGACGTGCGGTTCCGGCACGGGCTTGTTCGGATCGCCGTGCTCGGCCGCGGCGTTCAACGCCTCGCGTTGCACGAGGTAGTCCCAGGCCTGCGGATACTCGCGCAGCGTCTCGTTGATCTCCTGGTCCGCGTTGGTGATGTAGGTCTTGTAGTTCTTCGCCAGCGTCAGCGCCTGCGACTCGATCTGCGGGCTCAGCGTGAGCACCGTCGCGACGATCGTGCCGAGGAACACGAGCCCGACGATCGTGACGCGCAGCGGTCGGTTCTTGATGCGGTGCTTCAGGCCGTCGACGCCGTGCGCCTGGATGTAGGCGAACACGAACGTCAGGAACACGAGCAGGTGGAACGGCCGCAGGATCCAGAGGATCGCCGCGAGCAATCCCCACACGAACGTGCGGGTGCCGAGCGAGAAGATCCGATCCCAGGGTGGAGGCAGCTTGCCTTGTTGCTCCGACTCGAACGCCATCGTGCGTCGGACACTACGGCGCAGCGGCAGGCGAGGCCAGCGCGGCGGCGACCGCAACCCGTTCCTTCGCGGTTCGGCGCGGTGGCACGTTGCTGCGCGCGACGGCAGACTGGCGCGCATGAAGTTGCTCGTCGCGATCGCCGTCGGCCTGAGGCCCAAGGACCTCGCGCACGCGCCCGTCTTGCGCGGCCTCGGCGAGCACGGCTTTGCCGCGCCGCTCGACACGATCTTTCCGGCGGTGACGTGCAGCGTGCAGGCGACGTTCCTCACCGGGCTCCTGCCGCGCGACCACGGCGCGGTCGGCAACGGCTGGCACTTCCGCGACCTGGAGCAGACGTGGCTGTGGCGGCAGAACAACGGCCTCGTGCACGGCGAGAAGCTCTACGAGGCGGCGAAGGCGCGCTACTCGGCCCGCAC
>CAZEQF010000120.1:1278-10400 GCA_964514315.1 uncultured Singulisphaera sp. | reverse complement strand
GCGCGGCCGTGAGCCCTTCGTCCGCGACCTCCGGATCGGCCTCGACGTCGCCGAGCCGATGCAACACCGCGAGCGTCGGCACGACGAGTTCGCGCGCCGGGAACGCCGCGAGGACGCCGACGGTGTGGCGCCAGTCGAAGCCCATCGGCGCGAACGCGGGTTGCACGGCCTTGCCGATCGACGCGAGCCAGCTCGCTTCGAGCAACGCCGCGCGCTGTTCGCGTTCGATGCGTTCGCATTCGGCGTCGTGCTCCGCGCCGGCGGGCACGGCGGCGATGCGCGCTGCGTGCTCCGCGAGGATGCGTTCGTCGCGCGGGAACCAGCTCAACGCCCACACCACCACGGTCGCGACGAGGATCACCGAACCTGCGGTCGCGAGGAACTGGCGCACCGACGAAGCGACCTGCCGCCACACGACGCGCACGCTCGGGCGTTGGTAGGTCGGCAGCTCCATCGCGAGCGGCGAATGCCCGCCGCGCAACGAAGTGCGCCGCAACAACGTCGCCACGAGCACGGCGACAAGCGGACCAATGAGATAGAGCGCGAGCAGCACGAAGCCCGCGGTCACGGGCTCGAAGAATGCGGCGAGCAACACCACGTAGACCGGCAGGCGCGCGGAGCACGACATCAGCGGAGCGACGACGATCGTGGCGATGCGATCGCGTTCGTCGGCGAGGATGCGGCTCGCGAGGATGCCGGGGATCGCGCACGCGAACGAGCTCGCGAGCGGCACGAAGCTGCGGCCCGTGAGCCCGAACGACCGCAGCATCCGATCGAGGAGGAACACGGCGCGCGCCATGTAGCCCGAGGCCTCGAGCACGGTCACGAACGCCATGAGCAACGCGATCTGCGGCACGAACACCAGCGAGCTGCCGACGCCGTGCACGAGCCCGTCGACGAGGAAGCTCTGCAGCGCGCCCTCGGGCACGACTGCGCGCACGCCGTCGCCGACGAAGCCGAGGCCCGCTTCGAGCGCCTCGACGAACGGCTCCGCCGCCGCGAACACGAGCTGGAACATCGCGACGAGCACGAGCACGAGCGCGAGCGGGCCTGCGACGGGATGCAGCAGCACGCGGTCGATGCGGTCGGTGCGCGAGCTCGCGCGCGGATCGAGGCGCAGCGCGGACTTCGCGACCGATTCAGGATCCGCCAGCATCGCGCCCTTCGACGCCTCGCGCGCGGCCGCTTCGAGCTCGCACGCGAGCGCCGAAGCGCCGTCGCCCGAGAACCCGTCGACGACGCAGAGCGGCAGCCCCAGCGCGCGCTGCAGTTGCGCCACGTCCACGGGACGGCCGTCGCGGATCGCGACGTCGAGCTTCGTCAGCGCGACGACGACCGGACGCCCCAGAGTGAGGATCTTCTGCAACAACCGCAACTCGACCGGCAGCTTGCCCGCGTCGAGCACGGCGCACACGACGTCCGGCGGCGTCGCACCGGTGCCGCGCAGGTAGTCGAGCGTGACCTCCTCGTCCTTGCTCTGTTGCGCGAGCGAGACGATGCCGGGCAAGTCCACCACCCTCAGCATCGCGCTGCCGCACTTCGCCGTGCTCTCCGTGCGCTCGACCGAGGTGCCTGGGAAGTTCACGGGCCGCTGCGCGCTGCCCGTGAGGTGCATGAGCAACGAGGTCTTGCCCGAGTTGGGGCGGCCGACGAGCGCGTCGGTGAACGTCGGCAACGAATCGACTGCGCTCACGAGCCGGACCTCGGCATCAGGCGGACGCGCCGCGCCTCGTCCACGCGCAATGCGAGGCGATAGCCATGCAGCACGAACAGGATCGGATCGCCGAACGGCGCGTGCGCGGCGCGGCGCACTTCGACCCCGGCCCACAACCCTTGGTCCTCGAGGCGCTGCGCCAGTGCGTCCCCGCCGTCGACCGACGCAACCACGCCGGACTCGCCGGTGCGCAGGTCGGCGAGGCTTTGGGCATCAGCGGGAGAACGGGGCGCGGCGGAGTTCAGGGGGATCCTTACTGAGATTCTATCGCAACAAGGCGAAGCATCATGACGAGCCGCCCGGCCTGCGGCAAGCGGGCACTTCGCGGGGATTCGCGCAGGGCCGAGGTCGGGGCCCGCTGCGTTCGTCCACCGCGGTCGACGCTCTCGCACCGGACTTCTATGGTGCGCGGATGCGACCTCGCGCCCGCCTCTCCGCCCACCGTGTTGCGATGCTCCGCATGCGCAACGCCGGACTGTGCCTGCTGCTCGCCTGCGGCGCATTCACGGGCTGCGTCGGCGGCGCACCCGGCACGACTGGCGCGGCGGGCTCCACCACGGCGCAAGGCACGGATCGCGCAACCGCCGGCGCAGCTGCCGCAACGACGTCGCCGTCGCCTGCCGCGCCCCATCGCGAAGCCCCCGGCTACCGCGAGCAGAAGGCGATCGGCGCCCGCATCGCGTTGCCCGACGCGGAGCTGTTCGTGCCCGATGGCTTCCGCGCGCCCGACGACGGCGTGGTCGCGCTCGCCGTGCATTTCCAGGGCGGGGCGAAGGCGGCGCAGGAGAACTTCGTGCGCAGCGGCCGCGGCGGCGTGCTGATCGCATCGACGTTGTCGGGCCGATCCGGCGCGTTCTCCGCGCCCTACCGCGACACCGCTGCGTTCGCGCGACTGCTCGAAGCCGGCGAGCGCGCGTTGTCGACGCAGCAGGGACGCGACGTGAAGTTCGGCCGCATCGCGATCTCGTTCTTCAGCGCGGGCTACGGCGCCGTGCGCGAGTTGCTGAAGGACCCGACCTGGTTCCAGCGCATCGACACGCTCGTGAGCGCGGACTCGATGTATGCAAGCGTCGTCGCGCCCGCGGTGCGCGCGCCGCGCATCGAGGACTGCGAAGGCTTCGTGCGCTTCGCGCAGGCGGCCGCGCGCGGCGAGAAGACGTTCGTCGTCGCCTACGGCATGTATCCGACGGACTACGCGTCGACGTCGGAGACCGCTGCGCTGCTGTGCGCCAGCGTCGCGGGCAAGTGGACGCAGTGCGTCACGTTCACGGAGCGCGGCGTGCCGATCGAAAGGGAAGCGCACATCGGCTCTTTCCACTGCTACGAGTTCGCCGAGGCCACCGCTGGCATCCACGTCGACTTGCTCTACTTCGTGCCCGAGATGTTCCGACGTCACGTGCGTTGAGGCGCGCCAGCTCGCGCGCGGACAGCGCAACGCCGTGCGCATGCACGAACGCGTGCGCGCAACGGGACCCGCGATCCGCGACCGCTGCGCGGACGACACGCGCTTCGCATCCCACCGCGGTCGACGCGTCGCGACCCCATCGCTACGTTGCGGCGATGCCCACGATCAAGCCCGTTCCCGACCATCACGACGCCGAGATGGTCTTGAAGCTCTACGACCTCCGCCGCGAAGAAGTGATGCGCGCGTCGCGCGACGCGATCGCCAAGTTCTTGCCGCGCTCGTTCGACGACCTGCTCGCGCTGACCAAGCCCGACCACCCGCAGAACGCCGCATGGCGCCAGGTGTCGAGCTACTTCGAGATGGCGTTCAGCTTCGCGCGCCACGGCGTCGCCAACCCCGACTTCCTCGCCGAGAACAACGGCGAAGGGCTCTACCTGTTCGCGAAGGTCCACCCCTACCTCGCGCAACTGCGCGCCGCGACCTCGCCGCTCGCGTTCCAGAACGCCGAGTGGCTCGTCGCCAACTCCGCGTCGGCAAAGCAGCGCTTCGAGATCTTCACGAAGCGCGTCGCCGGCATGCTCGCGCAGAAGTGACGCGCGCCTGCGATTGCGCGCACCAGGCACGCGCATCGCCGAGTCCGAAGCGAACGCCTGCAGGCCGCATCGCGCAGCGTCGAGCACCGGCCCGCCTCGCGCGCCCGGATCCACTCAGCGATCGGGCCGCGCGAACACCGTGTAGTCCTGGTGCGCGCGCCCTTCGGCGACCGCCGCATCCATCGCGGCAGCGACCGAAGGCAGCACGCACATGCGCTGCTGCGCCGCCGTCTGCAGCATCAGACCGATGTCCTTGCGCGCCATCTGCAACTCGAACGTCGCCGGCTTGCTGCCTGCGTTGGAGACCGCGCGGCCGAAGTAGGAGATCGACGAAGCAGGGTTCCACTGCTCGTAGAGCGACAGCACCTGCGACGGCTCGATGCCGCATGCGCGCCCCATCGCCAGCAAGTCGCCGACGAGCCCCATCAAGCCGATCAGCAAGCCGTTGCCGCTGATCTTGTGGAACGCGGCGAGGTCGGGGCGTTCGCCGACGTAGAGCGCCTTGCCCGTCATCTCCTGCAGCACGGTCGCGTGCTCGGCGCATTCGGCCGCGTCGCCCGACAGCAGGATCATGCCCGACGCTTCGCGCGCGTTGCGCGGCGACATGAACACCGGCGCGCTGACGTAGCGGACGCCCGCGCTGCGCATCGCAGCGATGCGCAGCGCCACGCGCTCGGGCAGGTTGGTCGAGTGGTCGTAGACCGCGACGCCCGCCGCGAGACCCTTGCGCAACGGCTCCAGCACCGCATCGACCGCGTCGTCCGAGGTCAGCACGAGGTGCGCGCGCGAAGCGCCGCGAACGCACGACGCCGGATCCTCGCACACGACGGCCCCGAGCCGCTTCAGCGCGTCGCACTTGCTCGCGGTGCGGTTCCACACGCGGACCGTGTGGCCCTTCGCGAGAAGGTTCTCCGCCATGCCACTGCCAAGAAGACCCGTGCCGAGGATTGCGATCGTTGCCATGGTGCGTTGCTTCTGAGCACGTGACGCGAACGGCGCGCGCCGCGCAAGCGTTCTCGTGCGGCACGCGGCACACACGCGATCCGGCGCGACAACCAGGGCGGACGAGCGGCGATCGCCACGTGGGCGGAACGCCCCGCAGAGCTCGTCGCCATGAACCTCGGACTGCATCCGCGCCGCCACCTTTCTGGGCGCTCGCCACCCCACCGCGCCTCGCGCTACTCTGCGTCGATGCACCAACCCTCACCGATCGCATCGTTGCGCATCGCCGAGTTCGCGCTGCTGTTCGGCTCGCTCGTCTTCGCCGGCGTCGTCGCCTACCTGACGAGCGCGAAGTTGCTCGAAGGCCCGAGCCCGCTGCCCGAAGGCGCGCATTGGGCCGCAGCCGCGTTCGCAGTGTTCGCGCTGCCGTTGTCGTTCGTGCTGCGTCGCACGGTCGAGACCAGCTTGCGCAACACTCCGGGCATGCGCAGCGACGAAGCGCATGCGCGCGCGCGCATCCTCGGCATGGCCGTGTTCGAAGGCGCGATCCTCGTCAACCTCGTGTTCTGGCTCCTGGGCGGCGAGCAGTGGCCCAACGCGGTCGCCGCGGTGATCCCGTTCTGCGCAGGCCTCGTGCAGGCGCTGACGCCCGCGCGCAGCGACGAGAGCTGAGACGGCAGCGCGTGGTTGTGGACTGCGCGCACGAAGGCAATGATGCGGAGCCCGCGGGGGTGGCGAAATGGCAGACGCAGCGGCCTTAAAAGCCGCGGGCCCTAACCGGCCGTGAGGGTTCGAGTCCCTCTCCCCGCACTCACACGCGCGCGTGCCGCATGCGCACGCACGAGCGCCCCGCGCAGTGGTCCGCTCAGTGGTCCGCGAACCCCAACGCCACGAGCAGGCACGCGCCGTCGTCGATCACCGCGATCCCCTGCTCGCGCGCGAACGCCGACGCCGCAGCTTCCTCGGCTCCGGGCTGGAACCACAGGTGCCGGATGCCGCGCGCGATCGCGTCCTTGACGATGCCCATCGCCGCCGCGGGCGGAGCCACCACCGACGCCGCGCGCACGGCCTCGGGCACTGCGGCGAGCGACGCGAAGCCCTTCTGCCCTTCGACGTCGACGCCCTTCGGGTTCACCGCAACGACCGGCAAGCCGTGCTGCGCGTAGCAGCGAAGGCACTTGTTGCCGTACTTCGCGCGGTCCTGCGACGCGCCGACGACGGCGAAGTTGCCTTGGGCCAAGAACGCGGCGATGTCGGGGCGGTGATTCTTCATGACGGCGGCAACGCTAGCGATCGCGCCCGACAGGCGGAACGGTCTCGATCGCGCGCGCAGTTGCTCCGCCGCTCGGATGCCGCGGCGATGCCCTTCCGCCACAACCCGCGCCTGTCGTAACGTGCGCCGCCCTCGCACCCCGACGCCGTGACGACGCAACCCGACCTTCCGCCTCCTTCCACGGCATCGCCGCGCGGCCCCGCGCTCCGTCGTCCGCACTTCGCCGCGTTCGCCGTGGCGCTCGCGTGCATGCTGCTCGCGCGCTGTGCGTCCGCGCCGCCGCCGCGCGAACACGACGAAATCGTCGCTGCGGGCCATTCGTTCCACACCGGAACGCCGGTCGTGCTGTGGCACGACGCAGGCGGCTACGACGCCTACCAGACGAAGAAGCGCTTCAAGGTCGACGAGCCGCCGGACGGGCAAGTGCGCTACCGCAAGGTGCGCGCGGACCTGCCCGCAGCGCTCGAGGCGAACGTGACCGCGCGCGGCTGGAAGCTCGAAGAACTGCGTTCGGTCGTGCACCTCTTCGTGCTGCACTTCGACGTCGCGGGCACGTCGCGCCAGTGCTTCAAGATCCTGCAGGACGTGCGCAACCTGTCGGTGCACTTCCTGCTCGACACCGACGGCACGATCTACCAGACGCTCGACCTGCAGGAGCAGGCGCACCACGCGACCTACGCCAACAAGGTCTCGATCGGCGTCGAGATCGCGCACCCGGGTTGCTACCCGCGCGAACGGCACCCCGACATGATGCGTTGGTACGAGCAGGACGAAGGCGGCTGGCGCATGAAGTTCCCGGGCTTCCTCGGCGAGACCGGCGTGCGCACGCAGGGCTTCGTGCCGCGGCCCGCGCGCAACGAAGTGCTGTCGGGCGCGATCCACGGCAAGCAATACTGGCAACTCGACTTCACCGAGGAGCAGTATCGCGCGCTCGCGCGGCTCTGCGCGGCGCTGCACCGCGTGTTCCCGCGCATCCGCCTCGAGGCGCCGCGCGGGAACGACGGCAACGTGCTGACGACCAACCTGCCGCAAGAACAGCTGCTCGCGTTCGAGGGCATCGTCGGCCACTTCCACGTGCAGCAGAACAAGACCGACCCGGGCCCCGCGTTCCAGTGGGAACGCGTGCTGCGCGAGGCGCGCGAGCTGAGCCGCTAGCGCCTCGCAACTCCGCCGCTCACCTGCGGTCCATCGACGCCTCGCTGACCGAAGTCGACACGTCCCACTTCGGCGAAGCGACGTTGAAGTGCTGGTAGACCTGATGGCGCAGCGTGTCGCCGGGCTGCTTGCCGTCGCGCGTCGCCAGATACTCCGGCGCGTTCTCGACGACGCTCTCCTTCAACGCGGTCGCGACCTTGACGTCGCCTTCCTTGCACGAGAGGCGCAGCATCGCATACGGCAACAGCCGCACCTTGGCCGCGACGCTGACCGCGGCAAACGCCGCCTCGTGGCTGCCGTCAGCCTTGAACCACACGGTCTCGAGCTGCAGCGGCGAAGGCTTGTGCTCCTTCTTGTCCTTCCCGGCCTTGTTTGCCACGTCGAACTCTTCGCCTGGCAAACAGCACGCGATCTGCTTGCCGCAGATCTCGCTCATCAAGTAGGCGCGCCGCTCGCCGGGCTCCTTGCCCACGAGCACGTGCTCCTGCTTGACGAAGTTGGGCAGAGCCTCGACGTGCTTGCTGTCGAGCTCGGTCACCAAAGCCGCACGGCCCGCGTCCCAGCGGACCTTTTGCATCGACAACAGCCGAGTCTTCGCGAACACGCTGCCCGGCTTGGGATCGACGACGATCGACTCGATGCGCCCCATCGCTGCTTCGATGACGAAGTCGCGCACGATGCCGACTTCTTCGAGCTTCTCGGCCTCGCCCTTCTTCGGCGCGACCACATACCACAGGCTCGCGTCGAGCAGCGGCTTGGCGGAGACGAGGATCGGCTCGGGCGCACGTTCGCGGGCTTCGTGCAGCGAGCCGGACGCGGACGGTTCTTGGGCGACGAGCAGGATCGGCGGGAACGTGGCGAACACGACGACGGCGAACGTGGAACGGACGATGCGCATGACGGGATCTCGGGGGTTGCGCCGCACCATCGCGGCGAGCCGCCGTTGTGGGCCGAAGCACACGCATGCGCAGCGGGCTTCGCAGCCGACCGCGCGCTTCCGGCTGTCGCACGAACGTCGCTACGAATGCGCATTCGTGGCGCCGCCGGACACGAACTGCGACGCCGCCTGATCCGCAGCCCGATTCGATCCGGTGCACACGAGCAACCACGCCGCACCGCACCGACCACAGCGCCGCCGCGGCCTTCCCCCGCGCAACCACGCCTCCTACCGTCGCGCGCGTGCCCGCCTCCGCCCCCTTCGTGATCCGTCCGATCCGCCCGCGTGACGATGCGGCGATCGCGACCATCATCCGCGACGTGCTCACCGAACACGGCTGCTCGGGCCCGGGCTTCGCGCTGCACGACCCCGAGACGCAGGCGATGAGCCGCGCCTACGCGACGAAGGACGCGCGCTACTTCGTCGTCGAGCACGACGGCGTCGTGGTCGGCGGCGCGGGCTTCGGCCGCCTCAGCGGAACGGACGAACGCGAGGCCGTCTGCGAGCTGCGCAAGATGTACTTCCTGCCGCGCGCGCGCGGGCTCGGCCTCGGCCGCGCGCTGCTCGCGTTGCTGCTCGACGAGATGCGCGCGTGCGGCTACCGGCGCTGCTACCTCGAGACCGCGACCGCGATGGAGAAGGCGCAGGCGCTCTACCGGCACATGGGCTTTTCTGAGCAGTGCTCCGCGCACGGCGACACCGGCCACCACGGCTGCGACCGGTTCTTCGCGCGCGATCTGTGATCGGCCCGCGGCTTGCTCACGCGGCCCTGCGCGCGATGCCATCGCGCGTTCGGTAGCCACCGCAGCGCCCGCGACTAGGGAACCCAGGAAGCCCCGCAAGAAGGCGCCCACGGACTGCCGAAGAACGCCTCATTCCGAGGACTTCCGCACCGCCGATGGACTGGCTCGCCAACACCTATGGGGCGCTCTCTGCAGCGCCATCCTGGATCGCCTTCCCGCTTGCCGCGCTCGCGCTGCTGTTGCCCATCTACGCCGGCGCGCGTCTGTGGCAATTCGCTGCAGTCACGGCCGCGACGTTGTGGCTGCTGGGCGCACCGACCTGGCTCGGCATCGCCGTGATGGCGCCGCTCGCGTTCTTCC
>CAZEQF010000120.1:0-1268 GCA_964514315.1 uncultured Singulisphaera sp. | reverse complement strand
TTATCTAACTTTTCAAAGTCAATAGTAGCCATTAGAACTTGTCAAAAAGTTTTGCTCAGCGCGCGCGTGCTGAAGCTCATGCGCGATGGCGGCTTCCTGCCGCAGATCAGCGAGACCGAGAAGACCGCGATCGCCGCAGGCTCGGTGTGGCTCGACGGCGAACTGTTCTCGGGCAAGCCCAACCTCGAGCGCCTCGCGTCCGCGGACTACCCGGACCTCACCAAGGAAGAGAAGGCGTTCCTCGACGGCCCGGTCGCGCGCGTGTGCGAGATGACCGATGACTGGGAAGTGTCGCAGCAGCGCGACCTGCCCGCCGAGGTCTGGAGCTACCTCAAGCGCGAGCGCTTCTTCGGCATGATCATCCCGAAGGAATACGACGGCCTCGGCCTGTCGGCGTCGTGCAACAGCGCAGTCGTGACCAAGCTCACGTCGCGTTCGCTGCCGCTCGCGATCACGGTGATGGTCCCCAACTCGCTCGGCCCGGCCGAGCTGTTGATCCACTACGGCACCGAGGCGCAGAAGGACCGCTGGCTGCCCGCGCTCGCGCGCGGCGAAGAGATCCCGTGCTTCGCGCTGACCGAACCCAACGCGGGCTCGGACGCCGGCGCGATCTCTAGCCACGGCGTCGTGTTCCGCGGCGAGAACGGCAAGCTGATGGTCCGCCTCAACTGGAACAAGCGCTACATCACGCTGGCCGCGGTCTCGACCGTGCTCGGCCTCGCGTTCCAGCTGCACGACCCCGAGAACCTGCTCGGCAAGGGCCCGTTCCTCGGCATCACGTGCGCGCTGATCCCGACCTCGACGCAAGGCGTCGTGCTCGGCCGTCGCCACGACCCGCTCGGCGTGCCGTTCTACAACTGCCCGACCAGCGGCAAGGACGTCGTCGTCCCGCTCGAGGAAGCGGTGATCGGCGGCGCGCAAGGCGTCGGCCAGGGCTGGCGCATGCTGATGGAATGCCTCGCGGCCGGCCGCGGCATCTCGCTGCCCGCGTGCAGCACCGGCGGCGCGCAGCTGACGGCGCGCGCAGTCGGCGCCTACTCGGCGGTGCGCAGCCAGTTCGGCCTGCCGATCGGCAAGTTCGAAGGCATCGAAGAGCCGCTCGCGCGCATCGCGGGCTTCAACTACATCCTCGAGGCCGCGCGTCGCTACACGTGCGGCGCGCTCGACCAGGGCCAGAAGCCCGCGGTCGTGACCGCGATGATGAAGTACAACACGACCGAGATGTGGCGTCAGGTCGTCAATGACGGCATGGACGTCATGGCCGGCGC
>CAZEQF010000119.1:0-10423 GCA_964514315.1 uncultured Singulisphaera sp. | reverse complement strand
GATAAGGAAGGTCTGGCGCTCCTCGGTTACCTCGGCATGCCCTTCAGGAAGTAGTCATGGCGAAGAAGTGCTTGAGAGTGAAGCAGCAGCAAAAGCCGAAGTTCTCGACTCGGCGATACAATCGCTGCCAGCTGTGCGGCCGTGCGCGGGCGTACTATCGCAAGTTCGGCATCTGCAGGTGCTGTTTCCGTCTTCTGGCGCTCCAGGGTGAGATCCCGGGTGTGCGCAAGGCTTCGTGGTAGGAGGAACTCAGCCATGATGACCGATCCGATCGCTGACATGCTTACCCGCATCCGCAACGCTGCGGGGCGCCAGGCAGTCAACTGTGTTGTCCCGGGCAGCCGCCTCAAGGTTGGTATCCTCGACGTGCTCAAGCGCGAGGGATACATCGACTCTTACGCGGTGTCCTCCGACGGCCCCCGTTCCGTGATTCAGGTTCGCCTGCGCTACGGTCCGGAGGGCGAGCAGGTGATCTCTTCGATCGCCCGCTTCAGCAAGCCCGGCTGCCGCCGCTATCGCGGTTGCGACGAGCTCCCCAAGGTCCGCGGCGGTCTCGGAATCGCCGTGGTCTCCACCAATCAGGGTATCCTCTCCGATCGCGAATGCCGTCAGCGGCGTCTCGGTGGTGAGGTTCTCTGCACCGTCGACTGATCGAGGCAACCATGTCCCGTATCGGCAAGCAAATCATCACGGTCCCCAAGGGCGTGACCGTCAACAGCGCCCAGGGCAGCTTCTCCGTGAAGGGTCCCAAGGGTGAGTTGCACATCACGGTCCGACCGGAAGTCACGATCGGCGTCGACGGCTCGACCATCAAGGTCGCTGCCCAGGACGAAGAGCGTCAGACGCGCGCCTACCAAGGCACGACGCGCGCCCTGATCGCCAACATGATCGAAGGCGTGACCAAGGGCTACGAGAAGAAGCTCGAGATCAGCGGCGTCGGCTACCAAGTCACGCTCGCTGGCAAGCGTCTCGAGCTCAGCATCGGCTTCAACAAGCCCGCCAAGTTCGACATTCCCTCGACGGTCAAGATCGAATGCCCCACGGCAACGTCGATCATCATCACTGGTTGCGACAAGCAGCAGGTGGGTCTGGTCGCCGCTTCGATCCGCAAGCTGCGCAAGCCTGAGCCTTACAAGGGCAAGGGCATCAAGTACAGCAACGAAGTGGTTCGTCGCAAGTCCGGCAAGGCTTTCGCCTCTGGTGGCGGCGGCTAACGCGAGCAGCACACAAAGGTCCAGCAGTAAAGGTCACGATGAAGAAGCACGCAGCTCGTCTGGCGAAGGCACAGAGCCTTCGTCGTCGCCTCCGTCGCGAGAGCTCGCGCCCTCGCCTGTCGGTTTGCCGCAGTCTGAAGCACATCTCCTGTCAGCTGATCGACGACATGCAGGGCCGCACGTTGGCTTGCGCGTCGTCGGTCGAGAAGGAGATCCGCACGCAGGCCTCCGGCACCCGCAAGTCCGACATCGCCAAGCGAGTCGGTGCGCTGCTCGCAGCGCGCGCAAAGGCAGCGGGAATCAGCAAGGTCGCATTCGATCGCGGAGCATTCCGCTATCACGGTCGCATCAAGGCGCTCGCCGACGCGGCGCGCGAGGGTGGGCTGGAGTTCTGAGGTTCACGGCGCCGCGTAGCGGCGAGCATCAGTCATGGCGAAGAACAAGTATCCCACCATCCCGATCGACGAAGCGCTTTCCGCGGACGTTGAGGACGACGTCGTCGCGATCAACCGCTCTGCGGCCGTGGCCAAGGGCGGACGTCGCTTTTCCTTCAACGCATTGTCCGTTGTCGGCAACAAGGATGGCCTCGTCGGAGTCGGCTACGGCAAGGGGCGCGAAGTGCCCAACGCCGTCGAGAAGTCGGTCAAGGACGCACGCAAGCAGATCATGCGCGTGATCCGTTCCGGCACGACCATCCCGCACCAGACCGAGGGTGTCTACGGCGCTTCGCGCGTCCGTCTGATCCCTGCAGCTCCGGGCACTGGAATCATCGCCGGCAAGGCGGTGCGCAAGGTGCTGGAGAAGGCTGGCATCACGGACATCCTGTCCAAGAACTACGGCTCGACCAACGCTCTCAACGTCGTCAAGGCGACGATGGCAGCCCTGAGCAACCTGCGCAGCAAGGAGTCCGTCGCTGCCCTGCGTGGAGTGAACCTCGAATGAACCTCGCTGAAGCCAAGGCACTAGGCCTCTCGTATCCCGACCGCAAGCGCATCGGCCGCGGTATCGGTTCCGGTCTCGGCAAGACGTCGGGCCGCGGTCACAAGGGCGCGAAGTCGCGTTCTGGTTGGTCGCGTCGACTCGGCTGGGAAGGCGGTCAGATGCCGCTGTTCCGTCGCCTTCCGAAGGTCGGTTTCAACAACAAGATCTTCAAGAAGGTCTTCACTGTCGTGAACGTGTCGGACCTCGAGGGGTTCGAGAACGGGGCGGTGGTTGATCTCGCCGCGGTCCTTCAGAAGGGACTGACTTCGAAGGAAAAGCAGAGCAACCTGTTCAAGGTTCTCGGCGACGGCAACCTGACCCGCAAGCTGACGGTCAAGGCTGATGCCGTGACCTCCACGGCCCGCACGAAGATCGAGCAGGCTGGTGGCACGGTGGAACTCATCGCGCAGCGTCAAGCTCGTCCGAAGTTCGTCCGCAAGGACGGCACGAAGAGCACGCCCAAGTCGCAGAAGCCGGCTCGCTGATCGATCGCCTTCGGAACCACGGAACCTGACCATGAGCTACCTTGCGTCCCTCTTCAAGGTGAAGGAGATCCGGAGTCGTATCCTCCTGACTCTGGCGCTTTTGGTGGTCTATCGCGTCGGGTTCTTCATTCCGATCCCTGGCGTCGACCTTACGGAGTTCCTGCGGAGCATGCAGAGTCAGGAAGGGGCCGGTCGCCTCTTCCTGATGATGAACGTCCTCACGGGCGGCAGCCTGCAGACGGCGACTCTCTTCAGCCTCGGTGTGATGCCGTACATTTCGGCGAGCATCATCTTCAGCCTGCTGACGAAGGCCGTGCCCTCGCTCGAGAAGCTCGCGAAGGAAGGCGCATCCGGGCAGAAGAAGATCAACCAATACACCCGTCTTGCGACGGTCGGCATCTGCATCTTCCAGTCCTGGTTCGTCATCTTCGGGACGTTGAAGAGCGGTAGCAGCAACTTGCTGCATGCCGGCGTCGGCCAGTTCTGGGGCCTCTACATCCTCGTGATCATGTTCGCGCTCACCGCGGGCACGATGTTCGTGATGTGGATCGGCGAGCAGATCACGGAGCGTGGGATCGGCAACGGAATGTCGCTGATCATCATGGCTGGCATCGTGTCGAACCTCTACCCGGCGCTTGGTAGCTTCACGACGCAAGGTGCCTTCGATCGGGGGATGTGGCAGAGCCTGCTTCTGTTCCTCGGCATGTGGCTCGTGTCGGTAGTCGCCGTCGTCTTCACGACGAAGGCGCAGCGACGCATTCCGATCCAGCAGGCCAAGCACACCCGCGGTCGCCAGGTCTACGGCGGCCAAAAGCACTACCTGCCGTTCAAGATCAACCAGGCTGGCGTGATGCCGATCGTGTTCGGATCCGCCCTGCTCCTGATCCCGACGCTGTTGGGCCAGGCGATTGGTTGGACGGCGCTGGAGGAGAGCTTCTCGCGTCAGCAGGGCTTCTGGTTCGTTGCGACCTACACCGGTCTGATCTTCTTCTTCTCGTTCTTCTGGACGTCGATGATGTTCCAGCCGAATGAGATTGCGAACAACCTCAAGGAAGGTGGAACGCTGATCCCCGGCACTCGCCCGGGCAAGCCTACCGCGGAATTCCTCGAGAAGACGATGGTCCGCATCACGCTGGCAGGCGCGACGTTCCTTTCGATCATCGCTGTCATGCCGTCGATTTTCGGTGCGGGCAGCTCCGGCGGAGTGGATCAGGTTCTGATCTACTTCATGTCGGGCACTTCGATCCTGATCGTCGTCGGCGTTGCTCTCGACATGGTCGAGAAGCTCAGCGCCATGCTCACGATGCGCAACTACGAGAGCGCCATGGGCAAGGATGGAGCAGAGGGAACGAGCACGGGCGGATGGGGGCGCCGCACGGGCGGATGACCTCTGGCGTCGCGATCACCCTGCGTAAGCGAGCTGTGTTCCTTGGTGGCCCTGGTGCCGGCAAGGGCACGCAAGCGAAGCGTCTTGCGGCCGCCGGCCATGTTGCCCATATCTCGACCGGCGACATGCTTCGCGCCCAGGTCAGCAAGGGCTCTGAGCTCGGCATGCAAGCGAAGTCCCTGATGGACAGCGGCAAGCTGGTCCCGGACGACTTGATCGTGGCGATGGTCAAGGACCGGATCGCGGAACCTGATGCCTCGCATGCTTGGATCCTGGACGGATTCCCGCGGACCCTGCCTCAGGCGGAAGCGCTTGATCGGCTGTTGGGCTCGCACGCGGATCGCAGGCTCTCGATCGTGATCGACTTCCGCATCCAAGATGCAGAACTGAAGTCGCGCCTCGTCGGCCGTCGGAACTGCAAGTCGTGTGGGGCGATTTGGCATGTCGTGACGAACCCCACCCGCAAGGACGGCGTATGCGATGCGTGTGGCGGGGAACTGCTGCAGCGTGCGGACGACCGACCTGAAGCCATCGACAAGCGGTTGCATGAGTTCCATCAGCTGACGGAACCTCTCCGCAACTACTACCAGAACAAGAACCTGCTTCAGGTGATCGACGCAAGTCGTTCCCCTGACGTCATCTACCAGGAGTTGGTTCAGCTGATGCAATGACCGCAGCCAGGAACAACTCGAGAGATGCGGAGGACCACAACCGGCCGACTGAGGCCAAGGTGGTGGAAGTCCTGCCGAACGAATTGTTCCGCCTGCAGCTACCGGATGGGAGCGAAACGACCGCCCATGTGGCTGGTGACCTGCGCAAGGCGGGTGCCCGACTACTGCCTGGTGATCAAGTTCGCATCGAGATTGCCGCTTTGGACCCCACGAAAGCTCGCATCCTCGCTAGAATGTTCCGCCCCCGTTCGTAGCGCTTCAGCAAGCCAACACAGAACAGACTTCCAACTAGGCCCAACTGCGAGATCAGCCGTGAAGGTCCGAACCAGCGTCCGTCGCATCTGCGAACACTGCAAGGTGGTGCGCCGCCAAGGCATCGTTCGCGTCATTTGTACGAACCCCCGCCACAAGCAGCGGCAGGGCAAGTAACCCCTAGGTATCGCACATGCCTCGTCTCCTCGGCGTCGACATTCCCAACGAGAAGCGCATCGATATTGCGCTCACGTACATCTACGGCATCGGTCCGCGCACGGCCAAGCGTGTGCTTGCGGAGCTTTCGATGCGCCCGGAAACCCGGGCCAAGGACCTCAAGGACGACGAGGTTGCAGCGCTCGCCGTGCACATCGAGAAGACGATGCCGGTTGAGGGCGTTTTGCGTCGCCAGGTGATGCAGAACATCAACCGCCTCAAGGAGATCTTCTGCTACCGCGGGCTTCGTCATCGTCGAAGCTTGCCGGTCCGCGGCCAGCGCACGCGCAGCAACTCGCGCACGCGCAAGGGCCCGCGCAAGACCGTCGCCAACAAGAAGATCCTGAGGAAGTGATCGGCGCGACGCTTCGCTCCGACTGTCCACGGCTCCAAGAACTACCGCCCGAGAATCCGCGATGACGACTGTCCCAGAAACCTCGAAGAAGAAGGCCAAGGTCCGCAAGAACGTCGGCAAGGCCATTGCTCACGTGAAGGCCTCCTTCAACAACACCATCATCACTGTCACCGACAGCACCGGGCAGGTTCTTGCCTGGGACTCGGCTGGCACGATCGGCTACAAGGGCAGCCGCAAGAGCACTCCGTTCGCCGCGCAGCGCGCCGCCGAGAAGGTGGCCGAGAAGGTGCGCAAGATGGGCGTGCACGAACTCGAGGTCTTCGTGAATGGCCCTGGTTCGGGCCGTGAGTCGGCGATCCGTGCGCTTTCGAGCTCCGGCATCGAAGTCAAGACGATCGAGGATGTCACGCCGTTGCCGCACAACGGTTGCCGCCCTCGCAAGCGTCGTCGCGTCTAGTCCACACCGCATTCGAAACAGCACTCCGGAATCCCGATGGCCCGTAATAGCCAAAACGTCTGCAAGCTTTGCCGCCGCGAAGGCATGAAGCTGTTCCTCAAGGGACAGCGTTGCTTCTCGGAAAAGTGCGGTGTCAACCGTCGCGACTATCCGCCCGGCCAGCATGTCCGCCCGAAGAAGTCGACGGACTACGGCGCCCAGCTGCGCGAGAAGCAGAAGGCGAAGCGCATCTACGGTCTGCTGGAGCGCCAGTTCCAGCACTACTTCTCCGTCGCGCAGCGCCAGAAGGGCAACACGGGTGAAAACCTGCTGATCCTGATGGAGCGCCGTCTGGACAACGTGGTGCTCAACCTGGGCCTCGCACGTTCGCGGTTCGATGCGCGCCAGATGGTTGCGCACGGCCACGTGCACGTGAACAAGAAGCGCCTCGACATCCCCAGCTACCTGGTTCGCCCCGGCGACGAGGTGCAGGTGATGGGTGGTGAGAAGATCACGAAGAAGGCCACAGACGCGGTCGAGATGAACAAGGGGCAAGCAGTGCCTTCTTGGCTCGAGGCCACGCCTTCGGAGCTCAAGGGCAAGATCGTTCAGTTGCCCAAGCGCGAAGACGTGCCGCACCCCATCAATGAGCAGTTGATCATCGAGCTCTGCTCGAAGTAGTCAGGAGGGACCCCAACATGCGTATTCGCTGGCGCAACTTCGAGTTGCCGTCCCAGGTCAAGATGGACCAGGAGACGGCGACCAACCAGTACGCGAAGTTCACGGTCGAGCCCTTCGAGAAGGGCTTCGGCGCGACGATCGGCAACGGTCTCCGTCGAGTGCTGCTCTCGTCGATCGAGGGCACCGCGGTCACGTGGGTTCGCATCGATGGCGTCGTGCACGAGTTCTCGACGATCCCTGGCGTCCTCGAGGACGTCACGGCGATCATCCTGAACATCAAGAAGCTCCGCGTGAAGATGCACACCGATGCGCCGACGACTCTGCGCATCGACGTGAACCAACGCGGCGAGGTCAAGGCCGAGGCAATCGAAGGTGATCACAACATCGAGATCGCCAATCCCGACCTCAAGATCTGCACCCTGACGGATGACGTCCGCTTCTCCTGCGAGATGCAGGTCAAGAAGGGCCGTGGCTACGTCACGGCAGAGGAGAACGTCAACGAGGAGATGGAGGTCGGCACGATCCCTGTCGACTCGATCTTCAGCCCCGTGCACCGTGTCAAGTACAGCATCGAGAACACGCGCGTCGGCAAGTCCACGGACTACGACCGCCTGGTCCTCGACGTCTGGACGGACGGCACCGTGACGCCGGAGATGGCTCTGGTCGAGGCGAGCAAGATCTATCGCAAGCACCTGAACCCGTTCGTTCAGTACTTCGAGCTCAAGGAAGACCTGGCCGTCGATGGCGGTGTCCTTGCGCCGGAAGGTGACGAGGGCGCGAAGCGTCGCGAGATGGTGGACCTGCTCGGCCGCAGCATCGACATGCTCGAACTGTCGGTCCGTTCCAAGAACTGCCTCGACAGCGAGAACGTCGGCACGCTGCGCGATCTCGTCCAGATGAGCGAGCCCGAGTTGCTCAAGGTGCGCAACTTCGGCAAGACGTCGCTGAAGGAAGTGAAGAACAAGCTCGCAGCGCTCGGCCTGTCGCTGGGCATCAACGTCGAAGACTACAAGTGAAACTGCGGCGCACGCTGGCCTGAGGCCAGTCGGCGCCATTCGGAGATACAGCCATGATGCACAACGTTGCGGGCAAGTCCCTCGGTCGCAACACGGCGCACCGCGCCGCTCTGCGTAAGAACTTCACTGTTTCCCTCATCAAGCACGAGCGCGTCGTCACGACGCTGCCGAAGGCCAAGGCTCTGCGCGCGCATGTCGAGAAGGTGATCACCCTCGGCAAGAACAAGAGTCTCGCAAGCATCCGTCGCGCCGCAGCGTTGCTGCAGGACAAGGAAGCGCTCAAGAAGCTCTTCGAAGTCCTCGGCCCGCGCTACGCGAACCGTGCTGGTGGCTACACGCGCATCATGCGCATGGGCGACTACCGCATCGGTGACGGTGGTTCGAAGGCGATCCTCGAGCTCGTCGACAACAACGTGTTGGAGCGCAAGCTGAGCGCTGAGGCCACGGAAGTGGTGGAGGCTCCGATGGAGGCTCCCGCCAAGGGCAAGAAGGGCAAGAAGTCGGCAGGCGCCGGCGCCTGAGATTGCACCCCTTGGGGGCTTGCTCCCAAGCAAGCCCTGAGACTTGCCGCCCGCGAAAGCGGGCGGTTTCGTTTCTACCGGACTCCTCGCGCAGCGTCCCGACTCGCGCTGGCCCTCAGCGGCGGGTGAACGACATGTTCTCGGGCCCGACCGTCAGCGCGAACTCGTCCAGGAGCGCGTCGGTCACGTGGATGCTGGCGTCACTGCGCACGCGGTGGACGTGCCCGTCCTCCTCGACGTCCAGGTGCAGTGACTGGTTGCCTCGGTGCCGTTCACAGATGGCGCCGATGCGTTCCAGTGTGCTTTCGCTGACAAGGTGCCCACGGAGCAGCAGGATGAGGCCTGACACCTCGCGGCGCACGACCTCGTTGGCGGGCTCGATCTCGTCGAGCAGAAGAGCCTTCTCCTCACTCTTCTCGTCGATGCGGCCGGAGAGGAAGACGATGGCGTCGTCGACGATGCGGTCCTTGTGCTTCTGGTAGGCACGGGCGAAGCAGGTGACTGCGATCGTTCCGTCCAGATCCTCGAGCTGGAACCGTGCCATCTTCTGGCCGGCGTTCTTGCCTTGCTTGATCTGCAGGATTCGAACGGCACTGACCATTCCGGCGATCCGCACTGTCTCGCCGCCCGCAACCTTGCCGGCGGATGCGGTCGTGTGTCCTGCGACCCGGCGGAGGAAGGCCCCGCGCTTCTCGAACGGGTGGCCTGACAGATAGAAGCCGAGCGACTCCTTCTCGCGCTGCAGCCGCTCTGCCTCCGGCCACTCGTCTGCATGCTCGCCGGTGGTGGCGATCACCTCGCTGGCAGGCGCGGCGGGCGCTCCGAACAGCATCTTCTGTCCGCGACGCCGGTCTTCGCGCGCAATCGCCGACGAACGGAGCGCCGACTCGATCGACTCGAGTGTCGCCTTCCGGCTGCGCCCCATGCCGTCGAATGCGCCGGCCTGGACCATCGCCTCGAGGGCCGTCTTGTTCACCACGTTGGCGTCGAGTCGCTCGCAGAGTTCCTCCAGCGAGTCGAAGGGGCCTCCCTTCTGGCGGGCTTCGGCGATGAGGTCGGCTGCGCGTGCGCCCAGTCCCTTGATGGCTCCGAGTCCGTAGCGGATCGCCCCGTCCTCGACGTGGAAGCGCCGCATGCTGTGGTTGACGCTGGGCATCAGGATGCGGATGCCGTTGCGACGGGCCTCGTCGACGAACTCTTTGATCTTGTCCGAGTTGCCCGATTCGACCGTGAGATTGGCCGCCAGGAACTCGATCGGGTGATGGGCCTTGAGCCACGCGGTCTGGTACGTCACCAGCGCGTAGGCCGTCGAGTGCGACTTGTTGAAGCCGTACCCTGCGAAGTACTCCATCGTCTCGAACAGCTCCTTCGCGAACTTGTCGCCGTAGCTGCGCGACACGGCTCCCGCGATGAACTGGTCTTTGAACTTCGCCATCACCTCCGGCTTCTTCTTGCCCATCGCCTTGCGGAGGTTGTCGGCGTCGCTCATCGAGAACGCGCCGATCACGTTGGCGATCTGCATCACCTGCTCTTGGTAGACGATGACTCCGTAGGTCGGCTCGAGCACCGGCCGCAAGTCGTCGTTCGGGTACTTCGTCTCCTCCTCGCCGTGCTTGCGGCGCACGAACATGTCCACCATGCCCGATCCGAGCGGGCCTGGGCGATAGAGCGCGAGCACGGCGATGACGTCTTCGAAGGTGTCGGGCTTGAGTCGCGAGAGCAGTTCGCGCATGCCCGACGATTCGAGCTGGAAGACGCCCTGTGTCTCGCCCCGCGTCATGAGCGCGTAGGTGGGAGCGTCGTCGATGGGCAGCTTGGCCAGGTCGATGCGCTCGCCCTTCACGAGCTCGATGAGCCGCGTCGCCTCGGTCAAGATCGTCAGCGTCTTGAGGCCGAGGAAGTCCATCTTGAGGAGGCCGACCTCCTCAAGTTCCGTCATCTGCCACTGCGTGATGACGTCGTCGCCGTTCTTGCACAGCGGCGCGTATTCGCGCAGCGGCCGGTCGGCGATGACGACGCCGGCGGCGTGGACCGACGAGTGGCGCGCGAGACCTTCTAGCTTCAGCGAGAGGTCGAAGAGGCGCTTGTGGGCCGGGGAGCTGTCGCGGATCTGCTTGAGCTCCGGGTCGCTCTCGAGAGCTGCTTCGAGCGACGCGCCGGGGCCCTGCGGCACCTTCTTGCAGAGCTTGTCGATCTCGGCGATCTCGA
>CAZEQF010000118.1:0-10432 GCA_964514315.1 uncultured Singulisphaera sp. | reverse complement strand
CGGCGATCGCATCGTCGAAGTGGGGGCGAAGTGACGTCGCCTCGTTTGGCCGTTACTTCGCGCAGGGTGCTTCGTGACGTGCGTCGCAAGGCAGCTACCGTTCAGGCATGAGTCCGCAAAGCGATCCGCCGCCCGAGTTGTCTGAGTCGCTGGAGGAGCGTGTCTACGAAGCGCTTCTTGGCGGCGGCGACCCGGCGGCCGCGATCGAAGCGCTCGTTGCGCAGCATCGCGAGCACGAGAAGGCGATCCGCGCGATCGTGCGTTCGGTGCGCGCGGCGGACACCGCGGTCGGCAAGGTGAAGTCCGTCGTCGGCGCGGACGCGCAGTCCACAGCTTCGGCCTCGTTGCCGCGCGGTGCGCGCATCGGGCCCTACGAGATCGTGCGCGAACTGGGCCGAGGTGGGTTCGGCGTCGTCTACCTCGCCGAGCAGCGCGAACCGGTGCGTCGTCGCGTAGCGCTCAAGGTCGTGTCGTCGTCGGCTGCGGCCAAGGACCTGCTGCAACGCTTCGAATCCGAGCGCCAGGTGCTGGCGCAACTCGACCATCCCGGCATCGCGCGCATCCTCGAAGCGGGCCGCGCCGAGGACGGCAGCCCGTTCTTCGCGATGGACTACTTCGACGGCCTGCCGCTGTCGGCCTATTGCGACGAGCATCGACTGTCGGTCGACGCGCGCTTGTCGTTGTTCGTCGCGGTGTGCGGCGCGATCCACCACGCGCACCAGCGCGGCGTCGTGCATCGCGACCTCAAGCCCGGCAACGTGATCGTCGACGAGAAGGCCGGCGAGCCATTGCCGCACGTCATCGCCTTCGGCCTCGCGAAGGCGATCCAGGGAACGATCGACGTCGACAACCCGAGCACGACGGAGTTCGGCCGCTTGCTCGGCACGCCGGAGTACATGAGCCCCGAGCAGGCTGCGGGCATGCCGGTCGACACGCGCACGGACGTCTACTCGCTCGGCGTCATCCTCTACGAACTGCTGACCGGGGCCTTGCCGTTCTCGTCGCAGATGCTGCGCGAACGCGGCCTCGCGTCGGTCGTGAAGGTCCTCAATGAAGCGATCCCGAAGCGCCCGAGCACGATGCTGGCGGACGACGAAACGGCGCGTGCGCAGTTGCGGCAGTCGACGACGCGCGACCTTCGCCGTCGGCTACGCGGCGACCTCGACGAGATCGCGATGGCGTGCCTGCACAAGGACCGCGAACGGCGCTACGCGAGCGTCGCGGAGCTCGCCGCCGATGTGCGCAAGCATCTCGCGCACGAACCGATCTCGGTCGGGCCGCCGAGCGTCGCGCTGGCGGCGTGGAAGTTCACGCGACGTCATCGCGCGCTGGTCGCGGGCGCTTTCGTGGCGGCCGCGTCGCTGGTTGTCGCGGTAGCGATCACGTCGTGGAGCCTCGTGCGCGTGACCGAGGCGCGCGACCTCGCAGTGCGCAACGCCGATGTGGCACAACAGAACGCGCTTGCCGCCGCGATCGCCGCGGCGCAGGGCGCGGGCGACAGCTGTCGCGCCGACGCGATGCGCCGCCATCTCGCGAGCGTTCCCGAAGGCCAACGCGATCTCGAGTGGCGTGTGCTCGCCGCGCAGACCGAGGACGCTAGCGTCGTCGCGCCGACGAAGTGTTCGACGCCGCAGGCGCTCGTGGTGTTGCGCGACGAAGCGGTGTTCTTCGATGTGAACACCGATGCAATGGTGACCTTCGCGCTCTCGGGCAACGAAGCCACAGTCGGCAAGCCGCATCCCTGGCACTTCGCGAACGCGGCGGCGTCGCGGGATCGCAGCAAGTACGCGGTGGGAGGTGTCGCGGGCCAAGTCTGCGTGGTCGACGCGACGACGAAGCGCCACACGCTCGACTTCCAGCTCAAGTCACGCGAGCGGCCCGTGCAGTGCATCGCGCTGTCGTCCGACGGCGCGATGGTCGCCGCGGCCAACACCGGCGCGGTCGAGTTGCTCGATTCGACGACAGGCGCGACCAGGAAGACGCTGCGCGGACACCGTTCCTACTGCTGGTCCGCCGCGTTCTCCGCTGACGACACGATGCTCGCGACCGGCGACCATGATGGCGAAGCGCGCATCTGGGATGTCGCCACCGGCAAGACGCTGCAGTCGATGGCGCACGGCGCGATCGTTCGTTGGATCGCGTTCCACCCGTCGGGCAAGACGATCGCGACCGCGGCGCGCGACGGCGTGATCCGGCTATGGAACGTCGCAGACGGCGCGCTGCTCGCCGAGCAGCAGACCGCTGCGTCGATCGTGCATTCGTGCGAGTTCTCGCCGGACGGCGAGTTGCTCGTGTCGATCCAGAGCGATGGCAGCGTGCGCCTCTACTCCGGCGCGTCGTTGCGCAACCTGGGCTCGTTGCGCGGCCACTCGGATTACTTGTCGGGACTCGGTTTCACCGTCGACGGCAAGATCATCACGATCGCGTGGGATGGCACGCTGCGCGTCTGGGACGCTCTGCCGCGGCGTCGCTTCGACCGGTTCGAGGGAATGATGGGCAGCACGTTCCGGCTTGCGCTCCATCCGAGTGAGCCGGTGATCGGCGCGTGTTCGCTCGGTGGCGAGATTGCCGCATGGAATCTCGGCGATCGCAGCCTGCGGTTCTCGCGCGACCTCAAGGCCGGCATGTTGCACGGATTCGCTTGGAGCGCCGACGGCACGTCGATCGTCACGTGCGGCGACAACGACATGGTCTACGAGCTGTCGGGCAAAGACGGCGCCACGATGCGTTCGAAGCAGCTCGTGCGCGGGCTGCGGCTGCGCGATGTGTCGTGGTCACCCAGCCTCGGCAAGCTCGTGGTGACCGCGGTGACAGGCCAGGCGCTTGTCGTGGATCCGACGTCGCTCGAAGTGGTCGGCAAGCACGAACTGCCTGCCGGGGAGAGTTCGACGCAGACGGTCTACGTCGTTGCTGCTCGCCGTTCGCCAGCAGCGCTCGTCTGCGAGCTCGAAGGGACGCTTCGCCATTGGGACCTCGAACGCGGCGCGATCGCGTGGGACCTGAAGGGCCAGCGCATCACAGCCTGCGCATATGGGCAGGACGAGACGACCGTCGTCGTCGGCGACCATCGCGGCGCGATCCGGGTCCTCGACGCGAAGTCGGGGCGCGAACTGCGGCGCTTTGGTCGCGACAGCGAGTCGTATCACGTGAGAGGCCTGTTCGTTCTCGACGGCGGCACGCGCGTGGTGACGAGCGACCAGAGGCTGCGCATCTGGGACTTCGAGAGCGGCACGGAGTTGCTGGCGCTCGACACCGACCGGTTCGGCCCCGGGACGATCTGCGCCGACCTGGCGCGTGGCGTGCTCGCCACCGGCAGCGGTTTCTTCACGGACCCGGCCGAAGTCTTGGTCTGGCCGCTGTCTGCGAACGGCGATCTGCAAGCGTCGACGGGCCGCTGAGATTTTCTTCGTCGGGCGCGTGGTACGGGCGGGTCGTGCGGGCCTCCACCTGGAGTCCTCACCACGAGACCTCGCCATGACCACGCTTCGCATCGCTTCTCTCCTGCTCGCCTGCGCCTCGGCGCTCTCGGCCCAGACGCGCGTCGACCACGCCGTATGGCAGACGCCACTGCAGAACCAAGGCACGCGCACGACCTGCATCGCCTTCTCGGCGACCGCAGCGCTCGAGGCCCGCTACAAGCGCGCCGGCTACGGGGACCTCAACCTGTCCGAGGAGTTCGTCAACTACGTCGGCAAGATGATGTGGCTGCATCCTCATTGGGCGGACATCAACACTGCGGACGAGACGGAGAGCCAGCTTGCCGCAACCGGCGGCGGCGGCGGAGTCGGCCACGCGCACAACATGGTGCACTGGATGAAGGTGCCGGCTGAGACCGCGATGCCGTACCGCCTCAGCGGCTACGCGTATTCGCCCGCATGGAACGACCCGTGGTGGACGTCGCAGCGCAACGTCAACACGTTCAACCTCGACCCCGCGAACTTCCCGCACTCCGCGCGCAACGCCGCGCAATACCACTACGCGACGGGCCTCGTCGACCTCGGCCTCACGGGCGCTCGCAACACGACGACGATCGAGAACGCGCTGCGCGCGGGCTACGAGGTGATCTGGGACTCGGAGATCGACGACGGCACGGGCACGCCGATCTGGCATCCAGCGGGCCCTGTCCGGGACGCGCACTCGATGCTGATCATCGGCTACGACCGCACGAGCGCGAACCCGGCCAACCACTACTTCATCGTCAAGAACAGCTGGGGCCCGACGTCGAACACGAACGGCATGACGCACGTCGGCTACGACTACGTCGCGGCGCGCGGCACCAACGCGTGCTACCTCACTGGCGCCGCGACTCCCGGTCCGTGGAACGCGCTGCGCTTCCTGGGTCGTCGCAACATGAGCTTCGACGGATTCCGCGGCACGCTCGACATCTCGCACATCCCCGGTGCGTCGCAGGAGACGTGGAGCTCGGCCTACGGTGTCACGACCACCGATCGTCGCCTCGGCCTCTTCTACGACACCGCCGGCAACGTCTACCGCGTCAACGGCCAGATCGTCGGCGACGTGGTCCAGTTCTGGATGAAGCCCGCGAACGCGAACATGCCGTGGGACGAACAGCGCGAGACGCCGACGCTCGGCCGCATGTTCAGCTACCGCTTGCTCGACAGCGCGGACCAGAAGGACGACCTCGCGGGCTACCACTGGGACAACGCGGGCTCGACGCCGACGCCGGCCTACGGCGGCTACGCCAAGCGTGCGACGACGGTCAACGGCACGAACGGCTTCGAGTTGCCGGTGTTCGACAACGCGCAGTCGTGGACGCCCGCGCAGTGGCTCGGCCGCTGGCGGCTGCGCTACGACTCGCGCGACGTCACGTTGCTGATCGACCAGCGCAATGACACGTTGTTGCCGCTCGCGGATCGCGCGACGTGGGCTGGGTTCCAGGCCTACACGTTCGACGCGACGGCGCAGGTGTGGCACTCGATGACGGCGCGCGTGGATTTGGCCGGCAGCCGCGAGATCCGATTCGACGTGAACCCTGCGCACGACACCGCGGCGATCGTCGCCTACATGCAGTCGTGGCAGCGCGGAGTTGCTGCGGGCCGCACGACGCTCGGCGCCTTCGGCATCTTTGAAGGCGCGCTGCTGACCCGGCTCGGCGATCACGACCTCGGTTCGTACACGTCGCGTTGGAGCGGCTGCGGCGCGTCCGTGGTTCGTCCGGCGCTCAGCGGCAGCGGCTTGCCGGAGATCGGCCGCACGATCACGTATCGCGTGAGCAACGCGTTGCCCTACGGCGGTGCAGTTCTGTCCCTCGGCGTGTCCGACACGGCATGGAACGGCGCGCCGCTGCCGTTCGACCTCGGCGTGATCGGCGCGACCGGTTGCTGGATGTATGCGGAGCCGCTCGCCACGTTCTTCACGGGCGCCGACGCCTCGGGCATCGCATCGTGGTCCTTCGTCTTCAGCCAGGCGGGCATGCGCGGAGTCGCGATCTACTCGCAGGGCTACGTGCTCGATGCCACCGCGAACGCCGCAGGCTTCCGTTCTTCGAACTTGCTGACGACGCGACTCGGCGGCTCCTACTGAGTTCGTCGCGCGCTTCAGGCCGCGGGCTCACCGAGCTCGCGGCCTAGCGCCGACAGGGCGCGGCCGAGGAGCATCGTCACCGCCCCCTGCGTCCTGCCGCCCATGCGCGCGCCGACCTCGGCGAGCGGCAGGCCGGCGATGCGCGCGAGCGTGATGACTTCGCGGTGGTCTTCGGTGAGGCGATCGAATGCGGCTTCGAGCCGTTCGATCTGTTCTTGCGTCATCGCGTTGACGCTCGGCGTTCCGAGCGCTGCGTAGTCCGCCGCGAGTTCTGCGCCGACCGTGCCGCCGACCACGCGGCGCACGTCGCGTTTGTCGCGATGCATGTCGCGCGCGCGATGCTGGACCTTGTGCAACGCGGTCGTGAACAGCCAACTGCGCAACGCCGCGTCGTTGTCGAACGACAACTCGGACCAGTCCTCGACGAGCTCACGGCACACGGACTGCACGAGGTCCGAGCACGACTCGTAGGCGCGCAGCTCGGGCCCGACGCGAAGCCGCACGAACGCGCGAAGCCCCGGCAGGTGCCGTTCGATCGCGCCGTCGATGCTCGTCTTGTCGGGCTCCGCCATCGTCACAGGCTCTCGGGCAGCTTGTCGGGCACGCCCTTGTTGCGCACGAGCACGAGGATCGCGCCGTATGGCACGACGAGGAAGTTCTCGTCCTCGAACGTGATCTCGATCGCAGCCTTGCGGAAGAACAGCGCGTAGTCGCCGATCGAGACCTGCATCGGCAGGAAGCGCGGCGCGCGGTAGCCCTCCTTCCACGGCTCGTGTTCGTCGTTGGGCGGCGGCAGCGGCGTGCCGGGGCCGACGGCGACGATCGTGCCGCTGCGCACGTCTTCCTTCTCCAGCACGCCAGGCGGGAGGAAGAGTCCGACCTTGGTCTTCACTTCGCCGGTCTCGGGCTTCACGAGCACACGATCGCCGACGACGAGCAGTTCCTTGTTGCCGCGTTGCATGGTGGGGACGCGGACCATACGCCGGACATCGCGCTTCGAGGAGGGGCGGACGATTCGCGTCGCATTCGGCGCGGGGCTACAAGGGCAGGGCATGACCCCGCAGGAACACAAGCAGCGAGTCGTCGCCGAACTCGGCAAGCGACCGTTCCGTCCTGCGTGGTGGGCCCGGTCTGGCTTCGTGCAGACGATGCTCGCGAGCCGTCCTGCTGCGCGCGACGACGCGGATCGCATGGAGCGTTGGGAGACGGCGGATGGCGACTTCGTGCGCATGCACTTCTGGGACGGAGACCCGCGCGCGCCGCAGGTCGTGTTGTTCCACGGGCTCGAGGGCGATCGTCGGTCGCGCTACGTCGGCGAGTTGTCGCGGCACCTCCGCGCGATCGGGTGGTCGCTCGCGATGCTCGAGTTCCGTTCTTGCGGCGGCGAGCCCAACCGGCTGGCGCGCAGCTACCACAGCGGCGAGACGGGCGACATCGCGTTCGTCGTGCGACGCCTCGTCGAACGCGCGCCACGACGGCCGCTGTTTGCGATCGGGTTCTCGTTGGGCGGCAACGCGCTGCTGAAGTGGCTCGGCGAAGTCGGCGACGGCGTGCCGCCCCAACTGCGCGCGGCGGCCGCAGTGTCGGCGCCGTTCGACCTCGAAGTGTCGGCGCGGCAATGCGACGAACGGTGGTTCGGCGCGATCGCGCGCCACTTCTTGAAGACGCTCGTTCCGAAGGCCGTGGCGAAGGCGCGCGCGCATCCGCATTTGCTCGACGAGCAGAAGGCCGCTCGATGCGGGAGCTTTGCTTCGTTCGACGACCTCGTGACGGCGCCGCTGCACGGCTTTGCCGACGCGAAGGACTACTGGCGGCGTTCGAGCAGCGCGCAGTTCTTGCCTGGGATCCGCGTGCCGACGTTGTTGATCTCCGCCGCCGACGATCCGCTCGTGCCCGGCCGCGTGCTGCCGCGCGCATGTGTCGATGCGTCGCCGTACCTGGTGCCGCAGTTCGTGCCGCACGGCGGGCACTGCAGCTTCGTCGACGGCGGCTCGCCGTTGCGACCGAGCCGGTGGGCGGAAGCGAAGGCGATCGAGTTCTTCCGCATGCACGCGCACGAGGCCGCGACGTAGCGCACGCGCGGTTGCGCGCGCATGCTGCGCGCATGAGCTCGCAACACGATCCGTTCGCGGCGATGAAGGCTGCGCAGCGCGAGGCCTGGGCCTCGTTCTCGCCGACGGCGATCTTCACGACCGAGCCCGCGGCCAAGCTCGTCGCGTTCGCAGGCATCGAACGCGGCGAACGCGTGCTCGACGTCGGTTGCGGCACCGGCGTCGTCGCGATCACTGCGGCGTTGCGCGGCGCTTCGGTCGAAGGATTCGACCTGTCGCCCGACTTGCTCGAGGAAGCGCGCCGCAACGCGGCGCTCTGTGGCCCGTCGCTCTCGGTTGCGTTCCACGAAGGCGATTGCGAGGCCTTGCCGTTCGCCGACGCGAGCTTCGATGTCGTCGTGAGCCAGTTCGGCCACATGTTCGCGCCGCGGCCGGACGTTGCGATCGCCGAGATGTTGCGCGTGCTGAAGCCCGGCGGCCGTGTCGCGTTCTCGACGTGGCAACCCGAGTTGCTGATGGGGCGCATGTTCGACCTGTTCGCGCGCGTGTCGCCGCCGCCCGCCGGCGCCGCGCTGCCGTCGTCGTGGGGCGTGCCACAGATCGTGCGCGAACGGTTGTCGTCGCGCGTGGCGGACGTCACGTTCGGCAGCGGCGAGATGCGCACGCCGACATTGAGCCCTTCGCACTTCTGCGCGCGCATGGAAGCGACGTCGCCGCCGCTCAAGAAGGCGCTCTCCGCGCTCGCCGGCGACCCCGCCGCGGCCGCGCGCCTGCGCGACGAGTTGCGTTCGATCGTCGCGTGCTACTTCCGCGACAACTGCATCACGCAGACGTTCTTGATGACGCGCGGCAAGAAGGTCTGAAGGTTCTCGCTGTGCGCTGCGCCTCGCTGGCTTCGCGCGCGGCGTCGCCTATCCTTCGCCGACTTCATGGGCTTCCCCGAACCGTTCTATTCCTGGCGTCCGCATCCCTGGCACGGCATCAGCCCCGGCCCCAAGCCGCCGGAGATCGTGCAGGCCTACATCGAGATCACGCCGTTCGACCTCGTGAAGTACGAGATCGACAAGGTGAACGGCTTCTTGCGCGTCGATCGTCCGCAGCGCACGAGCTCGCAGCCGCCGAGCCTCTACGGCTTCGTGCCGCGCACGCTGTGCGGCCGTCGCGTCGGCGACTTGACCGAAGGCGCCAAGAAGGGCGATGGCGACCCGCTCGACATCTGCGTGCTCAGCGAACGTCCCATCAACGCGCGCGAGATCCTCGTGAAGGCCAAGGTCATCGGCGGCCTCACGATGCTCGATGGCGGCGAAGCGGACGACAAGATCATCGCGGTGTTGTCCAACGACTTCGTCTGGGGCGAGGTCGACGACATGGCGCAGCTGCCCGGCGTGTTGATCGAGCGCCTGCGCCACTACTTCTCGACCTACAAGCTGCTGCCCGACACCGCGCCGCTGCCGATCACGCCCTACGACAAGAAGCACGCGCATCAGGTCATCGCGGCGGCGATGCAGGACTATCAAGAGGTCTACGGCGGGCCGCTGGGCGGCTGAAGTCGGCGGCTCGCGCATTCCTTGGCGCGGACGCTGCGGCTAGCGTTGGCTTCACGAGATCCTGATGCCGACCTACCCGATCCGTGGCGCAGTCTTCATGGTTGCGATCGCGGGCGTCGTCCGCGCGCAGACTGCCACTGCTGTGTCGACGGGCGGCAGCGCGAACGAGCCCGCGCGCAAGGCTCCGGCCGAGCCGTTCCCCAACCTCGGCCTGCTGCTGCGCGACGACGACGCCAAGGTGCTCAACGAGCTCTGGTTCCTGGGTCGCTACCACGGGCAATACCACTGGGCCGACGGCAGCGACGACAACGCGGAAGGCTACGAGAGCCGCCGCGCGCGCATCGGCGGGCAGGCGCGGTTGTTCCAGAACCTCGTCGTCCATGCCCAGGCGATCAGCGGCTCCGATTTCGATCCGTCCTACAACGGCTTCACCGAGCTCTGGGCCGGCTGGAGGTTCTCGGACGCAGTCATGGTGACGGTCGGCCAGCAGAAGCACCGCTTCACGCACGATCGCAACGTCTCGAGCCGCTACCTCAACTACCTCGAGCGAAGCCAGCTCACGAACATGTTCGCCGCGGACTACACGCCGGCCGTCACGCTGTCCGGTCGTTCGGGCAAGTGGAGCTACTACGGCGGCCTGTTCTCCAACCGCGCCGACCGCGACATGTGGGACGCGTTCACCGACCTCGACTCGGGCCAGTCGACGCTTGCCACCGTCACCTACGACCTCGGCACGAGCCTCGGCGCCGACTCGGCCTTCCTCAACGTGTCGGGCGTGCAGAGCGATGCCGACGCGAACGCCACCAACCTCAACTACTTCGACACCGGCATCGCGAGCGCCCTGATCCTCACGCGCGGTTCGGCTTCGCTCGTCACCGAGGTCACCAGCGGCCTCGGCAACGACCGCGGCGACGCCTACGGCATCAACCTGCAGCCCGGCTGGTTCCTCACCGACCAGTTGCAGGCCGTCGCGCGCTACCAGTTCGCGCACAGCGACGGCGAGACGGGCCTTCGCGCCCAACGCCGCTACGAACGCGACGTCGGCATGTCGACGGGCGACGAGTACCAGGCCGTCTACTTCGGGCTCAACCACCACTTCGCCGGCCATCGCATGAAGTTGATGACGGGCGTCGAGTGGTCCTCGCTCGGCGGCGAGGAGTGCTGGACTGCGTCGGTGATGTTCCGCGTGTTCTGGGGCCCGCATTCGCGCGGTCCGTTCCCGATGGGCGACACGCCCGAACTTGAACTGTTCTCCGACATCGAAACCGTATACACCAGCAGTTCTACCGC
>CAZEQF010000117.1:0-10440 GCA_964514315.1 uncultured Singulisphaera sp. | reverse complement strand
GCCTACTCCGCGGTGACTCTTCCAGCTCCTGACGCAGACAAGTCCGGCGGACGCATCCAAACCGCTCGCGCATTGCTCGAACAGAAGAAGGTCCACGAAGCTCGCGCGGAGGCCAATGAGGCAGCAAAAGAGAACCCTGGCAACGGCGAAGCATGGCAGTTGCTCGCGGTGACAGCAGCTTCGGTCGCGAAGACCTCGGAAGTTCGCGAATGGATGTGTGCGATCGCTTCTGGCGGTGAGCCGCAGCCGACGACGGACAGCCCCAACCCGGTTTACGCCATCCGCTGGTTGCGACTTGGCGACGCGATGGCCGCAGGCAAGCGAGACGAGGAAGCGTTGTTCTGCTACCGACACGCGATGGAGCTCGAACGCAGCGCGACACTGCCGGGCATCCGAGCAGCGAACCTCGCACTGAAGCGGAAGGACAGAGCGGGCGCCTTGCGCGACGTCAACGAGGTCCTTCGTCGCGACTTCGCCAATCCGGAAGCCTTGCAGTTGCGAGCCAAGATCCTTCCGGCATCGATGCTCAAGCCGAAGTGAACTCGGCTACCGCCGCCACCCTTCCACCTGCACCACGCGATCCTCTTCCGCGATCCACGCCGACAGCTGCCCGCCATACACACACCCGGTGTCCAACCCGACGCATTGCTTGCGCACGACGAGGCCGCGGCGGGCCCAGTGGCCGAACACGACGCGCTTGTCGCCGCGGTAGAAGTCGTCCCACGGGCGATACGGCGGGCCGGGCGGCGGCCAGTCGTCGGGCGGGCGGTTGCCGTGCTCGTCGCAGTAGCGGACGTTGACGGCGTAGTTGCGGTCGGCGGCGTCGAGGGAACGGAGTCGGTCCTCAGTCCACGCGGGATGCAATCCTGCGTGCACCATGATGACGTCGTCGAAGATGCGCACGGTCGGCTGCGCCGCGAGCCATGCGCGCTGCGCGGGATCCGCGAGCTTGCCGCGCTCGAGCACGTGCAGGTCGTGGTTGCCGAGCACGGGTTCGGCGCCGAGTTGCATCAGCAGAGCGACGACGCCCGGTGAGTCGGGGCCTTTGTTGACGAGGTCGCCGCACGGGAGCAGGCGGTCTTTGCCTTTCGCGAACGCGACCTTGGCAAGCAGGCGCTCGAGCGGCTCGCGGCAGCCTTGGATGTCACCGACGAAGATGCGACGCACACGACGCACCATAGCCGAACACGATGCGCGCACGAACGCTGGCGAGAACGTCGCCGCGCGTGCATCGTGCCGCCCCACATGTCGCGACTCGTCCGCGCCGCATCCGCCATCTCCGGCCTCACGCTGCTCTCGCGCGTGTTCGGGCTGTGGCGCGACAGCCTGATGGCCGCGGTGCTCGGCGCAGGCGCGGTGTCGGACACGTTCTTCCTCGCGTGGGCGTTGCCCAACCTGATGCGGCGCTTGCTGGGCGAAGGCGCGCTGTCCGCTTCGTTCGTGCCGGCCTACACCGCGGCGCGCAAACGCGGCGAAGAGCACGGCAACGAACTGTTGCGGCGCGTCCTCGGCGCAGTGCTGCTGATCCTGCTGCCCGTCACCGCGCTCGTGGTGGTCGGCAGCATCGTCGCCAACGCGGTGTCCGGCGACGCCGACGGCCGCGGCGGGTTGTTGCTCGAACTCAACGCGATCCTGTTCCCCTACACGATCCCGATCTGCGTGACGGCGATGCTCTCGGGCGCGCTCAACACGCGCGGATCGTTCGCGTTGCCGGCAGCGGTGCCGATCGTGCTCAACGTCGTCTGGATCGCGACCCTCTACGTCGCCGAGCCGTTGGGCATCACCGGCGACGAAGCGACGGCGAAGTTCTTGTCGTGGTCGTTGTGCATCGGCGGCTTTGCGCAACTCGCGCTCGTCGTCGTGCCGTTGCTGAAGATGCGCGCCTTGCCTCGCCCCACGCTCGCGTGGCCAGCGGCTGCGACCCCGGCGCGCGCGGTGTTCTCGGCGATGGCGCCGACGGTGCTCGGCATGTCGCTGGGCCAGATCTCGACGCTGATCGACCAGACGATGGCGTATTCGCTGCTGGGCGAAGGCGCGAACACCTACCTCTATCTCGCGAACCGCCTGCTGCTGTTCCCGCATGCGCTCACCGCGCTGGCGGTCGTCGTCGCGGTGTTCCCCAAGCTCGCGAGCGACGCGACGGAAGTCGATCGCACCACGATGCGCACGACGCTCGACCGCGCAGCTGCGGCGATGCTGTTCGTCACCGTGCCGGCTGCGGCGGGCCTGTTCGCGCTCGCGGACGATGTCGTCGCGGGCCTGTTCGTGCGGCGCAACTTCACGGACGAAGATGCTGCGGCGACCTCGCTGACGACGCGCATGCTGCTCGCAGGCCTGCCGTTCCTCGGGCTGTCGCAGCTCTACGCGCGCGCCTACTACTCGCTCGGACTCACGAAGACGCCAGCGCGCATCGCGGCCTGGCTATTGCTCGCGAACGTCGCGCTCAACGCGCTGCTGATCGGCGCGTTCGGCATGGGAACCGAAGGCCTCGCCGCGTCGACGAGCGCGTGCGCGATCGCCAACGCCGCGCTGCTCGCGGTCGGACTGCGCCGCCACGTGCCGCGCGCGGACGTGCGCCGTGGACTCTGGCTGCGCAACGCCGTCGCGACCGCAGCGATGTGCGGAGCCATCTGGCTCGTGCGCGCGGACGAAGCCAACTCGCGCACGGCGATCTTGCTCTGGCGTGTCGCGGCGCCGATCGGAGTCGGCATGGTCGTCTACTTCTCTGCGCACCTGCTGATGCGCAGCGAAGAACTGCAGACGCTGCGTCGGCGCAAGCGGGGCTGACGGAGGCGCGAGCCCCCGCGCTTCACTCGACGCGGACGAAGTCGATCCAGCTGCCGCCGTCCTGCTGCACTCGCAGCACGTCTTGACGCAACTCGAAGCGACGGAACTGCACCGCGCCCGGCTGCTCCAAGAGCATGTCGCCGTCCGCGTCGTCGAAATGGCCGAGCACGTTCGCCATGCGGACCATGCCCGAGTTGTCCGCGCGCGACCAGGTGAACACCTGTGCGCGCACCATCGGCACGCCCGCCTTGGGGCCAGGGGCCTCGAAGTGCACGACGAGATGACGACGGCCGACGACCATGTAGCCGCGTCCGGGCGGCGCAGGCTGGCCGCTGACGGAGCGGTCCTTCACCGAGTAGATGCCTTCCAACGGATCGCGCGCGCCGTATCGCTCCGGCAAGTCGCCGCGTTGCACCGGCTCGATGTAGGGCTCTTCGATCGCGCGCAACGGCTTCGCGTCCGCCGGCGGCTGCGCGGGACGATCGCTCGCGGGCTGCGGCTCCTGAGCCTGCGGCGCTGGTTGTTGTTGCGGTTGCGGATCCTGGCGACGCGCCGCGAAGGCAAGGCCGTCGTCGCGCAAGGCAGCGGACGCGAGGCCGAGGACTGCGGCGCCGAACGCCGCGCACACGAGCTTGTTCGTCATCGTTCGCTTGCTCCCGCTCTCAATCGACGCGCACCACCACTTCGCCGAGATCCTTGCCTGCCTCGATCGCGATCGAACGCTCGCCGGCCAAGGTCTCCTTCTCGCCGTCTTCGGTTCGAATCGTGCACTGCGCACGCAGCACGAGTTGGCCAGGCGGCGCGCCGCGGATCTCGAACCGTCCGTCGTCGTCGGCCTGCACGTTCACGCCGCCGTTGGGGCCGCTGTCGTGCCACACCAACGCGCCCCCCATCGGCGACTGCCGCATGCGCTCGATGACGCGACCGCGGATGACGACTTCGGCGACGACGGTGATGGCAACGCCGTCCTGGCCCGCGTGTGCGTTCACTTGCGCGTGCGTGAGGCCCGTGGGCAATCCGTGCACGAGCAGTCGCGGTTCCAACGTCGGGCCGACGTGGTCGAGCTCGAACGTGCCGTCGGCGGCGACTGTGGACTCGACGCCGGGCAGGCCCTTTGCCAGCACACGAAGCCGCTCGTGCGACACGCCATCCGGCAACGTGACGCGCCCGCGGATCGAGTGCGTCGACAGCATCGGCACGACGACCGAGAGATCGGGTTCGAGGAACTGGCTCGAGAACGCAAGCGCGTAGCCCTTCGCGAGCACGCGGATGCCGAGCGCGGGCAAGTCCGAAGAGAACCCTTCGAGCCGGAAGCGGCCGCCTGCGTCGGTGACGGCTTCGCACAGCGCGATGCCGTGTTCGCCGCCGCCCATCGCGACCACGCGCGCGCCCGCGACTGGCTCCATGCCGAGCGTGCGCAATCCCATCGAATAGAGGCCCGCTGCCGTGCCGACGCGGCCTTCGACGACGCCAGGAGCCGCGAGCCGGATCTCCGCTGGACGACCGCGCGTGATCGACGCAAAGCCGACGCCGATGCCGTTGCCCGAGTAGCGGAGCAACGCGGAGTGCGGAACCTCGTCTGCGCCGAAGACCACTTCGCTGCCTTCGGCGAGCGAACGCGTGGCGTAGGGAGTCGGCGGCGACGGCGCGGTGAACGCGAGCTGTTCGTGGAACAACTGCAGTTCGAGCGGCGGCACTGGCGCTCCGCCCGCGCCGACGAACGTGACCACGGTGCGCGAGCCCTTCCATGCGCGGAACGAGAGCCAACCTGCAGTGACGATCGCGATCGGCGCGAGGATCCACACGCTGAGCGGGACCTTCTGCAACGCGGACCGCGGCTTTTGCTGGTAGCGAGGCCGCGACGCGCGCGGCGATGCGCCAGCAACTGCCGGGTTCTGGCTCGCCGCGTCGGCGGCGGCAGCCGTCGGCGATCCGGCTGCGTCGGGTTCGTGTGCGGGGTCGTTCACGAGGTGCGGGACATTACACGGAGACCGCAGCCCCGAGGTTTGGTGTTGGGGCGAGAAATCCGGCTTGGCTATCGTGCGGCGACGATGACGGACCCAAACGCCGCCAAGCGGGCCGTGGCCTACGCCGCGGCCGACCTTGTGCAGGACGGCATGCGACTCGGACTCGGCAGCGGCTCGACGTTCTTGTTCGTGCTGGAGCGACTCGCGCAGCGCATGAAGTCCGAGAAGCTGCGCATCGCCGGCGTGCCGACGAGCGCGGGCACCGCGGCCGCTGCGCAGAAGCACGGCATCCCGTTGTTGAGCATGGTCGAAGTCGACTGGCTCGACATGGCGATCGACGGGGCCGACGAGATCGATCCCAACAAGAACATGATCAAGGGCGGCGGCGCGGCGCTGACGCGCGAGAAGATCGTCGCCGCGGCCGCGCGCGAGATGGTCGTCATCGTCGACGAGTCCAAGCTCGTGCCGGTGCTCGGCGAGAAGTTCCGGCTGCCGGTCGAAGTGTTGACGTTCGGATGGCGCCAGACGGAGCGCGCGATCGCCGACACCGGCTGCGTGCCGTCGCTGCGCCGCACCGCGAGCGACGACCCGTTGATCACCGACAACGGCAACTACGTGCTCGACTGCAAGTTCGACGGGATCACGGACCCCAAGCGCCTGCACGACCAGCTCAACGCGATACCGGGCGTGCTCGACAACGGACTGTTCGTCGGCATGGCGGGCCGCGTGATCGTCGGCTCGCCGGACGGCAAGGTGCGCGTGCTGCCGTGATCGTCTACCTGCTGCGCCACGGCATCGCCGAGGACTACTCGCCTTGCGGCGACGCGAGTCGCTCGCTGACGGAAGAAGGCGTTCGTCGGCTGCAGCAGGCATCGAACGGCTGGAAGCGCGTGGTCGGCGAAGTCGACGAAGCGTTCGTGAGCCCGCTGCTGCGCGCGCAGCAGACGGCAGCGATCTTCTTGGAAGCAGTCGCCGCGTCGGCGCCGCGCGTCGAGACTGCGACGCTCGTCCCCGAAGCGCGTCCGCTTCACGCGCTCGAACTGCTGCACGCTGCCATGCACGAAGGCAGGCGCGGCGTCGCGTGCATCGGCCACGAGCCCCACATGGGCTCGCTGCTCGGGCTCTTGCTGACCGGCAGCGAACGCGCCGCGATCCCGTTCAAGAAAGGCATGCTCGCGATCGTCGACATCGAGAGCTCCGCGACGATGACCGGACGGCTCATCGCGGCGATGAGCCAGCGCATCGCCGCGGGACTGTGATCTTCACCGGCCCGAGGAGTTGTCGATCGGCGGCTGCGCCGGCGGCTTCGGTCGGATGCTGAGATTGAGCCCGGACGCGCCGCCAGCGCCCACCTGGATCTGCTCGACGACCTCGTACTCGGCCCACTGTTCGCCGGCGCTGAAGTGCAGCGTGGCCCAGTAGGCGCCTTCGTCGAGGTCCGTGGTCTCGAACGCGCCTTCCTTGTCGACGCCGATTCCGTGCTGGCTCTCGCCGCCGGCCTTCGCGCGATCCGAGGGCGCCGCAGGATCCGCCTTCCGCAGCGAGATCCATGCCCAATCGGGCTTCTGCGCGAGCGTCGACAAGTCGACGCGACCCTTGACCTGCAGCGCGGCGCGCAAGCGCAGCACGAGATCCGTGCGCGAACGGCCTGACTCGACGCGCACGTCCTTGAGCTCGCCGCGGAACTGCGCCTCCGGGTTGCCCCAGTTCTGCGCCTGCAAGCTGTAGACGCCTTCGGGAACGCGCTCGAACGCGAAGCGGCCTTCGGAGTCCGTCTGCTCGTTGCGCCACATCTGATCGTGCCGCCCCTTGGGCGACGGCTGCAGCGGCACTCCCTGCGCGCTGATGTGGAGACCGGTGGCCGGGGTGCCGTCGGGCTTGAGCACGATCCCGCGGAACTCCGCCGTGCGCACGTCGATGAGCAGGTCTTGCGACTGGCCCGCGGTCACTTCGATGCTGCTCGACCACAACGTCTCGTCCCCACCGGCGCCCGAGGGCCGCATGTTCAGATGCATGCTGCCGACGGGCACATCGCGCAACTCGAAGCGACCGTTCGCGTCGGTCTTCACCGACTTGCGACCGCTCTGGCCCCACGACTGCAGGATCGCCCCTTCGGCAGCGAGGCCGTCGATCTGCACCGTGCCGAAGACCTGGCCGACCGGCCCTTCGTAGACATCGCCTTCGATGTCGAGCGCGCACTTCGCGCCCTGGCCGGAGACGACTTCGACCATCTCGTGGTCGCTGTTGCCGTTGCCGCCGAAGTCGAACATGCCTTCCATCATGTCGCGGAAGCCGCCGGGCGAACGAAGCGCGTCGAGTGCAGGCATCGTCGACACCGAGTACTTGCCTGGCTGCAGCGCGCGCATCGCGAACGTGCCGTCGAGGCCCGGCGTCGCGAACGTCGGCACGCCTTCGACCGCTTCGGGGCGCTCGTTCCACGCGACGTCGGGACGCTCCGTCGCGACGACCGCATACTTGCCGATCGGCAGCGGCTTGCCGCCCTTCAGCAGCGTGCCGTCGATCCAACCGGGCGCGCGGAAGCGCAGCGTGATCTCGCCGTCCTGCAGCTTGCCGCGCGCGTGCACCATGCCCCACTTGGGATGCTCGGCGGTGACGCGCACTTCTTCGGCGTCGAGATCGTCGAACGACAGCCGCCCTTCTTTGTCGGTGCGACCGACGTTCTGGATCATGTCGGGTCCGTTGCGGCTCGCATGGTCTCGCGCGTAGATCGCCGCGTTGCGCACCGGAGCGTCCTCGGGCCCCAGAACGCGCACCGCGAACACGCGGCTCGCCTTCAGATCCACCACGGCCTGCGTCGCTCCGGCTATGACCTCGACCTCAGCGAGGCCGGTGGCAGCGCCCTCGGTCTTCGCGAGCAACGTGTAGTGGCCGAGCGGCACGTTCTCGATCTCGATACGGCCGTCTTCGAGCTTCTTGGTGCGGCCGTTCAAGTCGAGCGGCTTCTGCACGCCGAACATCGCCATCAGCGCGGCTTCGTTCGGCTTCTTGCCCGTGAGCAGTTGCAGCTTCGGCTCTGCGACAGGCTGGCCTTGCAGCGTCACGCGCACCTGCAGCGACGCGGCGCTCGGCAACGTGACGACGACGTCGCGCAACGTCGGCTGCGGCTCGGCGAGCACCCACGCGTCGCGCGACGAACGGCGCGCGGCGGCAGTGACCTTGCCGCGGCCGAAGCCGAGCGCGGTGATGCGGCCTTCCTTGTCCGTTGCGCCGAGACGGCTCGCGAAGTCGACGGGCACCATCGAGCTCGTGGATCCAGCGACGACCTCGGCGCCTTCGATCGGCTTGCCCGCGGCGTCGACGACCTTCACGGTCACCTCTTCGCCTTCGCGCAACGTCAGCTCGCCGATGTCGCGCGTCTGGCCCTTCTCGAACTTGATGGCCTTCTCCAGCGCGGGCACGAGCCCGTTCTGGACCGCGGCCACGAGGTTCATGCCGGGAGCGATGCCGGTGAGACGGAACGCGCCGTCGGCGCCGCTGCGCGTCATCGGAATGGGCAGGTGCTCGAACGTCTTCGAGACCCACGCGGGCATGTCGATCACGCGCACCGGCGAACTCTGTTCGCGGATCAGCACGCAGCCCTTCGGGTCGAAGCGATCCACCGGCACGAAGTCCAACGCAGTGCCAGGAAGGTCCGCCGCCATGACGACCGCGCCGACGACGGGCTTGCCGTTTTCGTCGACGACCTTGCCGACCGCGACCGCTGCGTCGTTGAGCACGATGTCGCCGAGATCGACGACTTCGCCCGGCGCTGGCGTGCGCGTCAGGATCTGGTGCGTCGGCGCGTCGGTGCCGATGCCAGCGAGCATCAGGTAGAAGCCGCGCGGCCAGACGCCGTGCAGCAAGAACGTGCCGTCGTCGTTGGTCTTCGCTTCGCCCGCCACGTAGTCGGGCTCCATCGGGACCATCTCGGCGAGCTTGCCGAAGCCCTCCTTCATCACCGAGTCGACGGCGCCGCGATACATGCGCACGCCGCAGCCGGCTTGCGGCGTCATGCGGTGGTCGACGATGCGTCCTTTGAAGCCGCACATCGCCGCGCGGATCTCGGGATCGTCCTCGACGCTCTCCGCGATCGAAGCGATCTCGGCGCGGCGCGACGACGCGTCGGTCGTCTGCGGCTGTCGCTCCGTCTCACCTGCGGTGTCCGCGACTACCTCGGTGACGTTCGCACTCTGCTCGTCGACGACCGGCGGCGGCGCATCCGCAGAAGAACCGAATTGCCACACAGCGACGGCGAGGCCGACGCACACGGCGACCATTCCGCCGATCAGGACATTGCGTTGCATGAGAGGACTCCGCAGTGAGGACGACGAAGGGCGCCGCCGTGGCCGCCCGACCACAAGAACTGTCGATCGGACGGAAACAGGTCAGCGAGGCCTCGGACCAAGTCCGCTGCTGCGCCACATCGCAATGGCCGCGAGCACGAGGGCGTGGTCGATGGCGCCGCTCGTGACGAGCGCATCGACTTCGGCCAACGGCACGAGGACCACTTCGATGTCCTCGCCTGGGTCCATGTGCAGGTCTCCGACCTTGCGACAACCGGTGGCGAGGAACGCGTGGCAGCGATTCGTGAATATTGCCGGATTGGGCGTCATCACGCCCAGGGGTCGCAGTTCGCCGTGCAGAAATCCCGTTTCTTCGCGCAGTTCGCGGGCCGCGGCTGCTGCAGGATCCGTCTCGTGCGGATCAATGAGGCCGCCGGGGATCTCCAAGGAGAACTGCCGCGTGCCGTGGCGATATTGCCGCACGAGCACGAACTGTTGGTCCTCGGTGATCGCGACCACGTTGACCCAGTCCGGCGTGCGCACGAGGAAGAAGCCGATGTCGGCGCCGGTGCGCGGCGAACGGCGGCGCGACTTCACGACGTCGAAGACCTTGTAGCGGACGAGGCTCTCCTCGCTGAGTTGCTCCCAATCGCCGAGCGTCATCGTGGTCCGTGTTCGTGGGTGGTTGCTGGTCGCTTGCGGATCGCTTGCTGCTCGTGCATCGCTCAACGACGCGTCGCCGTCACGCGCAGTCCGGTCGCGACCTTGCCGCGCTGCGCGTCGACGCGGACTCCGTTCGCCTGCGACGAGGTTCCGTCGATCGCTTGCACGAGGCCGCCGCCGAACGTCGCCACCTCGAGCACGAACGATCCGTCCGCGCCCGTGGTGATCGCTTGCGGCAACGACAACGCGCCGCCCGCGAGCAGACGACGTCCAGGTGAAGCGATGTCAGGCGAGTCAGGAACGAAGCGAACGCCGATGCGCGGCATCGGCGCGTTGTTGGCATCGACGACGACGCCCGACAACAGGCTGGTGAGCCCGAGCTCGAGACGACGTTCCTGCGAAGCGGGCCACAGTTCGACGGCAACCGACGGAGTGCCTGGCGAGACGAGCTCGGAATGCGTGAGGAAGCCCTCTGCGCCGGCATTCATGCGAATCGCATCCGCGCCGCGGACCACGGCGGCGAAGTAGCCTTCGTCGTCGGCGGGGACGACGAGCGGGTTGCCGTCCTGCTCGAGCAGCGAGGCCGATGCGCCACGAATCGGCTTGCCGTCGCCAGCGGCGACGATGCGGCCGCGGATCGACTCGCGCGGCAACGCGACGAGCGCGATCTCCGCGAACGACGTCGGCGCGAACGGGCCGAACGTCGCGGCCTCGCTGTCGCGATGGCGGATGCGCAGTCG
>CAZEQF010000116.1:0-10458 GCA_964514315.1 uncultured Singulisphaera sp. | reverse complement strand
GCCGACGTGGTGCTTCACCGGCTCGCGGCCCTTCTTGCGCGCCGCCTCGACTTCCTCAGGCTTGAACTCGCGGCTGCAGTTGGCGAGGTCGACGGTGCCGTCGATGAGGCCCTTGATGCCGACCTGCGAGCCGCCGCCGCCGACCACGACGGCCACGGTGCTGTGGACCTTCTGGTAGTCCTCGGACCACGCCTGGGCGACTTCGGCCATCGTGTCCGAACCCGTGTTCTGGATGATCTGGCGGTTGGACTTGCCGCAGGCGGGGAGGACGGCGAGGAACGCGGCTGCGAGGAAGGGGATCTTCACGAAGGAGACTCCGGGGTTCGGTTTACGGAACAACGAGCCATGGAGTCTCGTGCCTTTCGTGAAGACAAGGCGACTCAATTATGAAGAGCCGGTGAAGATTCCCCGGGGCGGCAACCCGTCCGGGCCGGGCTTCTCCCCGGGCGGCCGGTGCTTGAACCGCCGTCCCTGCCAGAACCACTGCTCGGGGTGCTCCGCGACCGACTTGCCCAGCGCGAGGTTGACGCGCGCCAGGATCCGCTGCACATCGGCCTCGCGGTCGCCGGTCGGCTCGGCGGGGATGACGTCCCAGACGCGCATGGCGAAGCGGAACTTGCCCGTGCGCATCGCCGTGACGACCGCGATCGGGGCGCCCGACGACAGGCTCAGCAAGGCCGGGGTCGCGACCGTGGCGGCTGCCGTTCCCAGGAAGGGCGGGTAGGCGTCCCCACGGCGGCCGGACGAGTCGCACAGCAGGCCGATCGACTCCTTCCGCTGCAGCGCGCGCCGCAGCGTGCCGACCACGTTCTGCTTCGCGACGACGACCTGGCCAGAGCCTGTGCGCAGGTCGGAGATCACGCGGTCGACGCCCGGGATCGGGCTCGGCCGGAACACCGACGTGATCGGGATGCCCATGAGCGCACAGACGTAGCCGGCCACATCCCAGACGCCGATGTGCGCCGTCGCCCACACGATGCCCTTGCCCTGCTTGTGCAGGTCGAGCATCGGCTCGAACTCACGCACGTCGACGATCCGGCGGAAGTCGTCCTTCGTGATGCGGTGGAGGCGGCAGCTGTCGACCGCGAGCCACGTCAGGTGCCGCGCGACCTTCCACAGGTGGAAGCGCGGACGCGCGGGGCCGAGCCCGCCCTCGCGGTAGACGATGCGCACGTTGCGCCAGTAGCCGCGCACGCGGTTGCCCTTGCGGTCCTGCAGGCTCCACATCAGCGCGATCGGCACGGCCAGCAGGTCGGCGAGCGCGTAGGCCAAGAACGTCGGCATGTGGCCGAACGTCCACGTCGTCGCGCGCAAGCCCGACGCGACGACGCCGTGCCACCACGGCGAGCGCCTGGCTCGCTCGTCGCGTGCGTCATCGTCCGGTTCTGCGATTCCTCCGGTCATGCGGGGCGAACAGCATCGCCGCTCTTCGGCAGCCGGACCAGAGCCAACAGGCAGAGTCCCAGCACCAGCGGAACTGCCTGAGACAGCATCGCTGGCTTGCTGCCGTATGCGTCGGCGACGCGCGCGTAGACGGTGCTGCCGACGACGGACAGTTTGACGGTGATGCCATAGAGGCCGAAGTGCTCGCCGATGCGATCTGGTGGCGACAGCAGGACCACGACCTTGCGGCCGGCGGTCCAGATGCCAGACAGCCCGAGCGAACCGAGCACTCCGAGCGAGAGCATGTAGCCAAGCGGCGATGCGCCGCCAAACCACGAACCGCCGCAGAGCGCCAGCAGCAGCGCGATCGAAGACGCGCGCATCACGAGCAGTGGCCGCCGGTCCGTGAGCGCGCCGAGGCCGATGCCGAACAACAACGCGCATCCATTGAGGCACAGGCCGCACAGCGCAATGTAGTCCTGCAGGCCGGATGCTCCCTCGTAGCGAATGCCGAGCATCGAGAAGCCACCTTCCTGCGAAGCCTGCAGGAACACGTTCCTGGTGAACGACGCGAAGAACATGACTGCAGTGTTCAGCACGTCGACGAGGCAGAAGTTGGCGAGCAAGAACCAGAACAACGGCCGGTGCTTCGGGAGCTCGCGCAACGTGGTGCGCAGGCTTCGCATCGCATCGCCGATCGCGTTCGCTCCGATTGCGGTTGGCAGCGGACGTCGGTCCCTCACGAATGCCATGCACGGCAACGCGAACACGAAGAACATCGCGGCGGCCCACTGGAATTGATGCGGCCCCTGCTCCATCGGCAGCAGAGTTGCGAGCACCAGGATCGTGCCGACGTAGCCGATGCCGACACCGATGCCGCTCCAGAATCCGGCGCGATGTGGCGGCGCCACCGAAGTCAGCAGCGAGTTGTAGAACAGAAGGCCGAGGTTGTAGGCGACGTTGGCGAAGAAGAAGCAGGCGAGCATCGCCGGTTCTTGATCGAACACGCCGAGGCCAGCCATGGCGCCGATGCACACGAGGGTTGCGAGCGACAGATAGAGACCCGTGCGCGCCGTGCGGTCGACGATCGCGCCGCAGATCGGCACGAGCAACGCGGCCAACGTGAGCGAAGCGGTCTGCGTCATGCCGAGGCCCGTCAACGAGCCAAACCGCGCTTCGAAGAACGGCGTGAACAAGAACGTCACCGTCGCCGCGTAGACGGTGTTGGCGAGGTCGTAGAGGACCCATGCGGCGGGCGCGAGGCGCGAAGGGCGCGGTTGGATCGTCGCAGGGGCGTTGTGCATCGACGGCACACCGTAGACCCAGACGCGCCGCGTTCGCCAGTTCGCGCTTTCGGTTGCTATGGTGCGCGGATCGTGTCGATCCTTCGCGACAGCCGTGTGTCCGCTGCGTGCCTGCGTGCGCATTCGTCGGCTCGACGCCTGGCCCTCGCGGCGCTCGTGTGCACAGCAGGCCCGCTGCTCGCGCAACAGGGAGATCGCGCCGCCGAAGACCAGAGCGAGCTCCCGGCCGGGACGCCGCGACCCGCGGTCGTCGTGCGCGCGCCCGCCGAGGCAAAGGACGCGCTCAGGCTCCAGCCCGGGTTCTCGATCGAACTCGTCGCGCACGAGCCGTTGCTCGGTGATCCCGTGCAGGCGGTGTTCGACGCGAAGGGCCGCCTCTGGGTCTGCGAGATGCGCAGCTACATGCGCGACATCGACGGCACCGACGAACTGCGCGCCGACGGCCGCGTCGCGGTGCTGGTCGACCGCGACGGCGACGGGCGCATGGACGAGTCCGTTCCGTTCCTCGACGGAGTCGTGCTGCCGCGCGCGGTGCTGCCGTTGCAGGGCGGCGCGCTCGTGATCGTTCCGCCCGATTTGCTGTGGTGCGTCGATGCCGACTTTGACCTGAAGCCCGAGCGCATCGAGACGGTCTGTTCCGGCTTCGACGCAGGCAGGACGAATCCCGAGCACAGCGGCAACGGCTTGTTGTGGGGGCTCGACAACCGAATCCACCTTGCTGGCGACGCGCGCATGCTCACGTTCGCGTCCGGGCGCGAGCCTGTGCCGTTCGCGATCGAGGCGACTGCCTCCGCGGGACAGTGGGGCATCGCGCAGGACGATCGCGGCCGCCTCTACTACAACTACAACGAGGACTGGCTGCGTTCCGATCTCGTGCCGCGGCGCTATGCGGCGCGCACGGAGCCTGCGTCGATGTTGCCGGGCATGAACCACAAGCTCGCGCTGGATCCCGCGGTCCATCCCGCGCATCCGACGCCGGGCGTGAACCGCGGCGGACGCGAAGGCTTGTTGCGCGACGGTTGGCTCACGCGGCACACCGCCGTCTGCGCGCCGCTCGTCTATCGCGGCGAATCGCTGCCGGGCTGCGACGGCGACGTGTTCGTGTGCGAGCCCGCGGGCAACGTCGTGCGTCGCTTCCGGCTGCTCGATCTCGACGGCGCGACGCGCGCCGAGAACCGATACGAGAAGGCCGAGTTCCTCGCGGCGGTCGACGAGCGCTTTCGGCCCGTCAACCTTGCCCAGGGGCCCGACGGCGCGATCTACGTCGTCGACATGTATCGCGGCGTGATCCAGCACAAGAACTTCGTCACCACGTTCCTGCGGCGGCAGGTCGCGGAACGCAGACTGGAGCAGCCGATCGGCATGGGGCGCATCTGGCGCATCGCGGCAGAAGGCGCGAAGCGAACCGTCCCGCCATCGCTCGACGCAGCGTCGGCGCTCGAGTTGTGCGATGCGCTCGGGTGCCGCGACGGCGCGCGCCGCGATCTCGCGCAACGGTTGCTCGTGCAGCGTCAGGATCGGTCTGCGATCCCGCGGTTGCGAGAGCTCGTGCGCGAACGTCGGGCGCCGGTGTCGCTGCATGCGATCGGCGCACTGGACGGGCTCGGCGAGCTCTCGGCCGACGACCTTCGCGCGGTGTTGCACGCAGAGGACGCTGGCTTGCTCGCGTTCGCGCTGCGCTTCTGCGCGGCCGACTTGTCGCGCGGCGACCGTGTGTTGACGTGGGCCTGCGAACGTCTCGCGAAGGAAGCTGTGCCCTCGGTTCGCCGCCAGCTCGCGTTGACGTTGGGCGACGTGACAGGCAAGGGGCAAGACGCTGCGCTGACGCTGCTCGCGGAACTCGGCGGCTCGGTCGGCGACGACGCGATGCTCGCCGCGCACGTTGCTTCGAGCGCGCGTGGCCGCGAGCCGGAGCTCGCGCGGCTGCTCGTGCGCGGCGAGCGCCCGTCGCCGCAGTTGGCGTTGTCCACGCTCGCGCAGAAGGCTGCTTCGGCGAAGAACCCGGCCCTGCAGGAACGCATGCTCGACGTCGCGGCCGCGACGATGTCGGTCGCGTTGCAGGAACGGATGCTCGCCGGATTCTGCGCGGCGATCCCGTCGGATCCGGCCAAGGCTCGCGGCGCGTTCCGGTTCGTCGCGACGCCGCCGGCGCTGGCGGCGATGCAGCGGACGGGCCGCGCCGAGGTCGTTCCGCACGTGCAGCGAATCCTCGCGAGCATCGAGTTGCGCGCGGACATGCCCGAGCCCGAGGGGCCGTCGGACGAGTCGCTCGCACCCGAAGAACGAATGCGCGTCGCGGCAGGCGCGCGCGTCTATGGCGCGTACTGCGCGGCGTGCCATCAGCCGCAGGGCCAGGGCCTCGCCGGCCTCGCGCCGCCGCTCGCGGGCTCGGAGTGGGTGACGGGCGAACCCGAGCGGCTCGTGAAGGTCGCGCTGCACGGCGTGCGCGGTCCGCTGCGCGCCGCGGGCGTCGCGTTCGAAGGCGAGATGCCGCCGCAATCGCACCTCGGCGACGCGGACCTCGCCGCGGCGTTGTCGTATGCGCGCCGTTCGTTCGGCCATCGCGCCTCGTGCATCGCGCCCAAGGACGTCGCCGCGATCCGCGCCGCGCATGTGGACCGCGCCACGCCGTGGCCCGCGAACGAACTGCAGCCGAAGTGAGCGTGCGCCCCGGCGCACGGCGTTCGCGGTTTCGTCGGCGCGCGGACGCGGAGCCCCGATGGACAGCGCCGCAGGCAAAGGCCATCCTGGTCGCGTGACCTCCGCACCCGAATCCAACGGACTGCACGCGACCTGCGGCCTCGCCGTGAAGACGCCCGACGCATGGGTCGAGGCCGCGATCCCATCGCTGCCGACGTTGCTCGTCGAGCAGGCGCACCTGGAGAAGAAGGCCGCGGCCGCGGCGATGCGCTTCCTGTTCAGCACGGGCCGGGAGCCGTGGATCCAGCGCGCGCTGTCGTGCCTCGCGCGCGAGGAGCTCGTGCACTTCGAACGCACGTTGCGCCTGCTCGACCAGCGCGGCGAGACGTTCACGACTTTGTCGCCGAGCCGCTACGCCGACCGCCTCAAGGCCGTGGTCGCGTCGACGATGCCCGAGCGACAGGTCGACGAGCTGCTCGTCTCGTCGTTGATCGAGGCGCGGTCCCACGAACGCATGGAAGCGCTCGGCCTCGCGCTGCGCGGCCGCGACGACGCGGCGAGCGAATTCTATCTCGACCTCGTCGAGGCCGAGGCGCGGCATCGCTGCATCTACCTCGACATCGCGGCTTCACTGGTCGGCGAGCGCGAGGTCGGGCTTCGCTTTGCGCGCCTTGCGCAGGTCGAGCGCGAAGCGATCGAGCGACCCGACGACGAGATCCGGTTGCACTCGGGCCACGGCGCGCATGTCGGCGGCTGAAGCTCCGCGGCGGGGCAAGAGGCGCATCGCCGCGCGCATCGCGCTCGTGCTCGCGTTGGGCTACGGGGTCGCCTGTGCGTGCGGCTTGCCGCCGTCGATGCCGTTCGACGTCGCGTGGAACCTCGGCGAGTTCCCGCTCGATCCTTCGTTGCGCGCGCCGCAGGACGGGCAGCGCCGCGTCGTGCTGCTGCAACACGGGCTGTGGCGTTCGCCATGGGCGCTGTGGCGCCTCGAGCGCGCACTCGTGGCGCACGGCTACGAAGTGGTCAATCCGGGCTATGCGAGCACTGCGACCACGATCGAATCCGCAGCGGACTCGCTCGCAGGCGAAGTCGGCCGTGCGTTCGCAGCGTCGGTCTACGGCGCGAAGATCGCATTCGTCGGCCACTCGATGGGCGGGCTCGTCGTGCAGGAGACGTTGCGTCGTTTGCCGACGTTGTCTCCGTTTGCCTGCGTCTACGTCGCTGTGCCGCATCGCGGCGCCGTTCTCTGCGACCTGCGCAAACGATGGTGGCCGTTCCCGTGGATCATGGGCGACGGCGCGGCGATGCAGTTGAGCCCCGGCGATCCGTTGCACGCGCGTCCGATCCCGCACACAGAGCGCAGCGGCTGCATCGTCGGCGACCTCGGCGACGGCAACGCGTCGATCGAAGGCAATGACGACGGCACCGTCGGTGTGGACGAGGCCACGCTGTCCGGCGCAGCCGACAGCGTCACGCTGCCGCTGGGGCACACGCGGATCGCCTCGTCCGACGAGACGATCCGCCAGGTCCTCGCGTTCTTGCAGCAAGGACGCTTTTCGCGCTGACGCGCGGTCCTGCGTCAGCCGATCGTGACGACCACCGTGTCGGTTGCGGTCAGCTGCGGCGACGCGCAGCCACCCGTGCCGCCGAGATCGAGTCCTTGCAGGCCGAACTGCAGGCCGATGAAGAACGGGTCGCACGGAATCGTGATGTTCGCCGTGCCGCCGAAGAACGAACCCGTCCAGTCGTGGCCGATCGTGCAGCCGCAGAACGGCACGGGCGTCAGGTTGAAGCCGTAGCCGACGAACGGCAGGCCCGTGGCGCCGGTGACCGTGCACGTCAGCGTGCTGAAGATGCCGGGCGTGCCCGTCACCGTCAGGTTCGCGCTGCCGCACGCCATCGGCGTCGTCGCCATCGTTCCGGCTCCCGTGCCGCATTGCGCGACGATCTGGAAGTTGCCGACGGCGTTGCTGAAGCCGCCGACGCGCACGTAGTAGGTCTGGCCCGCGACGAGGCTGGCCGTGACCTGGCTGCCGAGCGCGCACGAGTCGTCGTTGCAGCCGAGCAGCGTGAGGCCGGCGCAGGTTCCGCTGTAGACCGACATCACCGTGTCGATGGTGCGAGCCGCCGTGCACGTCGAGAACGTGGTGGGCGCAGTGCAGTTCGCCGTGAACGTGAACCACAGGTCGTTGCCGCCCGTGGCGCAGGTCCAAGCCGGGGTCGCAGAAGTGGTCGCGCCCGTGTTGTTGAACACCGCCGACGTGCCGAGCGTGATCGGCGTCGCGGTCGCGCATTCGTCGCGTGCGACGGCAGGCGCGGTGATCGTCAAGTCGAACGCGCCCGTGGCTCCGTTGTAGCCGCCGACGTGGATCAGGTAGCTCTGGCCCGCGGTGAGCGTGGCCGTCACCGAGGATCCAGTGCTGCAGCTGTCGTCGTTGCAGCCGACCGAGGTCAGTGACGCGCACGCGCCGGAGAACACTTCGAGCACGGTGTCGAACGTGCGCGTCGCCGAGCACATGGCGAACGTGTGCGCGCCGGTCGCGAGCGCGTTGTAGCGGAACCACACGTCGTTGCTCGCCGAGGCGACGCATGCGAACGCGCTGCCCGGCGTCGCGCCGACGGTCGTGTAGGCGATGCTCGTGCCCGCGGTGATCACCGTGGCGTTCGCGCAGTTGTCGTTGGGCGGAGCGACGGGGCCGCTGCCGCTTGCGAGCGAAGCGATCGCCGCCTGCAACGCCGTGTTCGTCACGGCTGTGCCGCTGTTGCTGCCGCCGGTCGACGTGCAGCCTGCGTTCGTGTGGATGGCGATCGCGACCCCGCTCGACTGGATCGCGACGACCGAGCCCGAGTTGCCGCCGCAGGTGTCGACCTGGTGGTTGACGCGCGTGCCGCTGACCGAGGTCAGCGGGCCCGTGTGCGTCTGTTGCGTCTGGTTGCGCGCGCCGCTGCCGCTCGCGCACGAGCAGCTGCTGGCGGTTGCTCCGTCGTTGACGGGCGTGCCGTCGACGCCGTAGCCCCAGTTGACCAAGGTCGTGTTGGCTGCAGGCATCGAGGTCGCGAGGCTGAACGCCTGGCCCATCGCCTGGAACGTCGTGAGGCCGGTGTTGGAGTTGGGGAAGCAGCGGAAGGTCCACCAGTCGTTGCCGATGCCGGTGTTCGCATACTGCGAACCTGCGCTGTCGATCGAGAACTGGAAGTTCGCCGACGGCATCACGAGCGAGCACGTCGAGCTCGACGCGGGCACGTTGAACTGCAGCACTTGTCCGGTCGCGTAGCAGTGGCCGGCGGAGAGGTGAAGGCGCTCGTTCGCGTTGCTGGCGACCGCCGTGCTGATGATCCAGCCCGAGCAGCCGATGCCGACGATGCGTCCTGCGCGCGGGTCGGACGAAGGAACGCGGTTGTCCGTCGTGAAGCAGATCGTCTCTTGCGGCGGGACGTCCGCGACCGTGTCGCCGACGAAGATCCGGTCGACCGAGACGGTGTTCTTCGCCGTGCCAGGGGCCGCGACGAGTTCGACCATGACTGCGGACCCGTTGAAGTAGGCGGTGGAGTTCTCCCACTGCGCGAGGCTCTTGCGGTCGAGTCGCTGCACGTCGCCGTCGCGCAGCGACGCGATGCGCAGGTAGCTGCCGCCTTCGAGTTCGACGTCCTTGAAGTAGACGCGGATCCAGGGTGCAGGAACGGGCGAGACGACGAAGCCCTGCCACACGACGCCTTCCACGGGCGAGGCATTGCCGTGGGATCCGCTTGCGACGGCGACCGGTTCCCAGTGGCCCTGCAGCGGTGCGGCCTGTGCGACGAGGCCCGCGATGGGCGCTGCCGCGACGACGGCGAGGAGGGACGTTCGGGCAAGGAGGCTGCGTAGATGGTGCATGGGTGCTCCCAGGAGATGTCTGCGGCGCTCCGGATCGCATCCGGGGCAGGCGCGCCGCCGAAACGAGATGCAACCGGGGCGGTTGGGGGCCGTCCAGTGCCGCCTCGGCGTAGCGCATCGCGACGAACGGAGCGTTGCAATGCGAGGCGTTCCCCCCGATCCTCCTCGCCCTCAACTCATGACCTGGGTCCAAGACTTCTGGCGCTCGTCCATCGGTGGAAAGACCACGATGGCAGTCACGGGCGTTCTGTTGTTCCTCTTCGTGATCGCGCATTTGCTGGGCAACCTGCAGATCTTCGCCGGTCCGAAAGCTCTGAACGACTACGCCAAGATGCTGCACGACCTGGGCCCGCTGCTCTGGGTTGCGCGCATCGGGTTGCTCGCGATCTTCGCGCTGCACGTGATCACGGCGATCCGTCTGTCGAAGGCCAACAAGGCCGCGCGGCCCGTGGCCTACGCCAAGGAGTCGACGGTGCAGGCGTCGTTCGCGTCGCGGTCGATGCTGTTCTCCGGCCTCTCGCTGCTGGCGTTCGTCGTCTACCACCTCATGCACTTCACGGTCGGCGCGGTGCACGCGGACGACGTGGCGCTGAAGGGCGCGGACTTCAACGTCTACGCGATGGTGGTCGCGAGCTTCTCGCGCCTTCCCGTCGTGATCGCCTACGTCGCGTTCCAGGTCCTGCTGTTCCTGCACCTGAACCACGGCCTCCAGTCGTTCGCGCAGACGCTCGGCTGGAACCACGCCCGCTACACCCCGATGGTCAAGTCGCTCTCGTCCGTCCTCGCCGCGGCGATCGCCGGCGGCAACATCCTCATCGCGCTGGCCCCGATGTTGGGCCTCGTCCAGAAGGGGGCCGCATGAAGCTCGATTCGCGCATTCCGTCCGGCCCGGTCCAGGACAAGTGGGAGAAGCGGAAGTTCGAGCTCAAGCTCGTCAACCCCGCGAACAAGCGCAAGTACAAGGTCCTCGTCGTCGGCTCCGGCCTCGCTGGCGCGTCGGCCGCGTCGTCGCTGGCAGAACTCGGCTACCAGGTCGAGTGCTTCTGCTTCCAGGACAGCCCGCGTCGCGCGCACTCGATCGCTGCGCAAGGCGGCATCAACGCGGCGAAGAACTACCGCAACGACGGCGACTCGGTCTACCGCCTGTTCTACGACACGGTGAAGGGCGGCGACTTCCGCGCGCGCGAAGCGAACGTGTATCGCCTCGCGCAGCTCAGCGTGAACATCATCGACCAGGCCGTCGCGCAGGGCGTCCCG
>CAZEQF010000115.1:0-10463 GCA_964514315.1 uncultured Singulisphaera sp. | reverse complement strand
GAGCCGGGGCCGGTGACGAAGTTGAGGACCTGCTTCGGCAGGCCGCACTCGTACATGAGCTCTGCGAACTTCGCGGCGACGAGCGGCGACTGCGACGCAGGCTTCACGACGACGGTGTTGCCTGCGAGGAGCGCGGCGACCGTCATGCCCGCCATGATCGCGAGCGGGAAGTTCCACGGCGGGATGATCGCGCCCACGCCGAGGGGGATGTAGATCATCTCGTTGCGCTCGCCGTCGACCGGCGTGACGAACTGCGGCTCCTGCATGCGCAGCATCTGGCCTGCGTAGTACTCGAGGAAGTCGATCGCCTCGGCGGTGTCCGCGTCGCCTTCCGCCCACGACTTGCCGACTTCGTAGCACAGCATCGCGGACCACTCGTGCTTCTGTGCGCGCATCTTCTGCGCGGCCTTCATCACGATGTCGACGCGCTGCTGCACCGGCGTCTCCGACCACGACTGGAACGCAGCGTGCGCCGCCGTGATCGCGCGGTCCGCATCGTCGGCGGTCAGTTCCTGGAACGTGCCGATCTTGCGCGACGTCTCGCCCGGATCGTGCGTCTCGAACGTCTTCTGGCCGGTGACCTTCTCGCCGCCGATCCAGCACGGCCACGTCTTGCCTAGGAACTGGGTCTCGACCTTCTTCAGCGCGAGCGCGAAGGCCTCTTTGTTGGCGGGGACGGAGAAGTCGGTGAACGGCTCGTTGCGGAAGTTCTGCAGCTGCATGGCGCCTCGCGCGAAAAGAAGGGCGAGGAATCTAGGCTTGTCCGCGCACAGCCGCAAAGAAAAGGAACGGCCCGCCGGGAGACGCCCGGCGGGCCGCGACTTGGATCAGGGATTTGCGAGCGCTACAGACGTTGCGCGCAGGAACAGGGACCCCGCGCAGCGTCGGAGTTCGATCAGGAGGCCTGCCAGCGGTGGCGTTGCACCGTCTCCGAGAACCGCGACTGGTCTTCCTTGTTGAACAGGCGGACCTTGCTGCCGCAGGTGACGCAGAACGAGTGGTCCATGCTCATCAGGTAGCGCACGTAGTCCTTGCACTGCTCGCACCACTTGCGTTCACCGTAGAAGTCTTGGCTGGACATCGTTCGTTGCTCTCGTTGGTCAGGTTGTGCGGTCCACTGCGGAGCGCGCACGACGGAGAGAAAGCAACTGGTCTGCCAAGTGTGGAAGTCCGCCTCACGGCGTCGCGCAGGCTGCGATGGCATCGGGCGGTATCGCTGTCAGTGTCCGTCGCGGCGAATGGACGGTGTGGCTGCTCCGTCGCGAATCGAAGACGGTTCGCAATGCGTAGCGCGTCGCGCATTCGCGACTGCGCGGCAGCATGGCCGGTTGTGCTGCGTCGCGTGGATCGGACCCGTCGCGCGGACGCGACGCTGTGCGAATGCGTCGACTGCGACGTTGCGTCGTCAGTCCGCTGACAACGCGCGTTCGATCTCGCTGCGCACGACGTCGTCCGTCTCCCTCTTGCGCGCTGCATCGAGGGCCGGGTGCCGCGCGTCGATCCGCCCGAGCGCCCATGCCGCATGCCCGCGAACAACGGGGTCGACGTCGCCGAGCGCGCGCACGAGCGCTGGAACGGCCGCCGGATCGCCGAGGTTGCCGAGCACGACGGCTGCGTTGCGACGGAGGCCAGAGCGCGTCGCGCGCCGCATCGCGGTGCCGACCCATTCGGACTCGTAGCGTGCGTCGTCGAGCTCCAGCACGTCGACGAGCGTCCACTGCGACAGCAGCGAATGCGGGCGGAGGTCCTTGGGCCGGTCGTCGCCGTGCACGTCGAGCAGCGGGCTCTTGCTCTGGAACGGGCAGACCTCGATGCAGACGTCGCAGCCGAAGAACCGGTCGCCTTGCGCCTCGCGCAGCTCCGGCGACGCGAAGCCGCGCAGTTCGATCGTCGTGTAGCTGAGGCAGCGACGCGCGTCGACTTCGTGCGGCGCGACGATCGCCTTCGTCGGACATGCGTCGATGCATGCGGTGCAGGTCCCGCACGTGCCCTTCGCGGGCTCGTCGTGCGGCAGTTCCATGCCCGTCAGCAGTTCGCCGAGCTGCAGGTAGGGGCCGTGCGTGGGCGAGATCACCATCGCGCTCTTGGCGAGGAAGCCGATGCCCGAACGCACCGCGAGCGCGCGTTCCAGCACGGGCACTGCGTCGGCGCCGCCGTTGCACGTCCCGTAGGGCACGCCTTCGCGTTCGAGCCGTTTGCGCAGCGAGAACACGCGGTCCTTCAGCCAGCGGTGGTAGTCGCGGCCCGCCGCGTAGCGCGCGACCTGGCCGCCGCCCTTCAGCTCGGCGCGCGGGCCGCCGTAGTCGACGCCCAGCGCGATCGCGGACTGCACGCCCGGCCGCCAGGTGGTCGGATCGAGGATCCGTTCCCGGTTCTCCTCCAGGTAGCGCATCTCGCCGTGCCGGCCCTGGTCGAGCCAGTCCAGGAAGCGCTGGCCGTAGGGCCCTGGGTCGGCGGGCCCGAAGCGGACGAGCTCGAAGCCGCAGTCGTGGGCGAGTTCGCGGACCAGGGAGGGGGAGACAGGCATCGTTCCGCGGGCGAAGGCTCAAGCGGACGCGGCCTTCGGGTCGATCTCGACTCTACCAAGCCGCCCGTGCCGTGGCGTGTTCCGAATCATGAGCGAGAAGCGCGCGTCCGATCTCTCCGCCCCCATGCTCTCCGAAGAGGAGACGATCGCATCGACGCGACCGACGATGCACGCATCGGAAGAGTCGCTCGTCGATCTCGCGCCGCACCGTGGCTTCGGCCCCGGTCGTCCCGGCAACCTCGTCGTCGCGCCTGAGTCCGCGCCGTTCGGCACCGCGTTGCTGCGCCGCGAGGCGATGGGCGCGCGCCAGCTCGGCGAACGTCTGCTCGCGCAGGTGGAGAGCCAGGAGGTGCTGTTCGGAGAACTGCGCCGCGCGCTGTCGGCGATGGAGCAGGAGACGCACGATGGCACGCGCATCGCCTTGTCGCGCCTCGTCCGCACCGCGAGCGAAGTGCTCACGTGGTGCGACGCCGTGCAGCTGGAAATGGAGTCCGAGGGCCGCAAGGCCGTGTCCGGCCTGCAGGCCGTCGATCTGCTCGACCTCGTCCACGACGTCGTGCACGACCTCTCGTGCTGCGGCGCGAACCGTCCCGTCTACGTGACCGGCCATGCGAACGCATCGGTGTTCGCTTCGGTGCCGGCGCTCGGCCGTGTCATCCGGCTCGCGATCGAACTGGTGGACCTTCGCATCGGCGAGGCTTCGGCGCTGCACGTCGAGGTCGGCGACGACGACGAAGGCCACTTCGTGCGCGTGCAAGGAAGCGGCGAAGCGCAGGGCGAGCCGACCGCGGACCGCATCGACGAGTTCCGCGACGCGGTCGAGTCGGCGGGCGTCCGCGTGTTGCCTGACGACGTCACGAACGGCCGCGCCGGCATGTGCCTGCGCCTGCCTGTGAGCGCGCGCGGCCCGCTGCTGCCGATGCGCTGATCGAGCATTCGGCGCGAAGGCGCGATGCGCCCGCTTGCGCCGCGTTCCGCGCATTCGCGCGAGAACGCAGCACGAGGCGCGAGTGCGCAGCGCCGCCCCGCCTCAGCGGAACGTCGGCCGCGCCGGCGCGCCGCTCGCGGCGATGTCGCGGATGTGCGCGTGGACTTCCATCGCGCGCGCGACGCACTGGTCGCTGTTGTGGTACTCGTAACGGCCGAAGCGGCCGAACGTGACGTAGCCCGACTCGTCGAACCACTTGCGCACGCGCGCGACGCGCGCTGCGAACTCCATGTTCTGGTCGATGTAGGCGAACGTGTTGTCGCACCACTCGGCGAGCACGACCTGTTCGCGCTTCAGGATGCCCGCGCGCTGCAATCCGTTCAGCGTGTTGTCCATCCACGCCTTGTCGGGCACGAGCTTGCCGCGGTAGGTGACCTCTGCGAGGAACGACCCGTGGCCCGCCGGCGCGTTGTGCGGCGAGTAGTTGCTGTAGTAGGTGACGCGGTTCGTGGGGCCCTGGTCCGCGAACGGCAGGTAGATCCACGACAGCGGCGGCAGCGGCTCGTCGAGCTTCACGCCGATCATCACGTTGATCAGCGAGATCGGCACGAGCGCGCGAATGTCGGCGCGGATCGCTTCGGGGATCTCGTGGATCGCGCCTTCGATCTGCGGCAGCGGCACCGTGTTGACGACGAGGTCGAAGCTCTCGCCGTCGACCTTGAACTTCGAGCCGTCCTTGCGCACGTCCTTCACGCGCACGCCGCACTGCACGTCGAAGCCGCCGCCTTGGACCGTGCCCGTCACGACGGTCTCGAAGCCGCCGTGCTTGGGGAACCAGAACACGGACTGATGCGTGTAGCCCTCGGTCGTCTGGCCGAGCGCGGAGCGCAGCACGTCTTCGATCGGAGCTTCGGGCACGCGGCCCGCGACCCAGCTGCTCGCCATCGAGCGAAGGTCGCACTTCCAGATCTTCTCGTTGTACGGGACCATGAAGTGGCGCGCGAAGCCTTCGCCCATGCGCCAGTCGATCCAGTCGCGGAAGGTCTCGGGGCAAGGCTTGCCGACGCGTCGGTCCACGAGCGCGTCGATGTAGCCCTTCATGCAGTCGAGGATCGCCTCGGGCGTGAGGTGGCCGACGCCGTTCTCGAACGGATACGGCACCCAGCGGTCGTGCCAGCGGATCTTCGTGTTGCGCTCGACGCGCACCGTGCCCTCGTCGCCGCCGCAGCGGTCGAGTTGCCACTGCAGCGCCTTCTTGTCCTTGCTGAACAGGATGTGGCCGCCGGCCTCGTCGAACGTGAACTCGCCGTAGCGGCGGCTCTTGCAGAGGCCGCCTGGGCGCGAAGCGGCCTCGAGCACCGTGACGCGGTGCCCGTCGCGGGCAAGCATGTGGGCGAGGGCGGTTCCGGAGATGCCCCCGCCGAGAATGGCGATCTTCAACGGACCTCCAAGGCAGAATCGGCGAGGCAGTCTAGCCGCGCCTTCGCGTTGCGGAGCAGGTGTTTTCCGGCGCGCGCAGGCTCGCCATGATGCCGGCCCTTGCAGACCGACGCTCGCACGACCGCCGCGCCCGACGCGGATCTTCCGCGCTCGACCGAACGGCTCGCGATCACGGCGCTCGCGATCGCCGCGTTCGCGTTGAACTGCAACATGCTCGTGCTCGGCGCCCTGCTGCCGTTCCTGCCGCCCGAGATCGCGCCCGAAGGCAACTCGGAGTCGACGCTGCTCGCCGCAGCGGCCTTGGCGTCGGCGCTCGCCGCGCTCGTCGCAGGGCCGGTCGCGGACCGCGTCGGCAAGAAGCGGTTGCTGGGCCTCGGCATGCTCGTGTTCGCCGTCGCGAGCGCGCTGCAGGCCACGGCTTCGTCCTACGCGTGGATGCTCGCGGCCCGGGCGCTGTCGGGCGCAGCCGTCGGCGCGGCGTATGCGTCCGCGTCGGCGTTGGCCGCCGTCGTCGTTCCCTACGAACGGCGCGGCGCGGCGATGGGGGCGTTCACGGCGGGGATGTTCCTCGCGTTCCCGCTCGGCCTGCCGCTCGCGACGTGGTCGGGTTCGCTCGGCGCGTGGCAGGCGGTGTTCTGGGCGCAGGCTGCGGTTGCGTTGGTGGGGGCCGTGCTTGCGATGCGCAACGTGCCGGAGCGTGGCCGCCGCAGCGAATGGGTCGATCCGCGCGACGTGCTGCGCCAGCGCCCCGCCGCCGCCGCGCTCGCGGCGACGATGTTGCACAACGGTTCGTTCATCCCGGTCGTGTTGCTGTCCGGCCTGTGGCTCGATCGCAGCGGGCTCGTGCCGAAGGAAGCGCAAGGGCAGGTGTGGATCGCGCTCGGCCTGTGTTCCGCGCTCGGCAGCTTCGTGTTCGGCCGCGTCGCGGACCGCGTCGGCAAACGCAACTTCGTGCTGCTCACGTCGGCGTTGCTCGTCGGTTGCCTTCTCGGCGTCACGCGCTCGGGCTCGCTCGCGACGCTCGCGCCGATCGGGCTCGCGGCCGCCGTCGTCGCGTCGGCTCGCACCGGCCCGCTGCAAGCGCTGACGTCGGGCCTCGTGCCGAGCTACCAGCTCGCGACGCTGATGGGATTGCGTTCGTTCGCGATGCAGTTCGGCGTGTTCCTGTTCGCCGAAGCGATGCCGACCGAGGGCGAAGACTGGTATGCGACCGTCGTCTACTCGGCTGTCGGCTGCCAGGTCGCGTCCTATGCGCTCATCCGTTGGTTCGTGCGGGAGGAACGTCCGTGAACGCAGTCGTCGCCGCGCTTCGGCGGTGTGCCGCAGTCGTGCTCGGCTCCGTGGCTGTCGCGCAAGAAGTGCGCATCGCATTGCCGGAGCCGATCGCCGGCGACGTCGCGGTCGCGTTGCGCGAAGCGTTCGCATCCGTCGAGCCTGTGGTTGCGGTCCGCGTCGTCGCGCGTGAGGCGTTGCGCGAGCGCGCCGATGCGCGCGCTGCAGTCCTGGTCGCCGCGGGCCCGGACCTGTTCGCGCTGCAGCGCGATGCTGCGTTCGCAGAATGGAAGGTCGGGGCCGATGTCGACCCTGCGCTGCGCGTGAGCCGCGATGGCCGCATCGCGATGCCGTGGAGCCTCGGCTACGTCGTCTGTGGTTTGCGCGCGAGCGAGCTGGCGGCGGACGGCGCGGCGCCTCGTCCGTTCGAACGGCTCGCGCTCGCGTATGGGCTCGGCGACGGACTCCGTGTCGCCGCGCCTGCGTGGGATCGCGGCCCGTGGATCCTCTCGATGCACGAGACGCTGCGCGCAGGCGGCGGCGACTCGGCTGTGTTCGGCGTGTGGACGGCCCTCGACGCGCGCATCGGCGCCTACGAGACGGACTATCTTGCGATGGTCGCCGGCATCGGCGGCAGCCCGGATCTCGCGCTCGTGATTCCCGAGCCGCTGGCCGCACGCGATGCATCGCTGGTCCGCGTCCCACAGTGGACGCTGCCGACCGCGCTGCCGGTCGGCGTCGCCGTGCTCGAAGGCGTCGGGCGGGAAGCCGCGATTGCTGCCGTCCTTCGAATACTCACGCCCTCGTCCGAACGGGCGATCCGCGAACGCGCTGGCTTGCGCCTTCCGGCCGGCGGCGACGCCGACGTGCCGGCGGACAGCGTGGAGCCAGCGTTCGCGCACTTCGCACGGAACATCCAAGGTCAGGGCAAGCGCGTGGAGCAGATCGCCGATTGGCTCGACCTCGCGTCCCTCGCCCTGCTGCTGCTCGTGCTCCTCGTCTTCTGGATCCAAAAACGCAAAGGAGAACCCAAGTGACTCGTCGTCTTCCGCAGCGCGCTGCCACCAGCGCCCTGCTCGCCTGCCTGTCGTTGTTCGCAGCCTGCACGTCCTACTCCTACGAGACCCGGATCCCGAACGAGCGCTTCGAAGTCGCTCGCGCGCAAGTGGGGAACGGAGTGACCGAGAGCCTCTTCGTCGATGCGCGTCTTGAAGCGACGATGGAAGCCGTGGTGGAGACGGATCGCGAACGTCCGTCGCTGGGGTTGCAGGTCCGAGAACTCGACCGCGAAGGTGCGGAGCGCCGTGGCGTCGCCCCCTACAGCGGGCTGCTCGTCACCGGCACGCAGGCAGACTCGGCGGCCAGGGCGGCCGGCGTCGTTCCCGGCGACATCATCCTGTCGGTGGGCGGCCAGAAGACCGTCTACCAGAACCTCCTCTCTTCCGTGGAGTCCTCGTTGGCGACCGGCGTCGCGACCACGTTGCGCGTGTTGCGTGGCCAGCAGGAGATCGATGTCCAGGCGACTCCGAAGGCGAAGCGTGAGCGCGAGATCACCAAGAAGAGCATCGCGCTGGACTCGGTCGACAGTGCGCGTCCTTACGCTGGGCTCGTGTTGCGTGGCCGGCCTGAGGACCTGTGCGATCGCGTGTTGGGCGAGGGCAAGAACGGCGTGCTCGTCGCGTCGGTCGAGGTCGGCTCGCCTGCGTGGCTCGCCGGCTTCCGTTGCGGCGACTTCGTCGAGCTCGTCGACGGAACGCCGACGCCGCCTGCGCAGCAACTCGCGGCGACGATCTACGAACGCGGCGTGCAAGGCGGCTCGATCGCGATGACCGTGCGTCGCGGAACGTCGGCCCAGCACAGCGCGACGATCGAGCTGCGCGACTACACGACGACCAAGAAGGTCTGGGTGCCGTTCGTCTACTACCGCGAACAAGGCGTTCCGAAGACGTGCTGGACGACGGGTCCGCTCGGCATCCTCGCGAGCAGCAAGTCGACCTACGTCAGCGACGCGCGCGGCCGCGAAGCCGAGACGCACGACACGTTCCGCGCCTTGTTGAGCCTGATCCGCTACGACAGCTCGCCGCGCGGCGACTGCCTGCGGCTGCTGTGGTTCATCCACATCGACATGTGATCGCGCGCTGGAGCCTCAGCGTTCAACGCTGGCAGCCAGCGCACCAGTAGGTGCTGCGCCCGCCGTCGGTCGTGCGACGGATGGGCGCCTTGCAGCGGCGGCACGGCTTGCCCTCGCGCTCGTAGACGGCGAGTTCGCGCGCGAAGTAGCCCTGCTCCTCGCCGACGCCGACGTAGTCGCGGAACGACGTGCCGCCGGCGTCGATCGCGCTCTGCAGCACGGATCGCACCGCGTCGGCGAGCGCATCGCACTCGCTGTGCTTGAGCGTCTTGGCCGCGCGTCGCGGGCGAACTGCGGCGCGCCAGCACGCTTCGCTCGCGTAGATGTTGCCGACGCCGACGAGCAGTCGGCCGTCCATCAGCATCGACTTGATGCTCGCCTTCTTGCCGCGGCTGAGGGCGAACAGGAACGCGCCGTCGAACCCTTCTTCCAGCGGCTCCTGCCCGAGCACGCGCACGAGCTTGTGCGTCGCGAGCTCCGCCGCTGGGCAGCAGTCGAGCATGCCGAACCGACGCGGGTCGACGAAGCGCACGAGGCGGTCGCCGAAGTCCATGCGCCAGTGCTCGTGCAGGCGCCATTCGGGCCGCGCGGCGCGTTCGCCGATCGGTTCGACGAGCATGCGTCCGCTCATGCCGAGGTGGACGAGCGCGACCGGCGCGCCGTCGCCGTCGAAGCGCATGAGCAGATACTTCGAACGCCGTTCGATCGAGCGGCAGGTGCGGCCTTCGAGCGCACGAACTGCATCGACGGGGATGGGCCAGCGGAGGTCGTCGCGCCGCAGTTCGACGCGGCGCAGGCGGCGGCCCTTCAGCAGCGGTTCGGCGCCGCGGCGGACGGTCTCGACCTCAGGCAGTTCGGGCATCCGCGCTGGTCCGAGGCGCGCCCCGATGCGCGGGGCGCGCGCGGTTCGATCAGAGGTTGACCGTGCCGACGCCCGCGTTCGAGGCGACGAGGCCGAGCGCGTTGTTCGGGTCCGTCGAGAACGCCTGCGTCATGACCTGGAGGCCGAGGAGCACCTGGCTGTTCGGCACCGTGAGGTTGAACTGCGAAGCTCCCGTCGTGTGCGTCTGGAAGAAGAACGTCTCGACGGAGCACAGCAGCGAGCAGCCCGGCGCGCCCACCGGCGTGAGGTCCACCGGCAGCGTTCCCGCGACCGGGTCCGTCGTCAGCGAGAAGCCCAGCGTCATGAAGAACGAGCCGCCCGCCGGATCCATGTTGCTCAGCGAGAGCGAGTAGGGGTCGCCGAGCGTCGGCGTCGTGATCGCGCCGAGCGTCGGGATGCCGGCGATGCCGGGGCAGCCCTGGCCGAACGAGAAGAACGGCTCGGACGCGGCGATGTGCAGGTCCGTGAGGACCCAGTTCGCGGTCTCGCTGTCGGCCTTGATGACGATGCGATCGAAGGGCGCCGTCGTCTGGAAGAACTTGGTCGCGATCGTCGTGAACGGCGACGTGTGGTGCGTGGCGACGAGCGAGTTGTCGGCCGTGAGCCGGAACTCGAGATCCATGCCGCCGCTCCAGTCGCCGACCGAGAAGCCGAACTCCGTCGACGGCAACTCGAGGTCGATCGTGACGTTGAACGCGTTGAAGAACGACAGCGGCGTGATCGTCGACAACTGGCCCGTGGGGCTCAGGCCGATGCCGTTGCCGCCCTCGATGTTCCAGTTGTAGAAGCCCTGGTCCGCGGTGCTCGGAGTCAGCGTGAACGCTTCGATCTCGGCGACGAACGGCACGCCGGCGGCGCGGATCGCCGCGAGCGTCGTCGCGCCTGCGGACCCTGCGTTGAGGCGGTCGGCATCGACGCGCGTCGACAGGATGGTGAGGGCGGGGATCTCGACGGCCTGAGCACAAAGCGACGTGCAGAGGACGCCGAGCGCGAGAACGGTGCGCATCGGGTTCATGGGTGGTTCGGGCCCTCGCGAGGATGAGGCAGCGAGTCCGCGTGGAGCCCTTCGAAGGGGCGAGAAGATAGCCACGGGGCTGCCCGTGGCTACACCGCCTTTGGTCCCAGGTCTGCCCCTGCTGCTTTCGCCGCGCCGTCAGCCGAGGTCGCGCAGGCTCTGCTCCAGGCCTTGGAGCTGCTGCCGCATCGCGGCGAGGCTCTCTTCCTGCTGCGCGATGAGCTGCGGCGGCGCCTTGGCGCGGAATCCGGCGTTGCCGAGCTTCGC
>CAZEQF010000114.1:0-10637 GCA_964514315.1 uncultured Singulisphaera sp. | reverse complement strand
GGCGGGAAAGGCGGTGCTGGGCTTCATCGATCTTCCTGACATCCTTGGCCCTCGGTCACCAGAACAGCGGTCCGCGCTGGTTGCCTGCACCATCGCATGGAAACCCCAATCGGGTCCTTGCGGCCCATTCGATGCCGTAGAGAGCGAGCCGTCGGCATCGGTGGTCATGAGGCCGTGCCAGACGAAGCGGCCCGGCCACGACTCCGTGGAATTGGTCATGCGGGTTGCTGCGGAGAGCGAAGGCGACAAGGCCACACTACGTCGCGCGGCGCCGCACTGGGAACGGGCTGGGAAGAACGCGTCGACTTGCGCGGCATCGATGCCACGCCGCACCGAGAGGCGCGCCGCAGCCGCCGCGCCTACACCGCCGCGCTCACCCCTTCTTCGACTTGCCCGGCACCGGCACCGCGTCCACCGCGAGCGGGCCGAACTCGAGCTTCTCCGGGCCCCACACGTCGTTCGACGCGAGCGCCTCGTCCCACGTCACGACCTTGCCCGTGTAGGTGGCCATGCGGCCGAGGATCGCGGACATCGTGCTCTCGGCGACCATCTGGCCTTCGTTGAGCAGGTTGCCGCTGCGGATGCTGGCGAACAGGTCGTCGTGCTCGGTCTGGTACGGGTCGTTGTTGGCGCCGTCGTGCTTCCACGCGTTCTTGCCGACGATGCGCCAGTTGCCGCTGTCCATGTGGCAGCTGCCGTCGGTGCCGTAGACGTGTTCGCTGACGTCGTTGGCGCAGCCGTCGATCTGGCGGCACTCCGAGAAGCACAGGAAGCCGTCCGCGTATTCGAACTGCACCGCGTGGTGGTCGAAGATGTTGCCCCACTTCGCGTCGGTGCGGACCTGGCGGCCGCCCATGCCGCGCGCACGCAGCGGGTGGCCCTTCGTGGCCCAGTTGACGACGTCGATGTTGTGGACGTGCTGCTCGACGATGTGGTCGCCCGACAGCCACGTGAAGTAGAGCCAGTTGCGCAACTGCCACTCCATGTCGCTCCACTTGGGGTCGCGGCCGCGGTGCCACAGGCTGCCCATGTTCCAGCTGCAACGAGCGAACTGCAGCTTGCCGAGCTCGCCGCCGTGGATGCGCTGCATCGCCGCGAGATAGCCGTTCTGGTGATGGCGCTGCAGGCCGGAGACGACCGCGAGCTTCTTCTGCTTGGCGAGCTCAGCTGCTGCGAGCACCCTGCGCACGCCCGGCGCGTCGACGGCGACGGGCTTCTCCATGAACACGTGCTTGCCCGCCGCGATCGCGGCCTCGAAGTGCTGCGGCCGGAAGAACGGCGGCGTCGCGATGCACACGACGTCGATGTCGCTCGCGAGCACGCCCTTGTAGGCGTCGAAGCCCGAGAAGCGCCGCTCCTGCGGCACGTCGATGCGCGCGGCGAGGCGCTCGTCCTCCTTGAGCGATTTGAGCGCGTTCTCGAGGCTGTCGGCGAACATGTCCGCCATCGCGACGAGACGCACGGGGCCGTTGGTCGACAACGCCTGCGCCGCAGCGCCGGTGCCGCGGCCGCCGCAGCCGATCAGACCGATGCGCAACTCGTCGTCGCGGCCGTTCCGCACGCGCGAAGCGGCGGGAAGCGATGCGGAGAGTCCTGCGCCGATGCCGGCGATTGCCGACGAACGCAGGAACGAACGACGCGATGCATGGGTCATGAGAGGGACCTTGGGAGAGGGAGACGACGGGCGCCGCACCGCGTGCGGCGCAGAGATCACAGCTTCTCGAACTTCGCGCGCTCTTCGGCCGACGGCTCGACGAGCGGACGCACGACGCGGAAGCCGACGAGCTGGCCTTCGGTGAGATACCACCAGCTCTTCGGGATCTGCGGGTCCTGCTTGTTCCACGCCTGCTCCGACGCGCGACGCGCGGCGCTGCGTAGCATCGGCGCCGCGTCCTGCCACGAACCTCCGCGCAGCGCGTGCGGGAAGCGGATCGGACGATCCTTGTTGTCGCGGCCCGGTTGGAAGAACGGATTGTCGCGCGGCGCCACGCCGTTCTTCTCGGCGTAGAGGTCGGCGAAGTACTGGTCGGCAACCCACTCCGCGACGTTGCCGTGCATGTCGTGGAGGCCCCACGGATTGGGCTTCTTCTGCCCGACCTTGTGATACGCCTTCTCGCTGTTGCCCTGATGCCACGCGTGCGCGTCGAGCTGCGATTCGTCGTCGCCGAACGAGAAGGCGGTCGTGGTCCCGGCGCGGCACGCATACTCCCACTCCGCCTCGGTCGGCAGCCGGTAGAAGTGGCCCGTCACCTTCGACAGCCACGCGCAGTATTGGCGCGCGGCGATGTGCGACATCGCGATCGCCGGGAAGCCGTCGCGGCCCATGTTGAACGTCATGTCCGTGTAGGGCGGCGTCGGCTTGCTCGTGCCGTCGGGCTTCTTGCTCTGCGGCAGGTCGGCTTCGTACCAGCGGTCGTACTCGTTCCAGCGGACCTCGCACTTGCCCATCCAGAACGGCGCGACCTTCACTTCGACCTGCGGGCCTTCGTGTTCTTCGCGGCCCTTCTCGCCAGCGCCCGATCCCATGGCGAACGAGCCGCCGCGGATCGCGACCATGTCGAACGTGATCTCGCTGCCCGGGATCGTCGCCGTGTAGTCGGCGAAGTCCTTGGCGTCGGCCGCGGGTTTCTGCGCCGGCGCGGGGTCCTGCGCAGCAGGCGTCGAAGGGGCGGCGACGAAGGCGCCGAGGGCGGGAAGCAACGGCAGGAGCAGCAGCGTGCGCATGACGGGTCGCGCAGCTTATGCCAGTCCTCGCGTGGCTGCGAGGCTCAGGGCAGGGCTACCTGCGGTCCTCGACGACGTAGCCGCGGAAGCGACCGCGTTCGATCGGGACCAGCGTGTAGCGCGCGGGGATGTGCTCGTTCGCGAGCGCGTCGAGCAGGCCGTCCTTCGTGCCGCGCAGCAGCGCGAGCGCATCGTCGGTGATCAGCAGCTGGCCGCCCTTCTGCCGCACTTGTTGCGCTTGCACGTCGAACCAGAGGAACACGTGCTCGCGCACGCGATACTCGGGGAACCGGAAGAGCCACAACCAGAGGCCGTAGACCGTCAGCACCGTGTTCGGCTCGGCGTGCATCGGTTCGCTGCCGCACTCGGGTCGCAGGTTGAGGATCGAATCGAGCTCGCCGTAGCCGCCGATCAGGATGCGCGCCTTCTTCTCGTCGAGCACGGCGAGCGCGTCGCGGCCGTAGTCGAGATCGCTCGGCGCACGCGACGACGAGAACATCACGACGAGCGCCGCGACGATCCCGACGACCGGCAACGTCATCGCGAGCCGCTGCGGCACGACGCGCAACGCAAGCATCGCAGCAGGCAACGCGAGCGGCAGGAAGTAGGCCCCGAACTCGTAGCACGCGAACGGCGGCAGGTATTCGGGCTTCTGCATCACCGCGAGCGGCCCGAGCAGCATCGTGGTCAGCACAAGGTAGGCCGCGAGCGCAGCGCAGAATGCCGCAGCGTCGCGGTGAAGGTCCTGGCGCAGCATCGCCAACGGCGCGAGCACGGACATCGGGAACAACGGCACCACCCACTCGTGCCACACGACGCGAGGGAGCTGGCTCCAATCCGTCCCGAGCGACCGCAAGAACGCGAAGTACGACGCTGCGCCGGCCTCGGGATTGGGATCGGCGAGCACTTCGTCGGGCAGCACGAGCCGCGGCGTCATCCACGCGACGAACGCGTGCGGCAACGCAATCGCGATCGCATGCGGCAGCATGCGCCGCAGCGTCGCGAGGTCACGTGTCCGCGCGAGCGCGAACAAGGCGAACGTCAGCAGCAACAGATGTCCCGTCGCATGCGTCGCGGTCGCGACGCCCGTCGCGAGGCCAAGGACCCACGCGCGGTTCCACGAAGGGCTCCCGAGGTAGCGCGCGAACATCCACCACGCGACGCCGGCAGGCAGCAGGAACACCGCATGGATCTCCACCATCGAGCCGTAGTAGAGGACGCCGAAGCACGCGACCGCGGTCGCCGACGTGAGCGCCGCGGTGCTTCGTTCCATGCCGAACGCAAGGCACGCACGATGGAAGAACAACGCGCCGAACGCAGCGCCCAGCGACGACGCGAACGCAGCAGCGCGCACGACGGACACACCGAACGGCCGCAGCGCGTCGACGACGAGGCCGGCGAGCGGCAGGTAGAGCGGGTGCCGCGGGTTCTGGTGCACGCCGCGCTCGAGGTGCGACAGGAAGCTGTAGGCGTCGAGGCCGTGCCAGACGCCGCGCACGAGCAACGAGCACGCGAGCAACGTGGCGAAGAACAGCAGCGCGGAATCCCGCCAATGCGCGCACGGCGCTTTCGATCCAGCTTCGGTCATGCGGCTTGGTTCCATGCGGCGCGGCAGAGCAGGCTAGCCGCAGGCTGCGAACGCGACCACGGGCTGGTGCATCGACCGCGCGGCTCGCCTATCGTCCGCGCCCCGGAGGCTCCCATGCATCGCCGCGACTTCTTGCTGACCGCCACGTCCGCTGCCGTTTCGTTCTCCGCCGCGTCCGCCGCGCAGGACCCAGCGTCCCAAGCCAAGAAGGGACCCGTGCCCTTCCGGCTCAAGTACGCGCCGCACTTCGGCATGTTCGACAACCACGCGCCCGACATGCTCGACCAGCTGCAGTTCGCGGCGGACGAAGGCTTCGCTGCGTGGGAAGACAACGGCATGGGCGGCCGTTCCACGGAGGAGCAGGAGAAGATCGCCAAGAAGATGCAGGCCTGCGGCATCGAGATGGGCGTGTTCGTCGCGCACGCCGATTGGAGCAATCCGTCGTTCGCGTCGGGCAACAAGGACCACACCACGCGCGTGCTCGACGAGATGCACAAGGCAGTCGAGGTCAGCAAGCGCGTCAATGCCAAGTGGTGCACCGTCGTGCCGGGCCTCGTCGACCACCGGCTCGACTTCGGCTACCAGATGGCCAACACGATCGACCTGCTGCGCCGCTGCGCCGAGATCACCGGCAAGGCCAACCTCACGATCGTGCTCGAGCCGCTCAATCGCCGCGACCACCCGGAGCTGTTCCTCACCGGCGTGCCGCAGGGCTACGAGATCTGCCGCGGCGTGAACTCGCCGCACTGCAAGATCCTCGACGACCTCTACCACCAGCAGATCACCGAGGGGAACCTGATCCCCAACATCGACCGCGCGTGGTCCGAGATCGCCTACTTCCAGACGGGCGACAACCCGGGCCGCCGCGAGCCTTGGACCGGCGAAATCAACTACCGCAACGTCTTCAAGCACATCCACGGCAAGGGCTTCACCGGCATCGTCGGCATGGAGCACGGCAAGTCGCAGGGTGGCAAGGAAGGCGAGAAGAAGCTCATCGACGCATACCGCCAGGCGGACGCGTTCTGACCCCGACGAGACCCACCATGATCCGAATGATCTCCGTGTGCGCAGCATTGCTCTGCGCCGTTCTCCCCGCGCAGGACAAGAAGCCCGCCGAGCAGGCGCAGACGCCCGCCGTCGTGCAGAAGCCCGCGCTCTATCCCGACAACCTCTGCATCGTCTCCGACGAGCCGCTCGAGGCCGACGCCGTGACCGTCACGGTCGAGGGCGAGACCTTCAAGGCGTGCTGCAAGAAGTGCGCGGCCAAGGTCGAGAAGGACCACGCGAAGTACTCGGCGAAGCTGGCCGAGAAGCAGAAGGCCGCGCAACTCGCGAACTACCCGCTCAAGACCTGCGCCGTGTCGAAGGAAGAACTCGGCAGCATGGGCGAGCCCGTGCAGCTGATGCTCGAAGGCACGCTCGTCCAGCTGTGCTGCAAGAGCTGCACGAAGAAGGCGATGGCCAAGCCCGCCGAGATGGCGCAGAAGGTCAAGGACGCGGCCTACGCGGCGCAGCAGAAGACCGCGAACACGACGTGCCCCGTCGGCGGCGAGAAGCTCGAGGACAAGGTCGTCGAGGTGATGTTCGGCACCAAGCTCGTTCGCTTCTGCTGCGAGAAGTGCGCGGCGAAGTTCGAGCAGGAGCCGGCGAAGTACCAAGACAAGCTCGCGCCGGCGGCGGAGCAGCCGAAGGCGGACGAAAAGAAGGACGAGAAGAAGAGCGGCGGCAAGTAAGCCGCGGCCTCGGCCGGAGCGGCCGCACTGGCCGCTCCGCCATGCGGAATGCGACGCGCAGCGAGAAGCCGCCCGCTGCGCCGCGCGCTGCTGCGCGCCACAATGCGGCGATGACCGCGACCCCGCAGTCCGACGTCGTCGCTTCGCCCTTCGCCGCGATGCTCGCGCGCCCACTCGCCGCGAGGACGATCCTCGCGGCGCTCGTCGCGCTCGCGTTCGGAACGGCGCTGCAAGCAGGCCTCGTGCTCGATGCGCCGAGCGTCATCGCGCAGGACCCGCGCCTCCACGGCCTCGACGGGGACCGGCTCGCGGACATCCTGTTCGACGACCTGGGCGGCGCAGCGCGCGCGACTGCGGGCTACCGGCCGCTCACGACGCTGAGCTACGCGCTGCAATACTCGGGCTTCGGCTGCGGCGCAGAACCGTTCGGCTATGCGCTCGGGAACGTGTTGCTGCACTTGCTGAACGTGTGGTTGCTGCATGCGTGCCTGTGTCGCGTGATGCCGAGCCGTGTCGTCGCGTTCGCTGCCGCCGCGTTGTGGGCCGTGCACCCGCTCGCGAGCGAAGCGGTCGCCAACCTCGTCGGCCGCGCCGACCTGATCGCCGCGTGCGGCGTGCTGTGCGGGTTGGCGCTGCATCTCGGCGGCGGCGACGGACCGTTCACGCGCATGCGCAGCGTCGGCATCGCGTTCGCGCAACTGCTCGCGGTCGGCGGCAAGGAGAGCGGCATCGTGCTGATGCCACTGCTCGTGCTCGCCGACGTCTGCAAGCCGGACCGCGCGCCGTGGAAGCAACGTATCGGCGATGCGCACTTCTGGACCGCCGCGGCGCTCGTGCTGTGGGCGCTCTTGCGCGCGATCGCGGTGGATGCGATCCCGACGCCGTCGGCCGCCGACAATCCGTTGCTGCTGCTGCCTGCGTGGCAGTCGATGGCATCGGCATCGCTGCTGCTGCTTGGCTACCTGCAGGCCGTGATCTTGCCCGCGTCGCTGTCGTGCGACTGGTCGTTCGACGCGCTGCCGGTGACGGCGCCGTGGTATGTGTGGGCCGGCGTTGCGGCATTGCTCGCCCAGGCCGCGATCATCGTCGTGGCGCTGCGCCGCCGCGCGCGCGCGCCCACAGTCGCGTTCTTCGTTCTCGCATGGTTCGTCACCTTTGCGCCCGTGGCCAACATCGCGTTGCGCATCGGCACGGTGTTCGGCGAACGACTCGCCTACCTGCCGATGGCGATGCCGATCGCGCTCGCGTGCATGGCGAACCTGCGGTCACGGCCCAAGGTCGCAGCGGCCCTGCTGGCATCATGCCTCGCCGCGCTCGCGGTGGAGACCAACCTGCGGAACCTGGAATGGCGATCCCAGGAGACGCTGTGGGAAGCAGCCGTCGCGACTGCGCCGGGGTCGTTCAAGGCGCAAGGCTCCTACGCAGTCGCGCTGCACGAGCGCTCCGTTCGCGAGAACGAAGTCGCCGCACGCATCGACGACGTGCTGCGTCACGCACAGAAAGCCCGCGACATCGCGCTGCGACTGCCGGCGCGCGACGTTCCGGCCGACACGCTCGTCAACTACGCCGCGTTCCTGCGCGTGAAAGCGTCGGTGGTCGCCGAACCCGAACGCGCAGCGTGGCGGCAACGCGCACGCGACGAATACGAACGCGCGATCGAACTCGAGCGAGAGGCGCTCGCTGCCGACAGCGCAACTCCGAATGCGAGCCGCGGCAGCTTCCGCCTGTGGCTCGCACACGGGCAACTCCTCGCCGAGGAACGCGACTTCGCGCGTGCGACCGAGAGCCTGCAGCGCGCCGTCCAGCTCGCGCCGATGCCCGACACGTTGCTCGCGCTCGCGGACGCTTCACTCGCAGCAGCAAAGCCCGTCGACGCCGCGGCCGCAGCAGGCCGCGCAGTGCTCGTCGATGGCTCGTCGATGCGCGCATGGGAGACGCTGCAACGCGCATTCGCGCAGTGGAAGCCCGGCAGCGTCGCCGTCGTTCGCCAACAAGACGGGTCGCCAGGCTTCAACACGAAGCAGGACGGCCTGCGGTCGCTGCTCGTCGACGCTGCCAAGGCGCAGCGCGCAGCAATGCGCGCCCTCGGCCAGCACAAAGCCGCCGATCAGTTCGCGAGGCGGGCCGGCGCGGCGCTCGGCCTCCGCATCGACTGACCGCGCCTCGTCACTCCGCCGAACGCTTGCGCGCGGCGAGGTACTGCTTGGGCCACGGGAAGTCCGCGACGCCGTATGCGTTGGCGGCGCGCAGCGTGAGGTACGGATCCTCGAGGTGCGCGCGCGCGATCGCGCAGAGGTCCGCACGGCCCGCGCCGACGATCGTGTTGGCGTGGTCGACACCCTGGATGCCACCGACCGCCATCACCGCGACGCCAGCCTCGTGGCGGATCTGCTCCGCGAACGGGACCTGGTACATGCGGCCGTAGACGGGCTTGGACTCCGGCGTGTTGCCGGCCGACGACACGTCGACGCAGTCGCAGCCCTTCGCCTTCAGCCACTTCGCAACCTGCACGGCTTCTTCGATCGTGAAGCCACGCTCGCCGAGCCAATCGGTAGCCGAGATGCGCACGATGATCGGCCGATCCTGCGGCCAGACTGCGCGCACGGCGTCGAACACCTCGAGCGGATAGCGCGCGCGGTTCTCCAGGCTGCCGCCGTAGCGGTCCGTGCGCACGTTCGACAACGGCGACAGGAAGCTCGACAGCAGGTAGCCGTGCGCCATGTGCAGCTCGATCGTGTCGAAGCCTGCGGCGGCGGCGCGCTTTGCGCCGGCAACGAACTCGTCCCGCACGCGCGCGAGGTCCTGCTCGTCCATCGCCTTCGGCGCGGGCCAGCTCTTGTGGAACGGCACCGCGGACGGCCCCATCGTCTGCCAACCACCGCTCTGCAGCGGCGCGTCGCCTTCCCATGGCACGGAGCACGAGGCCTTGCGCCCCGCGTGCGCGAGCTGCATGCCGATCTTCGAGCGCGTGTTCGTATGGACGAAGTCGACGATGCGCTTCCACGCCTGTTGCTGCGCGTCGTTCCAGATGCCGGTGCATCCCGGAGTGATGCGGCCTTCGGGCGACACGTCCGTCATCTCCGTCAGCACGAGGCCCGCGCCGCCGACCGCGCGGCTCGCGAGGTGCACGAAGTGCCATTCGCCGGGCACTCCGTCCTTCGCCGAGTACTGGCACATCGGCGACACGACGACGCGGTTGTGGAGCCGCATCGAGCGCAGCGAGAACGGCAAGAACGCCGGCGGCGTGCCGGGCACGGCCTGCGGAGCCTCGACGCGCGCGACGACGCGGTCCGTCGCCGCGACGAGCGCCGGGTCGCGGAGCTTGAGGTTGTCGTAGGTGATGCGCCGGCTGCGCGTCATCAGGTTGAACGTGAACTGCACCGGCGGCTGCGACGTGTAGCGCGCGCTGTTCTCGAACCACTCGAGGCTCGTCTGCGCGGCGCGCTGCGTCTTGAGCACGTCGACGAAGCGCGCGTCCTGGTAGGCCTTCAACGCCGACTTGACGTCCTTGCCGTGCTCGACGATCGCCTTCGCCAGCGCGATCGAGTCCTCCATCGCGAGCTTGGTGCCCGAGCCGATCGAGAAGTGCGCGGTGTGCGCGGCGTCGCCGAGCAGCACGACGTTCTCGTGGACCCACGACTTGCAGCGCACCGTCGGGAACGTGCGCCAGATCGAACGGTTGGTCAGCAGCTGATGGCCGGCGAGATGCTCGGGCCACAGCTTCGCGCACCACTCCGCGGACTCCTGCTCGCTCTTCTTGTCGAGGCCGGCTTTGCGCCACACGTCTTCGTGGCACTCGACGATCCACGTGCCGCGCCCCTTCTCGAACGGATACGCGTGCACCTGGAACAGGCCGTGCGGCGTGTCGGTGAACACGAACGTGAACGCGGTGAGGTCCTTGTCCGTGCCGAACCACGCGAACTTGCACTTCCGCCAGTCGAGCTCGGGCTGGAACGTCGCGGCGAAGCGCTCGCGGATCTTGCTGTTGACGCCGTCGGCAGCGACCACGAGGTCGTAGTCCCGCATCGCGGTCTCGACGTCGACGAACGCGCGCTCGTAGACGATGCGGACGCCGAGGCCTTCGCAGCGCTTCTGCAGGATGTTGAGCAACCGCTTGCGCGCGAGGCCGCAGAAGCCGTGCCCCGTGCTCGTGACCTTTGCGCCACCGACGAACGTGTCGATGTCGGTCCATCGCGCGAACGACGCGCAGATCTCCGCGTAGGTCTCAGGGTCCGCCGTCTCGAAGTTGCCGAGCGTCTCGTCGGAGAACACCACGCCCCAGCCGAACGTGTCGTCGGCGCGGTTCTGCTCGAACACGTCGATCACGACGTCGGGCCGCGCCTTCTTGAGCAAGAGCGCGAAGTAGAGGGACGCGGGGCCGCCGCCGATGCACGCGATCTTCATGAGGTTGCAGTGGGTACCGATTGGCGCGGGTCGCGCAAGCACGCGGGAGTTCGAAGGCGGAGGGCAGCCGGAGGTGGCGAAGCGCGCCACTCTCCGGCAACTCGAGTCACTTCAGCGTGCGCCAGAGGAACGTGTAGGCGAGCGCGTTCATGAACGCCGACTGCTTGTTGTCCGCCGCGCCGCCGTGG
>CAZEQF010000113.1:0-10642 GCA_964514315.1 uncultured Singulisphaera sp. | reverse complement strand
CGCTGCAGCTCGCGCCAGGACTGCAGGCGAGCCTCGTCGCTTCGGAGCCGGACCTTTGCAACGTCGTCGCATTCTCGATCGACGAGCAAGGCCGCGCATTCGTCAGCGAGACCTTCCGCATCCACGACGGCGTGTTCGACACGCGCGAATACATGCAGTGGAAGGACGACGACCTCGCGCTGCGCACCGTCGCGGAGCGCGTGCGCAAGTACGAGAAGCACATCGCGTCCGACATCCCGAAGTACGCGGGCTACAGCGAGCGCATCAAGCTGCTCGTCGACGACAACCGCGACTTCGTCTTCGACAAGAGCCTCGTCTACGCCGACGGATTCGCGCGGCTCGAGGACGGCATCGCGTCCGGCGCGTTGCCGGTCGGCGGCGACGTGTGGTTCGCCAACATCCCCGCGCTGTGGAAGCTGACGGACAAGGACGGCGACGGAGTGGCCGACGCGCGCGAAGCGACGTTCGACGGATTCGGCGTGCACACGTCGCTGATCGGCCACGACCTGCACGGCCTCGTCGTCGGCCCCGACCGCAGGCTCTACTTCTCGATCGGCGACCGCGGCTTCTCGGTGCGGACCAAGGAAGGCGAACTGCTCGACTACCCGCACGAAGGCGCGGTGCTTCGTTGCGAACTCGACGGCAGCGCACTCGAGGTCGTGCACCGCGGCCTGCGCAACCCGCAGGAGCTCGCGTTCGACGACGAAGGCAACCTGTTCACCGGCGACAACAACAGCGACGGCGGCGACCGCGCGCGCCTCGTGCAGATCGTGCACGGCGCCGACAGCGGCTGGCGCATCGGCTTCCAGTGGCTCGACGACCGTGGCGCATGGAACCGCGAACGCATGTGGCTGCCGCTCGACGAGAAGAGCCCGCTCGCCACGTTCGTGCCGATCCTCAACGTGACCGACGGGCCGTCGGGCCTCGCGTTCGATCCAGGCCACGGCCTGCCCGCGCGCTACCGCGACTGCCTGTTCCTCTGCGACTTCCGCGGCGGCAGCAGCTACAGCGGCGTGCACGCGCTGCGCCTGTCGAGCAAGGGCGCGGGCTTCGAACTCGCGTGGCGCGACAAGCCTGTGTGGAACGTGCTCGCGACCGACGTCGACTTCGGGCCCGACGGCGCGATGTACGTGAGCGACTGGGTCAGCGGCTGGAACAAGACGGGCAAGGGGCGGCTCTACCGCGTCGAGACGCCGACGATGCGCAACGACATGCAGGCGCGCATGACGGCGCGATTGCTCGGCGAGGACTTCGGCAACAAGTCGGAGACCGAACTCGCGACGCTGCTGCGCCACGTCGACCGCCGCATCCGGCAGAAGGCGCAGTTCGCGCTCGTCGACAAGGACGCGCGCGGCGCACTGCTCGCGGCAGCGAAGGACATCGACGGCGGCAAGGCGCGCGCGTGCGGCGTGCTCGGCCTCGGCATCCTCGCGCGCAAGGACCCGAGCGCAGCGGAGCCGCTGCTCGCGTTGACCAAGGACGGCGATGCGACCAGTCGCGCCCTCGCAGCGCGCGCGCTCGGCGACAGCCTGCGCGACGACGGCAAGCCTGCGCTGCTCGAGCTGCTGAAGGACCACGTGCTCTCGGTCCGCCGCGAAGCCGCGCTCGCGCTTGCACGCCATCGCACCGAACTCGGCGACCGCGCGGTCACGGCGCTGCTCCAGATGGCCGAGGACAACGACGACCGCGACCCCGTGCTGCGCCACGCTGCATCCGAGGCGATCGCAGCGTCGCTCGGCGCACGCGGCGCGTCGAAGCGCGGCGAGAAGGCGGACCTCGACGCGCGCGCGAAGTCGCTCGCGCAGAAGGCGCAGCAGAGCGGCAGCGTCGCCGTGCGCCACTGCGCCGTGCTCGCGTTGCGCCGCGCGATGTCCTCGCACTGCGCTGCGTTCTTGTCCGACGGCGAGGCTTCCGTCCGCCGCGAAGCTGCGCGCGCGATCTACGACCTCGACATCCACGGCGCGATGGACGAGCTCGCGTCCACGTTGCGCAGCGACGCGATGCGTGAACGACTGCTCGACGAGCCGTTCGCGTGGCGTGCGATCAACGCCGCGAGACTGCTCGGCGGCGCACAGAACGCGGCGGCGATCGCGCGCTGCGTCGGAGATGCGAGCCTGCCGATCGGCATGCGCAACGAAGCGCTGCGCATCCTCGCCGAGTGGCACGCGCCGCACGGCCAGGACCGCGTGCTCGGCAACTGGCGGCCCTCTGTGCGCAGCGACGCAGACCGGCAGGACCGATCGTTCGAGCCGCAGATCGCACAGGCGCTCGGCCTCGATGCGCTGGCGGAAGAAGCGGCAAAGGCATGTTCACGGCTCAGCCTCGCGACGGCATCGCAACCGCTCGCCGCGCTCGTCGCCGACCGTTCGCGTGCCGCGGCTTCGCGCACGGCGGCGCTGCGCGCGCTCGCCCAACTCGACGCGGCCGCAGCAGCCACGGCGGTCGCAGCGATCGGCAAGGACGACCCCACCGAGTTGCGCGTGGCAGCGGTCGCGCTCTACGCCGAACGCGAACCGGAGAAGGCCGCGCCCGTGCTCGCCTCGCTGTGCGAACAAGCGTCGCGCCAGGAACGCCAACAGGCGTTCGCATCGCTCGGCTCGCTGAAGTCCGAGGCAGCGGCCACCGTGCTCGCGACCTGGCTCGACAAGCTCGCGCGCGGCGAAGTCGACGCCGAGGTCCGCCTCGACCTGCTCGAGGCGAGCAAGCAACGCAGCGAAGCCGTCGTGCGCGACAAGGTCGCGGCCATCGAGACGACCACGACCGGCGACGACCCGCTAGCGCCGTTCGCCAACTGCCTCGAAGGCGGCGACGCGAACCGCGGCCGCAGCGTGTTCTTCGACAACGAGGCGACGCGCTGCACGCGCTGCCATTCGATGGACGGCAAGGGCGGCAACGCCGGCCCCGCGCTCGACCGCGTCGGCGCGCAGGGCCGCGCGCACATCCTTGAGTCCTTGGTCGTGCCCGGCGCGAAGATCGCGCAAGGCTTCGCCACGACCGTGCTCGAACTGCACAACGGCGACCTGATGTCCGGAGTCGTGACGAAGGACCAGGACGGCGAGATCGAGATCACGAACGTCGCGGGCGACGCAACCAAGGTCGCGGCTTCGCGCGTGAAGTCGCGACGCACGGCGACGGAGAGCGCGATGCCGGCGATGGGCGGCACGCTGTCGATGCGCCAGCTGCGCGACGTCGTCGAGTACCTGTCGACGAAGAACGCAGGCAAGTGAAACTGGATGCGGAGCGGCGACGGCCGCCCCGCCGAAGACCCTGCGCAGCGGCGCGAAGGCCATAGCTGCGACGGCGGACGGCGAGGACGTGGCTGCAGACCGGATCCGAGGCATCGACGGCAGGGCATCCTGCCGCGTCGCTGGCCGCTCCGCGGAAGCGCTCCTACGCTCCGCGCCATGAACCGCCTCACGCTTCATGCATCCTTCGTCGCCGCGCTCGCCGCATGCGCGATGACGGCCCCGTGCGCACTCGCGCAGACGACCGCTTCGCAACCCGCAGCTGCCGATCCCATCCGCATCGAACTGCTCGGCCCCGCGCAGTGGCGCACGCAGTTCGGCCCCACCAACGTCGGCGGACTGCTCGCGAGTGAATCGGCATCGGCGATGTGGAGCAGCTACGTCGCGCCGTTCGAAGGCATGGTGAAGAGTTGGCTCGGCCTCGACGACGCGGCCTATGCCGAAGCGCGTGCGCGCATGCTCGACTACGGCGGCGCGATCACGATCACGTTCGACCTCGATGGCCCGGACGAAGGGATCCGCATCGCATTCGGACCAGATGGCAAGACCGACTTGCCGACGCTGTGCAAGGACCTCACCAACCTCTTTGCGAACATGTCGGGCGCGAAATGGTCGGAGAAGGACGGCACTCCGCCGATGCTGCAGGTCGGGCCGGAGCAGTTCGTGTCGCGGCCTGCGATCCAAGGAGCAGACGCGACGGATTGGACGGCGACGTTTGCGATCAGCCGCGACACAGGACTCGCCGAGGCACAGAAGGCGGCGGCGCTGCTCGGCGCAGAACTGCATGCGCGCCGCGGCGAGAAGTCGATCCGGCCGCCGTTCTCGCTGCGCCTCGACGTCCCCGCAGCGTTGGCGACGGCCGGGGACTCGCAGGACAGGGCGGCGAGCGAGATGCTCGGTCTCGGTTCGATGCGCGAGCTGGGACTCACGATCTGGACCGCAGGCCCGCAAGTGCAAGTCGAGTCGTCGATGCGGTTCGACGGCAAGGACCGCGGCTACTTCGAGATCCTGTTCCCCGACGTGCAGGGCTTGCCTGCAATCGCATCGCTGCTGCCGAAGGGCGCGGCGCTGTGGAAGACCGGGCGCTGCGACTTCGCAGCCATCGACGACATCGCTCGCAAAGCCGTCGAAGCGACCGGCGGAGATCCCGCCGACATGAACGAGTCGATGCCGGAAGCGATCTTCGACGAGAAGAAGGGCGTGCTCTCGCACTTCACGAACGAATACGCGCTGGCCAGCACGGCAGCTTCGTTCGAAGACCTCGAAGACGGCGAGTCCGACTTCGTGTTCGCCGTGCGCATCCGCGACCACGTCGCGTTCGCCGAGAAGTGGAAGGCCGCGCGCAAGGACATCGGCTTCACGGAGCTGTCGAGCGAAGAGCAGGACGGCTTCGTCGTGCAACGCCTCGGCGGCCTCGTGTCCGTGACGACTGCGCTCGGCCCGGACCTTCTCGTCATCGGCTACGGCCGCAACGTGCGCGAACAGATCGACGCGTGGATCGCGAAGGCGAAGGACGGCGCGTGGACCAGTTCGCAGCCGGCGGTTCCGCAGGGCCTCACGCGCGCCGCGCCGGATGGCTGCAACGGCATGGCGGAGGGTCAGGTCGCGATGGTGCTCGGACAAGTCATCGGCGTCACGTCGATGCTGCCGATGGTGCTCGGCGACACGGGACTCGACTTGAATCCGCAGGACATCGACGTCGAAGCCGTGCGGCAGCTGCTGAAGGAGCACAACCTCGACGTCGCGCGGTCGCTGACGGGATATCGCGACGGCTGGTGGCGGATGCGCGTGTTCTGGTGAGACGCACGCCGCGAGAGCGCGCGGTTGCTTCTGCACCGACTCGGCTCGCGTCGCGGCGGACGAAGGGGCGAAAGTAGACCCCGCATGACGGGCACGCACCGAAGGGGAACCTCGGCGGCGAGATCGACGAACACGATCACGCCGCAAGATCTTTGCCCCCCTTGGGCGTCTCCTCCCATGTGGACATCCGCAAACCGCATGACGCCCTGTTCCGATTCGCGTTCGAGGACGAACGCGAGGCCAGGGCTCTCCTCCGACAGATGCTCCGCAGCGATCCAGCCAGCCGCGCGATCGCCGAGCATGTCGACTGGTCGCGGCTGAAACGCATGCAGGATGGGTTCGCAGACGCGGCAGACCGGCCGTTTGCGACCGACCTCTGGTTCTCGGCTCCCCTGGGCGACGGTTACGTGCTGCTGCACGTGATCCTCGAGCACAAGAGTTCGCCGGATGCTCTGTCGGCATGGCAAGTGACTCGCTACACGGTCCGATCGATCGACCAACTGCACCAGGAAGCCGGACGACCGCAACGCCTGCCGCTTGTCCTGCCCATCGTCGTCTACCACGGCGACGAGCCCTGGACGGCGGCGCGCGATGTGCGCGATCTCTTTGCCATTCCTGCGGATCTGTCGCCCGAGGCGAAGGATGCCCTGCGCTCGCGCATGCCGTCCTGCACCTACGACCTGCAGAACCTCGGCGCGATTGCCGCCGCCATCGGCGACGACGCCCGGGCGAGCTTGGTTGCGCGGCTCTCCATCCACTTCCTCTGCCACATGCGCAACCTGACTGCCGAACAGTTGCCTGGTGCCTTGCTCCAGGTGCGGGACTTGTTGGTCGCAGTGCAGGAGCTGCCGCGCGGGCGAGTCCTGCTCGGGATGCTATTCTCCTACCTCCGGGCGACCGCCAAGGCGGACGTCGCCGCCGTGCACGCCGCAGTGCGCGGGTCCCTGCCGCCGACGACAAGTGACGCGATGCTCAATCCATTGGAACGTGCGTTCGAGGAAGCAACGAATCGGGGACTGGCCGAAGGCCTCGCGAAGGGTCTCGCGAAGGGAATCGAGCGAGGACTCGGCGACGGCCAGCGAGCCGTGCTGCGCCGACAACTCCAGAAGCGCTTCGGCCCCTTGCCGCAGTCGTTCGCCCATGCACTCGAAGCGGCCTCGAAGGCTGAGCTCGATGCGTGGTCCGACCGCATCCTCGACGCAGCGACGCTCGACGAAGTGATCCGCGGCTGATTCCGCGAACGCGCGAAGCCGCTACGCCAACAACTCCCCGCGCACCTTGCCCGCGACGTCCGTGAGCCGGAAGTCGCGACCTTCGAAGCGATACGTCAGCTTCTCGTGGTCCATGCCGAGCAGCCACAGGATCGTGGCCTGCAGGTCGTGGACGTGGATCGGGTTCTCGGCGACGCGGTACCCGAGTTCGTCCGTGGCCCCCACCACCGCGCCGCGCTTCACGCCGCCGCCAGCGAGCAGCATCGTGAAGCAGTGCGGATGATGGTCGCGGCCGAAGAACTTGCTGCCGTCGCGCTCCTCGTTCATCGGCGTTCGGCCGAACTCGCCGCCCCAGACGACGAGCGTGTCTTCGAGCATGCCGCGGCGACGCAGGTCGGTGAGCAGCGCCGCGAACGGCCGGTCCAGCTCGCGGCACTTCTTGGGGAACTGCGTCATCAAGTCGTCGCTCGGGTTGGTGCCGTGCAGGTCCCAGCCCGAGTCGTAGAGCTGCACGAAGCGCACGCCGCGTTCGACGAGCCGCCGCGCGAGGAGGCAGTTGTTGGCGAACGACGCCTTGCCGGGCTCGGCGCCGTAGAGCGCAAGCGTCTCCGGCGACTCGCTCGCGATGTCGACGGCCTCGGGTGCCGCCATCTGCATGCGGAACGCCAACTCGTGTTGCGAGAGTCGCGCCAACACTTCCGGATCGCCGCTGCGCGCGTGTTCGCGTTCGCCGAGAGCGCGTGCAGCATCGAGGATGCGGCGGCGACCTTCGCGGTCCGTGCCGTCGCGGTCCTTCAAGAACAGCACCGGATCACCCTGGCTGCGCAACTGCACGCCCTGCAGCGACGACGGCAGGAACCCGGACCCGAACACGCTCTTGCCTGCGCTCGGCAACGTGCCCGACACGAGCACGACGAAGCCCGGCAGGTTCTCGTTCTCGGAGCCGAGCCCGTAGCAGGCCCAGCTGCCCATCGCCGGCCTGCCGATGCGCGGCGAGCCGGTGAACATCAAGAACTCCGCCGGCGCGTGGTTGAACTGGTCGGTGTGCATCGACTTCACGACGCACAGGTCGTCGACGACTCCGCCGAGGCACGGCAGCAACTCGACGACGTCGAGCCCGAGGTTGCCGCGCTTCCGGAACGCGTGCCGCGGACCGAGCAGCTTGGGGTGCCCCTTGATGAACGCGAATCGCTCCTTGCTCAAGAACGCATCGGGGCACTTCTTGCCGTCGTGCTTCTGCAGCTCGGGCTTGGGGTCGAACATGTCGAGCGGCGACGGCGCGCCCTCCATGTGCAGATAGATCACGCTGCGCGCGCGCGCGGGATGGCGGCGATGCGACGTCGGCGCACCCGCAGGCTCGAACAACCGCGACGCAGCGATCGACGAGAGCCCCAACGCGCCACCGCGCAGGAAGTCGCGCCGCGTCGGCGTCACGAAGTCGATCGGGCCCATGCGGACACTTTGCCGCGACGGGGCAATCGCGCAACGGGCAGCCCCCGCGCAACGAACCCGTGCAACGCGCCAGCCGGTGTGCTGGACTGCTGCGCGCCGTGCACCTGCAGACCATCCTTGGATCGCTCGTCGTCCTCGCATGCCTCCATGCGCTCGCGCGCAGGAAGGAGCCGCGCCTGTGCCTGCTGCTCGCCGGCGCGGCCCTCGCGACGATTGCAGGAACTCCGCTCGCTGCGTTCGACGCGTTCGTGCGCGCGATGGTTGCGCCGATGGTCGCGCCGATCTGCGCGTCGATGGGCTTTGCCGCCGTGCTCGCGGCAACGGGCTGCGACCGCGCGCTCGTGCATGCTCTCGCTGCGCCGCTGCGACGCATGCCGTCGCTCGCCTTGCCAGGCGCCGTCGTCGCCGCGTTCGTCGTCAACCTCGCCGCGCCGAGCCAGTCGGGGACGGCGGCGATGGTCGGGCCGGTGCTCGTTCCCTTGCTGTGCGCATGCGGATTCCCGGCAACCGTCGCCGCGGCAGCGGTGCTGCTCGGCGCGTCGTTCGGCGCGGACTTGTTGAACCCGGGCGCGCAGGACATCCAGTCGATCGCCGGGGCGTGCGCAGCAGATCCTGTTCGCGTCCACGCCGTGCTCGTGCGCGCGCTGCCCCTCGGCATCGCGGCTGCGGCGATCTCGTTCGCGCTGTTGCACGGACGGCGCGACGCCGCCGCGAACGAACGCGCGCGCTTTGCCGAACCGCTTCGCGACGACGGAGCGAACGCTGCGCGGAGCCCGATGCGAACGGTCGCCATGGCGTGCACGCCGCTCGCGCCGATCGTCGCCGTGCTGCTCGCGCATGCGCAGGCTCCGGGATTCGCGTGGTTGCTCGCAGTCCCCGAAGGCGACGCGTGGCGGCCGTTCGCCGCGGCGCTGCCGATCGTGCGCGCGATGCTGCTCGGCAGCGTGCTCGCGGCAGTCGTCGGACGCGCAAACGCAAAGACCGCGGCAACGTCGTTCTTCGCCGGAATGGGCCGCGCCTACGCGGACGTCATCTCGCTGACGATCGCTGCGCAGGTCTTCGGCGCAGGCGTTGCCACGTGCGGGCTCGGTGCGATCGCGTTCGCGGCGCTCGACGGCGACGGCGCGCGATGCGCCGCGTCGATCGCTTCGCCGTGGCTGCTCGCGACGTTGAGCGGCTCGGGCTCTGGACCGATCCTCGCGCACGCGCAGACCCTGCTCGCGCCGATGCCGGCAGGACCGGCGCTCGACCAGTGCGCCGCGTTCGCATGCCTCGGCGGCGCCTTCGGCAGGACGACGAGTCCGGTGTCGGCAGTCGCGGTCGTTGCCGCGAGTTTCGCCGCGACGTCGCCGATCGACCTGTTGCGCAAGCTCGCGTTGCCGCTCGCCGTCGGCGCCGCCGTCGCGATTGCGAGCGTCGCGATCGAAGGCGCGTGACGCGGAGCGTTCCCGTTCAGCGCGCAGCGTCTCGCTTCACCCGCAAGCTGCCGCGGATCAGGACCCAGCCGACATCGCAGCCGAGTTGCTCGCACCAGTCCGCCGCCACGTCGGCGCAGGTGTTGCCGAACCAGTAGCTGCCGTCCGCCTTCACGAAGTCCATGCGCAACTCGTCGCGCCGAGCCTCCGCGCCGAGAGCGAAGCGCTCCTCCATCCCGCGCGCGAACTCCACCACACGGTCCGCCTCGACCTGCATCGCGTCCGCTTCGCAACCGCGCTGCGCGAGGAGCCGCGCGAGTTCCTCTTCGTCGCGCGCTGGCCACACGCGGCGGCACAGCGTCGCCTGGGTCGGCCACAGGACCGTCGGGAAGACGCGCCACCACGACTCCTGGCCCAGCGCATACCACGCCCAGTCGCCGTAGCCGTACTCGACGTAGCGAGTCGGCGCATCGACGGGATCCGGCGCCACGATGCCGACGTGCAGCGCCTCGCGGAGCACGTAGACGGTCGCCGGCCGAGCGACGTCGTCCGGCCGGAAGACGAGCGACGTGCACGAGGCCAGCGGCAACGCCACGAGGAGCCAGATCGCAACGAAGCGCTGCGCCGCGCCTGAAGGAGAGACGTTCGCCATGAGCAGGAGGGGCGCACCATACGGCCGGGCGACGACCTGGGCACCCGTGACGCCGGGCGCGGCCTCGCGCACCAACCGCCGAATGCCCGCTTGAAAGCGGCGCGGCGGGCGATGGAATCCCGCGATGAGCAATGTGAAGCGCGTGGCGGTCACCGGAGCCGCCGGTCAGATCGGTTACAGCCTGCTGCCGATGATCGCCTCGGGCGCGATCTTCGGCCCGAACACCAAGGTCGTCCTCCAACTCCTCGAAGTGACGCCGGTCCTCCCGTCGCTCGAAGGCGTGAAGATGGAGCTCCACGACTGCGCCTACCCGCTGCTGCAGGACGTGATCTGCAGCGACAAGGCGGAGGTCGCGTTCAAGGACGCGGACCTTTGCATGCTGGTCGGCAGCAAGCCGCGCGGCAAGGGCATGGAGCGCAAGGACCTGATCCTCGACAACGGCCCGATCTTCGTCGGCCAAGGTCGCGCGATCGCCGAGGTCGCCGGTCCCGACGTGCGCGTCGTGGTCGTCGGCAACCCGTGCAACACGAACTGCCTCATCGCGATGAAGAACGCGAAGGGCGTGCCCGCCGATCGCTTCACCGCGATGACGCGCCTCGACCAGAACCGCGCGAAGGCGCAACTCGCGCTGCGCGCCAAGACGCACTGGTCGAACGTCAAGAACGTCGTCATCTGGGGCAACCACAGCAACACGCAGTACCCCGACTGGCACAACGCGACGATCGGCGGCAAGCCTGCGGCGCAGGTCATCGGCGACGACGCGTGGCTGAAGGGCGAGTTCATCAAGACCGTCCAGGAACGCGGCAAGGCGGTCATCGACGCGCGCGGCAAGTCGTCGGCCCTGTCGGCGGCGCAGGCCGCGGTCGA
>CAZEQF010000112.1:10221-10696 GCA_964514315.1 uncultured Singulisphaera sp. | reverse complement strand
AGCGCGCAGAAGATCTCGTATTCGAGCGCCTTGCTGTTCTCCTCGGCCTTCAGGACCTTGCTCTCGAACGTGCGCAACTCGTCGGTGACGTAGCGCTCGGCGTTCTTGGTCGTCTGCTTGCGGACGAACTCGGGCGGCAGCGCGACGTCCTTGTGCGACTGCGTGATCTCGATGTAGTAGCCGAAGACCTTGTTGAAGCCGACCTTCAGCGTCGCGATGCCGGTCGCCTCGCAGAGCTGCTGCTGGTAGCGCGCGAGCCACTGGTTGCTGTCGTGCGCGAGCGTGCGCAGCTCGTCGAGGTTCGCGTCGTAGCCCGTGCGGATGATGCCGCCTTCCTTCACGGTGAGCGGCGCGTCGTCGACGAGCACTGCGCCGATGCGGTCGGCGAGGTCGGCGAGCGGATCGAGGCGATCGCCGAGTTCGCGCAGGAAGGGCGATCCGCATTGCAGCAGCGCGTGCTTGACCTCGGGCAGCG
>CAZEQF010000112.1:0-10211 GCA_964514315.1 uncultured Singulisphaera sp. | reverse complement strand
CAGGCCCTGCGTTTCGACGAGTTCCGCGACGGCGGTCTGGCGCGCGAGGATCGACTCCACCGACAGCAGCGGCGACAGCACCCAGTTGCGCAGCAAGCGAGCGCCCATCGGCGTCTTCGTCTTGTCGAGCACGGCGAGAAGTGGCGTGCCGGTGCTGTCCTTCTGCAGCGTCTGCACGAGCTCCAGGCTGCGCTGCGTCGCGCGGTCGAGCCGCATGTGGTCGCCGTCGTCGAACACCTCGACGTTGCGGATGTGCGGCAACGCGGTGAGCTGCGTCTCCTGCAGGTAGCCGATCAGCGCGCCTGCCGCGCCGGTCGCGAGCGGCATGTCCTCGATGCCGAAGCCGAGCAGCGTCTTGGTCGCGAAGAACCCGCACAACGCGCGCGTCGCGGTGTCGGCGCCGAAGTCGTAGGGCGCGCGGTAGGTGAGCGGCAGGTCGCTGCCGCGCAGCCATTCGGGGGCTTCGCCGCGAAGGTCGTCGGAGACGAGGACCTCGGCGGCCTCGATGCGCAGCAGTTCGTCGGCGAGGCGCGATGCGTCGCACTCGTGCACCTGGAACTTGCCCGTCGACAACTCGACCCACGCGAGTCCCGCGCGCTCCTTCTGCAGCGACACCGCGACGAGGTGGTTGGGCCGCTTGTCGTCGAGCAGGTTGTCCTCGGTCAGCGTGCCCGGCGTCACGACGCGGCCGACCTGCCGCTCGACAACGCCCTTCGCCTCCTTCGGGTCCTGCATCTGCTCGCAGATCGCGACGCGATGGCCCTTCTGCACGAGGCGCTTCAGGTAGCCGTCGACGGCGCGATACGGAACGCCCGCCATCGGGATCGCGGACTCGCCCTTGCTGCGGCTCGTCAGCGTGATGCCGAGCACGCGGCTCGCCGTCTTCGCGTCCTCGAAGAACAGCTCGTAGAAGTCGCCCATGCGGAAGAAGAGCAGCGCGTCGGGGTGCTTCTTCTTCGCCGCGAGGTACTGCGCCATCGCGGGCGTCGCTGCTGCGAACTCGGTCATCGGCGGACTCCTGCGGAAGGGCTCGTGCGCAGCAGCGCCTCGGCTTCTTCGACGATCACTTCGGCCGCGATCTCCGCCTCTTCGCGCGTCGTCTCGCGCGAGAACGACACGCGGATCACTTCGCGCGCGGATTGACGGTCCATGCCGATCGCCGCGAGCACGTGGTTGTCGGGCTTCTTCGGATCGCGCTTTGGTTCCGTGTGGCCGTGGCATGCGGAGCCGGTCGAGAACGCGACGCCGCGCGCGTCGCAACGCAGCATCAGCGTCTCGCCGACGACGCCCGGGATCTGCAGCGACAGGATGTGCGGCAGGCGACGGCGCGGATGGCCGAGCCGTTCGGCGTCGGGGAACGCATCGCGCACCGCGTCCTCGACGAGCGCGCACATCGACTCCATGCGCTCCGCTGCGCCGCGTTGGTGAAGCAACGCGTCCTCGGCCGCGATCATCGTGCCGATCGCGCCAGCGAGGTTCTCGGTGCCGCCGCGCATGCCGTTCTCCTGGCCGCCTGCGCGCATCAATGCGCCGATCTTCGCCTTGCTCGACAACGCGAGGAAGCCAGCGCCCTTCGGGCCGTGGAACTTGTGCGCCGACACTGCGACCGAGTCGACGTCCATTGCATCGAGGTCGAACGGGATCTTGCCGTAGGTCTGCACGAGGTCGACGTGCACGTGCGCTTCCGGCGACGTGCGACGCACGAGCGCGATGAGTTCTTCGAGGTCGGACAGCGTGCCGAGCTCGTTGTGGCCGTGCATGAGCGCCACGACGCGCACGTCGGCGCCGAGCGCGTCGAACAGCGTCTCCGGGTGCACGTCGCCGTCGCGCGTGACCGGCAGCACGCTCACGTGGCAGCGCATGCGCGAGAGCAGTTCCGTCGTCTCGAGGATCGCCGGATGGTCGCTCGCGGCCATCAGCACGCGGCCCGGCGAACGCACCGACGCAGCGCCGACGATGCCGAGGCAGTCCGCTTCGCTGCCGCCCGAAGTGAACACGATCTCCGCCGCGCCGAGCGTGCCGCGCAAGAACTCGCGCGCGTCGTGGAGGCGCTTCTTGGGCCCGCTGCCGAACGCGTGCTTGCTGCTCGGGTTGCCGAACAGTTCGCGCTGGGCTTCGTGCATCGCTGCCAGCACGCGCTCGGTGGGGCGGGTGGTGGCTGCATTGTCGAGGTAGATCGGACGAGGCATCCCCGGATCATGGCCAGAGGCCGCGCCACGGGCCACAGGCCGCATCCCGCGCCGACCCGCCGTTGCGGTGGGCCGCTCAGGCGCGCCCCGCGCAAGCGCCCGCGATGTGCCGACGGCGGTTGAGGGCCGCTCCGCCGCGTGCCGATAGGGCCGTGCATGGGAGTCGGGCTGGTGGTGCTGTGGTGCGGCCTTGCCGTGCTGCTCGCGGCGGTGTTCCACCGTCTGCGCAGGCGGGAGCCCGCGCTCGCCCCTGAGGTCCAGCTGTTCTTGCGCCGCTTCGAGCAAGAGCTCGCGCAGCACGACGGCGTGGAGTTCCTCGGCATGCTGCCGGGACAGTTCGCGGGCCTGTTGCGCGTGCGCGGCCAGGAGACGCCGGTGTCGCTCCACGAGCTGTTCCGCCGCAACGAGGCGTTCCCGGATCGCTTCGCCCAGTCGGTCGCGCAGTTGCTCGAGGAGATCGGCGAAGACGGCCTCGATCGGTTGGACCACCACGAGTTCGGCGGCGTCGCCGTCGACCTCATGCCGCAGGTGAAGAGCCTCGCGTGGGTCGAGCAGCAAGGCCGCTTCGGCGACTCCGCGATCGTGCATCGGCGCTTCGGCGACGACCTCGCGATCGTCTACGTGATCGACGATCCGCACTCGATGACGTTCGTGTGCCGCGCGCACTGCAAGCGTTGGGGCCGCACCGTCGACGACGTGCATCAGCTCGCGATGCAGAACCTGCAGAAGCGCTGCGTTGCGGACTCGCTGCCTTCTGCCGTCGCGGGCGCGCCCGTGATGCTGCAGACCGGCGACGGCTACGACGCAGCGCGCGTGCTGCTGCTGCCGAAGGGCGAAGACGTGCTCGTTGCGATGCCGGACCGCGACGTGCTGTGGGTCGCGCTCGACGAAGGCCAGGATCTCGCGGCGCTCGAACGGAAGGCTGAGACGATGGCGCGCGCGGCGGCGCATCCGGTGTCCGGGCGCGTGTATCGGCTCGCAGCCGAAGGGCCGAAGCCCGCGATCACGTCGCTCGAAGGCTGAGGGCGTTCGCGCCCGTCCGAGAACGCAGCCCGCGGGAATGCTGCGCGCCAGACGTTCCTCGGCGGCGCGATCGGCTCTGCGTCACTGCGCGAAGCGCGCTTCGATCTCGGAAGGCCCGGGGATCGTGACGACGACGGGCGCGAATGCGCCTTCGACCCACGGCGACAGCTCGTATTCGCCAGCGGCGAGACGGAGCTTGAGCGCGCCATCCTGGTCCGGGGACTCGCCGGCCAGATACGCAGTGCGCGGCAGCCAGCGATCGTCGCCGCGGCGCCTGAGGCGAAGCACGCTCGCGATCGAGCGGTCGTCACGCTTGCACCGCACGGTCACGTCCTGCACCGCGGCGCGCAGTTCGGGAACGGCGTCCGTCGCGGCATCCGCGGGCCAGTCGACGCTGGTCCAATAGCTGTTGCGCGAGGTCGCGAAGTCGCTGGCGACGACGAGCCGGAGTCGTCCTGCAGGAGCCGTTGCGCGCACCACGAGCGCGCCGTCGCGTTCGGTGGCTTCGGCCAGCGGCAGCCATGCGACCTCGTGGTCGAGCGCGTCGAACACGCCGACGCCCGCTGCTGCGCGCAGCGTCTGCGGAAGTTCGCGAACCACGACTTCGAGGCTGCGCAGTTCCGGCGGGAACGCGTCGCGTTGCGCCGCAGCCGGCACGAACGACGGGCGACGTCCGAGCCGCTTCGGATCCGGCAGTTGCTGCAAGGCCGTCAGGTTCGCGGCCGCGCCGGCTTGCACCGGCTCCTGCCGCATCGACAGGGCGGCGACATAGCCCGCAACGGCGAGCGTCACGGCGAGCACGAGCGCGATCAGAAGTTGCAGCAGGGTGCGAATGGCAAGAACCTCGGCCACGCAGTCTAGCAGCCCGAACGGGTTCGCATACGCCCTGCGCCAGCTCGCGTTGCCGGCCATGTCGGGCGAGCGAAGGTCCGCGCTCCGCGCGCGGACGATGCGCGCAGCTGCGTCGCGCATTCGCCGTTGCGCGCGCAGAGGCGACGGAAGCTCGCAGTCCGTTCCAGAACGAACGCTGCCTGCGATCCTTGCCTTCGGGCCGATCGCAGCATCGCGCGAGCCGCGTCGAATCCACGGATCCGAATCCGTTCGCACGCCTCGATCTCGATCCGGCTGCCGCGTTCTCGGCGACGCAGCCGGCCTGCAATGGCTGCTAGCCGCCGCGGCGGTTGCCGCCTTGGCCTTGCTGCTGCGTTCCGGTCTGGCCCGTGCCATTGGCGTTTCCGCGCGCGCCGCGTCCTGCGCCAGGCTGGCCGCCTTGCTGCGCGCCGCCGCGTTGCGTTGCGCCTTGGCCTGCGCCCGGCTGGCGCTGCGCGCCATTGGTCGCGGCGTTCGCGTCGATGGCCCCGAGCGGCGCGCGCACGCTCGCCTTCTGGCCGGTGATCGCCTGGACTTGCGTCGAGGTGCGAGCGCGGCCGCGGATGCTGACGACCGCGAGGTAGTTGCCCGGCGGCACCTGCGCGAACTCGAACGCGCCGTTCTGCACGCGCGCGCGGAACGAGCCCTGCGCGTCGTTGCCGCCGCCGGGGCCGCCGCGTCCGCCCATCGTGAAGTCCGCGGGCACCTCGGTCGCGCCCGGCAGCAGCATCACGGCGCCGCTGATCTCCTCGGGCTTCGTGCCGTCGGTCGCCTCGACGACGCCTGCGATCGAGGACGTCGCCACGGAGATCGCGACGTCGACCGCGCCTTGCACGGCGAGCACGACCGTCTCCTTGTGCAGCGTGCCCGAACGGCGCGAGGCGCTGACGGTCAGCGCGTAGGTCCCGGGCTGCACTTCGTCGATCGAGAAGCGGCCCTGGCTGTCGACGCGCGCGTTGTAGGTGTTGCGCAAGCCGATGCCGCCCATGCCGCGCCCGCCGCGGCCGCCGAATGCGCCAGCGGCCGGAGCGGCTTCGCCGCCGCCTTCGGACTGCAGCTGCAGCGTGACCTGGAAGCCGTCGGCCGGCGAGCCATTGTGCAGCACGGAACCGCGCACGGTGCCCGTTTGCGGCGGCAGGATCGCGACGTCGAGCATCGCGGCTTCGCCGTTCTCGATGCGCACGTCTGCGACCATCTCGCCGCGTTGGTACTGCGCCACGAGGTCGCGCATCGAGCTGCCGAGGAACGCGCGCACCGCGTAGTCGCCGGCCTTCAGTTCTTCGAACCGGTAGGTGCCGTCCGGCGACACCGACGCGAACAGGTTGCCCGAGCGGAACAACGCGCCGACGTCCGCGCCGTCGCCGACGGGCGCCGCGACCACGCGGACTTGCTCCAGCTCGGCCTTGGTCGCGCCGTGGATGTGGCCAGAGAGGCTGCCGCGCCGCAGCAGCGACAACGCGATGCCGGACACGTCGGCCGCGAGCGCGAACGGTTCCGTCTTCGCGTCTTCGTGCGCGCGGAGCGTCGCCTGCACGACGAAGCGCCCTTGCGGCGCGTGCTCGATCGCGAACTCGCCCTTCTCGTTCGTCGTGGCTTGCGGCAGCGGCCCGCTTTGCCATGCGTCGAGCCGTCCGCGGAAGTCGCCGCGACCACCGCGTCCGCCACGTCCGCCGCGCGCCGTTGCGTCGGCCGTGGCGCCTGGTTGCGCGCCGTTCGCGCCTGCGGGCGCAGGCGTCGCCGCTTGCGGCTCCTCCGCGCGCTGCAGTTCGACGCGCACCTTGGCGAGCGGCTTGCCGTTGCCGTCCTTCACGACGCCCGCCACCGTGAAGCCGCGGATCAGCGCGATCTGCAGTTGCGGCGCAGGCGCGCCGAGGCGCAGTTCGACTTCTTCGCTGCGGAACGTCGCGTGCGCGTCGGATTCGATGCGCACCGCGTAGACGCCTTCTTGCAGGCCCGTCTCTGCGAACGCGCCGTCGGCGTGACGTTCCGGCCGTGCGTCGCGCCCGCCGCGTCCGCCGCGACCTTGCGCGTCATTGCCGCCGAACGCCATCGGCCCGCCGTTGCCGCGCATCTGCTGGCGCATCGTCTCCATGCGCGTGCGCAGCTGGTTGCGCGTTGCTTCGTCGAGGTTGCCCTCGCGCATCTGCGCCATCAGCGCACGCATGTCCTGCTCCGTCTGGCCGTCGACCGGCAATGCGCGCACGAACTGCGCCGTGACGGCAAAGCGCTCGACGGGCTTCGTCGACTGCGCGTCGGTGACGACGCCGCGGATCACGAGGCCGTCTTCGAGCGTGACGTAGAGCGGCTGCGTCTGCTCGGGATCGAGCTCCGCGAGCGATGCCGAGAGGTAGCCCTTCTTCTGCGCCGACAGGTCGAGCAGCGCGTCGGGCAGATGCTCGAGGAAGAACCTGCCGTCCTGGTCCGTGCGCGTCGATTGCTCGTTGCCGCCGCCGCCGAACTGGCCGCCGCGACCGCCGCGGCCGCCGCCGCGGTTGTTCTGCGTGCGCGGGCGCGCAGTCACTTCGGCGTCGGCGATCGGCTTGCCGAGGCGGTCCATGACGATGCCCGAGAGTTCGAAGCCCGGGCCGAGCACGAGGTCCGGCACTTCGGTGCGAAGGTTCTCGGCGGCGTCGACGGACTCGCTCGTGCCGTTCTCGTGGCGCTTCGCGCTCGCCGCGATGCGCCAGTCGCCCGCCGCGACGTTGGCGAAGCGGTAGTAGCCGTTCGCGTCCGTCTGCTGCGCAGGCAGCGTCTCGCTGCGGTCGCGCTGGAAACGCATCCAGTTGTCGCCGTCCGGTTGCAGGCGCACTTCGGCGAACGGGATGCCGTTGCCGGACATGTCGGCGACGCGGCCCAGGAGCTCGCCGCCGTCGTTCACCGCGAGTTCGCCGAGGTCCAGCTCGCTGCCGACTTCGCCGAGGTTGCGTTCGAATTGCGTCGGCGCGTGCTTGCCGTGCACGACGAGCAGGTTGATGCGCAACGTGCGGAACGTCTGGCCCTGGAACGCGAACCGCCCGTCGGCGTCGGTGCGCACGGGCTCCGGCACGCGCCGGTCCTGCCCGCGTCCGCGCTGGCCGCCGCGGCCGAAGTCGAGCCACACCTTGGCGTCTTGGACGGGCGCGCGGAAGCGGTTGACCACGCGTCCGCGCAGCAGCAGTTCGGTGCGTTCCTCGGCGCCGAGTTCGTCGCCGATCGCGACCTGCTCGCGCGCATCGGCGCCGAACGCCTCGGCGACCGCGGTGTCGGCGGTGTCCGCCTGCGCTTCGACCGCGATCTCGTCGCTGGCGTTCCAGTGCACGACCGGCGCCTCGCCCGCGCCGAAGAGGCCGGGGGCCATGAGCGCGATGCCGGCCACGACGAACGCGGCCAGCAGGGCGAGGAGCAAGGAGCGGTTGGGCATCAGGGCTGGGTGCTGGAGGAACACGCCATTACAGAGCATCCCTGCGTTTCCCCATAGGAGCCCGCTGTAACGCTTCTGCAAGGCGGTCGCCCACTCCGCCGAGCCACAAGCGTTACTGCAACGAGACGGATTGCACGTTGGACGCCCCGATCGTGCTGCCGTCCGCCGTAAGGAACGCGGTCTGGCAGTGGATCCAGAGGCCGCCCGGGAAGCCCGGGTTCTGCAACGTCAGCGACGAAGCGCCCATGGCATCGGCGCCCGTGAGCGACGTGACGATCGGGTAGAGCAGGCCGGCTTCCCACAGCAGCGTCTGCTCGAAGCCGGGCAGGCGCAGCGGCAGCAGAGTGCCGGTGCCGACCGATCCGATCGCAAACAGGCATACGCCGTTTTGCGGTGCGCCCTGCTGCACGAGCGTGAACGCGCCCGGCGCGACCGGTCCGTGGCCGCCGCCGAGCAGCGCGAGCGGCGCCGGCGCCGTCGACAGCCGCACTGCGCGCGTCGTCGTGAAGTAGTCCGTCTCGACGATGCAGAGCGTGCCCGCGCCGCTGTGCGCGAACGGTTCGAACTCGGCGTTGCGGGTCGAGCCGGGCAGGAACGCGAGCACTGCAGGCGACGTCGTCGCGAGCGTGTAGTCGACGAGCGTCGACAGGCCCTTCGTCGTGTGGTGGTCGTTGATCTCCAGCACGCGCGCGTTGCCGTAGTCGGCGAGGAACAGGTCGTCGTCGGCGTCGACCGCGAGATCGCCGGCGGAGTCGAGTCCGCCGAGCACGAGCTGCGCGTTGGCGCGCGTCAGCACAAGGCCGCCGTTCAGCGCGAGCGACCACTGGGCCGCGTTCCATCGAAGGATCTCGACGCTCTGCGGCGGCGGCGGGAACGTCAGCGGCGCGGTCGCGTAGACGAGTTCTCGCTCGGGCGTGAGCGCGAGCGGGCCCGACGCGCCCGGCAGCATGCCGACCGTCGATTGCGCGCCGGTGACGAGATCGACCGCGAGCAGGTCGTTCTGCGCGGACGAGAAGCCGCCGGTCTTGGCCGACACGACGGCGACGCCGGTGCCGATCATCACGGCGTCGTAGGCGAACTGGATCGAGGTCAGCAGCTGCGGCGTGCGCAGCGGGTCGATCGGCACGCGCCAGACCTGGCCGTTGCTGCTCTCGGCGAACAGCAGGTCGCCGTTGCCGATCGGCAACGTGAACGAGCCGAACCGGAACGCCGGGAATGTCAGCAACGCACGCGTCGGCTGGCCGGGTTCGTCGTATTGCAGCGAGACGCCGTCGAACCACGCGACGCCGTCTTCGACGACAGCGATGCTGTTGGCCGAGCTGGGCAGCGACTGGAAGGCCGCGGAGTAGCCCTGCGCGGTGGCTTGGGCGGAGGCGACCGGCGAGAGCGCGATCGCGAGGCCGAGCGCGAGCGCGCTGCGGCAGGTGCGGGAGAGGAAACGGACCATCGAGAACACTCCTCGGCGGCGTGCCGCCGAGTCTGCGGTTGACCGTCCCGGCGATGGTCTTGGCAGGACGACGCGACACCGCCTCCCACACGCCTCGAGAACGGGCAGTGCGGGGCGCGGCAGCGGAGGTCGTTCTGCTTCGGACGTCGTTCGCGCCGAGGCGGTCGGAAGCGGTCGCTTTCGCGGCCGCGGCCTGACGAGGTGTTCTGGCTCCCCGGATCGACCTACTAGTCCTGCCTTCCCATCGCGGCCGACATGGCTGCGACAGTGGCGTGCGGACGTTCGTCCCCGGTGACAGCTGCGGGACAGCGCCGGATTCGCACCGGACTTCCCTCGCTCAGGGTCGGCGCACGCTAGTCGGCCCGATCCGCCTGGGTCAAGCGCGGGGCTTGTGCCGGGGCACGACGCCGCCGAAAAGCACTCGCTCATGTCTGCAGCGCTGCTCCGAGACCTCGAAGAACGAGCCCGCGCGGCGGGCTTCGACCTCTTCGGACTCGTCGATGCCGAACGGTTCGACGCGGGCCAGCCGCACGAACTGCGCTGCGCGCGAGAGTTGCCGGGCTGCGGCACGGTGCTCGTGCTCGGCTGCGGCGGCCCTTCGCCCGCGCAATGGAACGCGCCGCGTGAACTCGCGGAGTTGCTGCGCAAGAACGGCCACCGCGCGCGGCTCGCGGAGCCGCTGCAGAGTCGCCTGCGGTTCTCGGCGCTCGGCGAAGCCGCCGGGCTCGGCACCGTGTCGCCCGTGATCCATCGGCTGCTGCATCCGCAGTTTGGTCCGCGCGTGCTGGTGGGGGCCGCCGTGCTCGTGGAGGGTCGGCCGTTCGGGCCGATTGCCGACGCCTCGATCGCCGAGCGCTTCCAGCCGTGTTGCCAATGTGCGCGGCCGTGTCTCTCTGCCTGCCCTGGCGACGTCCACGACGGCCATGGCCATGTCGACGAGGACCGTTGCGCCCACGAACGCGCGCAGGGTCCGTGCGCCGATGCGTGCCGGGTCGTTCGCAGTTGCCCGGTGGGCGCGGGCCAAGCCTTGCCGGCGGACGTCGAGGCGGAGCGTCATCGGTTCGAATTGCACCGCGCGCAGTCCATGCGCGGGCGCGGGTGGCTGCCGGTCTTGCGGCGTTGGATCGGTTGGTGATTGCGAAGGTCCGGCGCGCCGTCGCTTGCGTTGCCTGATGGAAGGGTGTGTGCGTCCGTCGCGTTGATCGTGGTGGGGGCTCGCGCGCGTTGGTCCTTGTGCTTTCGCGTGCCCCATCCGAGATCGCCTTCCCCCGCTGTGCGTCTC
>CAZEQF010000111.1:0-10876 GCA_964514315.1 uncultured Singulisphaera sp. | reverse complement strand
AAACCGAACCGGCGCGTCTGCCGTAATGGGGCTCCATCCTGGCCGGCCGGCGCGCTGTGGCTATGCGTCGCACGTCATCGCGGCGGATGCGGGCATCGCGCTCGCGGATCCCTTCGACCAGCGCGCGCTCGATGCCGCGCTGCTGCGCGGACTCGACGAATCGACGCGCGCGAGGTGGAAGGCCAACGCGTTGCGCCATGCGGCAACCGGCGCGATCTACGGTTGTCGCGAACGCGCTGCGGAAGCGATCCTCGCAGCGATTGCAGCGAAACGGCGCAACGCCGTCGTCTGACGCAGATCAGCCGGCCGCTTCGCCGCTTGCTTCTGCGTCCGCTGCTTCGCTCACCGCCACGTCGACGCCTTCGTCCGGCGTTTCGACCTGCTCTTCGATCTGCGCCTCGACCGCCGCCTCGTCCGCGACCTCGCCGATGCCGATGTCGTTGCCTTCGCCCGCGGCCTTGCGCATCGCCTCTTCTGCTTCCTTCTGGCGCTGCTTCTCCTCCTCGGCGCTGATGCCCGCGAGGATCTGGTCGGCGGTGACTTCTTCGCCGCCCTTGTAGGCGAGCTGGATGTCGCCGAAGCACTGCTCCTGGTGCGCGCGCAGGTAACCCTGCTTCATCATCTCGAGCAACGCGATGAGCGTCCCGATGAGTCCGTAGCGGCCTTCGCGCATGTCGAAGATCTCGCGGAACCCGACCTCGCGCTTCTCCTTGAACTGCGTGAGCAGGCGCCGCGTGTAGAAACCGACGTCGCGCTTGTCGACTTCGATCTCCATCGTCGCCTGCTGGCCGATCTGGTCGAGCAGCTTCGCGAACGCGGACGTGAGGTCCCAGACCTGCACGTTGCCGATGTCGAGCTGGTCGTCTTCCTCCGTCTCCTGCAGCTCCTTGGGCATCGCCATGACGAGCGGCGCCTGGCGGCTGCGGCGGTCGGCGCGCGAATCGAGCTCGCGCGCGAGGTCGCGGTAGCGCTTGTATTCGAGCAGTCGACGGATGAGGTCGTCCTTGGGATCGAGCTCCTCCTCGAGTTCGACGGTCTCGGTCGGCAGCAGCTCGCGCGACTTGATCTCCATCAGCGTGCTCGCCATCACGACGAAGTCGCCGATGTCGTGGAGGTCCAGCTTGCGCAGCACCTCCAGGTGCTTCAGGTAGTTGTTGAGGATCGGCGCGACCGAGATCTCGTGGATGTCCACTTCCTGCTGCCGCACGAGGTGCAGGAGCAGGTCCATCGGACCGGAGAAGACAGGAAGTTGGACGCGGTAGGACACGACGGCTGTCGGCCCATGCTCGCAGACGGACGGGCGCGGGGGAACTGGCAAGCCTGGGCGTTTCTCGCGCGCATTCGCGGGCCGAAGAACCCGCCGAAGCGCCGCGCCGGACTGCGCCCGGAGGCTCGCAACTCCACGGCGGAAAGGCGGCGGGCCGGGTGCGATACTCTCGCCCCCCCATGGACCCCAGGATCCAACGCGCCCGCGAGATCATCGCGCACGAAGCCCTCGCCGTCCAAAAGGTCGCGGACCGCATCGGCCCCGACTTCGCGCGCGTCGTCGACCTCGTTCTCGCGAGGAAGGGCCGCGTCGTGACGGCGGGCATGGGCAAGGCGGGCATCATCGCGCAGAAGATCTCGGCGACGCTCGCGTCCACGGGCACGCCGTCGATCTTCCTGCACCCGGCGGAAGCCATCCACGGCGACCTCGGCCGCCTCGGCGAAGGCGACGTGTTGCTCGCGTTCTCGAAGTCCGGCGAGACGCAGGAACTGCTCGTCATGCTGCCGCACGTGAAGTCGGCCGCCGTGCCGATCGTCAGCGTGACGCAGAGCCGCAATTCGACGATGGGCCGCCACAGCGACATCGTGCTCGAACTCGGCGCGATCGACGAAGCGGGCCCGCACGGGCTCGCGCCCAGCGCGTCGACGACCGCGATGCTGGCGCTCGGCGACGCGCTCGCGCTCGTCGTGCAGGAAGGCCGCAACTTCGGGCCGCAGGAGTTCGCGCGCTTCCATCCTGGCGGCGACCTCGGCCGCAAGCTCATGAAGGTCGGCGAACTGATGCGCCGCGGCGACCGCAACCCGAACGTGCTGTCGGGAGCGACGTTGCTCGGCGCGATCGAGGTAATGACGCGCACGCCGGGACGTCCGGGAGCGACTTCGATCACGGCGACAGACGGCGCGCTGCTCGGGTTCTTCACCGACGGCGACCTTCGCCGCCTCATCGAGCGCGGCCTCGCGGATCCGCGCGCGGTGCGCATCGACGACGTGATGACCAAGAACCCGCGGCGGATCTCCGACGAGACCTTCGCGCTCGAGGCGCTCGGCATCATGCGCCAGTACTCCGTGGACCAGCTGCCTGTCGTCGACGCGCAGCAGAAGCTGATCGGACTGCTCGACGTGCAGGACCTGCTGGACCTCAAGATCGGATGAGCGACGCCCCGCGACCGGACTTCTCGCGACTGCCGAGCCCCGAGGCGTTGCAGCGCATCCGCATGCTGCTGCTCGACGTCGACGGCGTGCTCACGGACGGACGCATCCACTTCGACCCGGAAGGACGCGAGTACAAGTCGTTCCACTGCCGCGATGCAGCGGGCCTGGTCTACTGGCACCGCAGCGGCCATCTGTCGGGCTTCTTGTCCGGTCGCGGCGGCCACGTCGTGGAACTGCGCGCCAAGCAACTCGGCGTGCACGAAGTGGAGCTCAATCGTCGCGACAAGGAGAAGGCGTTCGGCGAGATCCTCGCGCGCCAGCAACTCACGGCCGACCAGGTTGCATACGTCGGCGACGACTTGCTCGACCTGCCGGTCATGCGCAAGGTCGGGTTCGCGGCAACGGTCGGCGACGGCGCCACGGAAGTGCGCGCGTTCGCGCACTACGTGACCAGCGCACAAGGCGGCTTCGGCGCGGCGCGCGAAGTCATCGAAGTGATGCTGCGCGCGAAGGGCCTCTGGGACGGCATCGTCCAGCGCGGAGGCCTCGCGTGAAACGCGTGCTCGCGTTCTTGCTGCTGATCGCGCTCGGCGCGTTCGCGCTGATGCTCGCGACGGCGGAGCCGGACGCGACCACCAAGCCGACCGCGCAGACGGCCCCTCGTGAGCCGCAACCGACGCAGAAGCCCGCCGTGGCGCGCGACGCGGTGCGCATCGACCAGGAAGGCACGCAAGTCGGATTGAGCGGCGGCTTCACCGTGAACCGCCATCGCGACGTGCCACGCCAAGGCGGCGGCGTGATCCGGCAGAAGATCTACGAGCTGAACTGCAAGGACAGCGCTCCCGCAGCCGACGGCCGTCATCGACTCATCGACCTGCGCGTGCAGTTGTTCGACCAGGGCAAGCACGTCGCCGACCTCACCGCGTCGCGCGCGCTCGTCGAACTCGAAGCCAACGACCAACGGCAACGCGAGCTGCGCGAGAACCGCGAGATCGAACTCGAAGAAGCGAGGCTCACGAGCATTCCCGGCGGCAGCCTTCCGCCCGTGCGCCTGGAGCTCGGACTCGTGCGCGCGCTCGTCGGCGACGAGGCGATCACGCTGCACACGCCGGACGAGAACCAGCCCGTCACCGTCGTCGTCGACGGGGAACGCAGCGGCGAGTTGCGCGGCCGCGGCCTCCGCGCGCGCGTGCCGCGCGACAACGACGCCGGCGACGCGGCGATGCAGTTGACCATCCTGAAGGAACCCGAAGTCGTGATGCAGGGACTCTCCCTGCGCGCGAAGGGATCGCTCGTCTACGAGGAACGACTGCGCAACGGCGCCGCGTCGATCACCTTGTCGGACGACGTCTCCGCGGACCTTCGCCAAGGATCGCGCGCCGGAAGCCAGATCGGCGGATCGCTGCTCGTCACCGGCCGACGGCTCAGCGGACTCTTGCAACGCAGCCGCCGCGAGAAGGGTTCGTCGGGCTCGTCGCTAGCGTGGACGAGCCTTCGCTTGTTCGGCGAGCCTGCGCGCGTGACGACCGAAGGCGTCCAGCTCGACAGCCCGCGCATCACGGTGCTGCCCGGCCCGGCGGGGCAACTCGCGACCCTGACGGCCGACGGCGGCCAATCGGCGCTGACGCAACGCGACGGCGGCGCAAGCTTCCGTTCGCAGCATCCGATCCACCTGCACCTCGCGTCTGCTGCGGTTGCCGGCGCGCATCGCGCATTCGGCTTCGGCCCGATCGCGCTCGGCGCGCTGTCGCGCATGGAGATCGTCGTCTTCGAAGGGCCTGCGGAGGTCGATGCGAAGGACGGCGTGTCGCTGCGCACCGACACCGGCATGCACGTGTTCCGGCCGCAAGATCCATCGGATCCCGATGCGCTCGCGTCGCGCGCGTTCGGCAACGTGCGCATCGTCTACGGCGAAGGGAAGGACCTCGTCGAGGCGACCGGCGACTCCGGCTTCTTCCTCGCGCGCACGCAGCACGGCGACAACCTCCGCATCGGCGCGGACGATCCTGCGGCAGCGCAGCGATTCGACGTCCGCCGCGGCGAACTGCGGCTCACGGGCGACGGCGCCGCGCGCATCGCGATGAAGAAGGACGGCACTGCGATCGCCGCGTTGCGCAGCGACAAGGGCACGCTCACGGCGAGCAACGCGGGCGAAGGCAACGACAAGTTCGGCCAGCTCCGCAACGCGAAGTCCATCGACGCGACGCTGCGCGACGGCGAGATGCTCGCCTTCGTGGCCGAAGGACCTGCAACGGAGCTCGAGACCGCGCGCGGCGGCAATCCGCTGTTCGCGAAGGCGCATCGCATGGAGCAGATGTCCACGACGCATTGGCGCCTGACCGGCCCGCGCGGGACCCCCGCGACGTTGCGGTACGACGGCGTCACCGACGGGGCCGACGGCACGATGTCCGCGCCGTGCATCGACGTGCACCGCACGACGGAGCGCACGGCGATGCTCGTGGCCACCGAGGCCTTCGGCGAACGCGCGCGCATCGACGCCGCGGCGCCGATGCGCAAGGGCGGGCCCAAGGGCCGCGTGACCGCAGTCGCCTCGCGCATCCGCGCGATGCCGTTCGCGGTCGGAGCGGAGAGCGAGCTGCGACGGCTCTTCCCGCTCCCCGCAGGCGCGTTCGAGGCCGTCACCGCGCCGATGCGCGAGCCGTGGATCCACGCGGAGACGAACGTGTCCGCCGACCTCGAAGAAGAGGGCAAGGGCCGCATGCACATGGAGGCTGCGTCGTTGCTCGCGCGCCCGGGCACGCGCTCGCTGCAGATCGAAGGCGACGTGAAGGACTCTTCGCTCGCGACGCTCGTCCGCTACGAAGGCGAAGCCCCGACGCTGATCGCGAAGGGCGCCCGCATCCGCTTCGCGGAAGCCGACGGCGAACGCATCTCGATGCTGACGACCTACTCGCACGACGACCGCGTCGTGCCGCCGAGCCTCCAGTTCCGCAGCGACAGCGGCTCGCTCGGCTGGCTGCAAGGCGAGTGCAACGGCGAGATCGAGGCATTGCGCGAGTCGGTGAAGTTCTTCGGCCCCGTGCACGCGCACAGCCTGCTCGACGACCAGACGCCGGATCCGAACGGCATGAACGTCGATGCTGCGCAGCTCTCGATGCGACGCCACAAGGACACCGGTGAGCTGTTGTCGGTCGATGCGGCCGGCGGCGTGACGGTGCGCTGGCGCGACCTCTACGCGAAGAGCGAGAAGGTCGAACTCGACCTTCGTTGGCAACGCTGCATCGCGGAGGATGCGAAGGGAGCAGAAGTGCGATTCGGCGACGGCCAGAGCTACGTCGCGGAACGCATCGAAGCGAACTACGCGACCTACACCGTGCGCAGCTACTTCGGACGCCTGCAGCAAGACAAGAAGGCCAACGTCAAGTGACGAGAACGAAGCGAATCGACCTTGCCTGCATCGCGGCTCTCGTCGCCGCGGCGTCGCTGCACGCACAGGATCCTGCCGTCTCGCCGCCTCCCGCCTCCGCGCCGGAAGCGAAGCCGCTGTTCACGTTCGACTTCGCGTTCGGCAGCAGCGGCCCGCAAGACGACTTCTGGGAGACGTATGGCTTCGGCGGCTTCCGCTTCCGTTGGCCGACGCTCGACATGGAAGTCCGCGGCCAGAACGGCCTCTTGCTGTCCGACCGCGCGGCCGTGCAGAAGCTCGTGCAAGGCAGCCGCAGCGGCCAGGACCTGCCGACGCGCGAACCGAAGGAGCCCAAGCCGCGCCGCGCGATGTCGACCGAGTTGCTGCACAAGCGCGCCGCACGATTGCTCGGCGCAATGGGCAGCGGGACCAAGATCGAGCTGCCGCCGGGCGAGCTCGCCTACGAAGCGCCGCGGTTCCTCTACTTCGAGGGCGGCGTCGAAGTGTTCCGCCAGGGTGTGCTCGTCGCGAAGTGCGAGCGCATGTGGATCTCGCCGCTCGACGACCGGATCGTCGTCGAGGATGCGGAGCTGCGCTGGCGTCAGGACGACGGCAAGGGCGGCCCTGCGACGACGTTCGTCGTGCGCGGCAAGAAGCTGGAGAAGCAAGGCGCGCGCTGGGTCGGACGCGACCTCACGCTGACGAGCTGCGAGGCAGCCGAGCCGCATGCGGCGATCGCGAGCGGCGAGCTGGAGCTCGTCGAACGCGAAGGCCAGTTCGAGGTGTGGAGCCGCGGCAACACGCTCGTGGTCGGCGGCGTCCCGTTGCTGCCGTTGCCGAGCGCGCACTTCTTCAGCGCCGAGCAGAGCGGCCTGCCGATCCGCGGAGTGCGCTTCGGATACTCCGGCGTCGACGGCGTGCGCACCGAAGTCGAACTCGGCATGCCCTACCAAGGCGTCGGCGGCTCGGTGCACGAATGGCTGACCGGACGGCCGGCGCACGAGTTCCGCGGCGAATGGAACCTCGGCCTCGGTTGGATCGAGAGCCGCGGCTTCCCGGTGCGCGGCGACGTCGACTACGGCGCGAAGGGTCTCTACCAGGGCAAGACCGAAGGCTTCTGGATGGAGGACGAAGGTCCCAACCGTCGCGAGATCACGGACAACCTCGACGGATCGACGATCGACGATCGCGAACGCACGTTGATGCGCACCGAGAACCGCGTGTTCCTCGGCGAACGCACGAACCTCGACGTGCAGGCGTTCACGGCTGGCGACGCAGCGGTCTACAGCGAGTTCTATCGCAACGACTACCGCAGCCGCGAAGTCCCGGAGAGCAGCGCGTATCTGCACCACGCATGGGACAACGTGCTCGTCACGATGACGGGGCGCTTCCAGGCGGACGACTTCTCGTATCGCGACGATCGTTCGCTCGCGGACTCGTTCACCGAAGAGCTTCCCGTCGCGACGCTGCAATGGCTGTCGCAGCCCATCGCGGAGACGCCGTGGGAGACGCCGATCGTGCTCGACGCCGAGACGGAAGTCGGCCAACGCAGGCTCGCGGTCAACCGTGGTTCGCCGCTCACGGCAAGCGAAGACGCCAAGACGCGCGCGGACCAGATCCTCGAACTCTCGGCGCCGTTCCACGTCGGCCCGGTGACGCTGCGCCCGTTCGCGCAGAGCCGGCTGACGCACTACGACGAAGACGCGCTCGGCGATTCTTCGGACCGCTGGGCGACGACGGCAGGCGTGCGCGCGGGCTCGCGCTTCTCGCGCACGTGGAACTGGCTCGACGATCACGGCCGCGAACAAGCGCTGCGCCACGTCGTGTCGCCGATCGTCACGGTGATGGATCGCATGCACGTGAGCGGCGACCCGACGCAGTACGAGGTCTTCGATCCCGACATCACCGGCAAGGTCGACGACGTCGACAGCCTGTCCGAGCAGAACCTCGTTCGCTTCGAACTGCGCAACCTCGTGCAGCGCACGCGCGCCGTCGAGAACCGTCCGTCCAAGACCGAGGACGTCGTGTTCCTCGACCTCGCGCAGGACTTCTGGCCGGATCGCACGCGGACCGACGGGCTCGGGGACTACGACGACGGCATCGGCCTCCTCTACTACGACTTCCTCGTGCGGCCCGAGCCGGCGTGGTGGCCCACCGACGACCTTGCGTTCGGCCTCTACGGCGACCACGACTGGGATACCGGACTGCGAACGCTCGACGCCGAACTGATGATCGGTCGCATCGCGGGGCTCGACTGGAGCCTCGACTACCGCACCGACCGCGTCGTCGACGGTGCCGCAGGCATCGGCGCCAAGACCAACCTGCTCGGCAACTGGGACGTGCAGGGCAACGTGATGTACGACCTCGAGCGCGACGACGTGCTCACCTACTACGCGGGCTTGCGTCGGGACGACCACGACTGGGCGCTGCTCGTCGGCATGAGCTACGACCCGTTCCTCGACGAAGTCGTGTTCCGCATCGACATGGAGCCGCGTCTCTTCGGTCGCGGCCGCGCGCGCAACTCGGGCTGGTTCGGCCCGATGGGCGACAACCGGCTCTATCCCACCGATTGGTGACCGAGGCGCGGATCGCGCGCCCGACAGCGCGGGCGGCGGCAGCGAAGATCGAGGATCCCGCCGACGCATGACGCAATGCGTCGCAAGCGTTCGCGCCGTGTGAACGCGCGCCCCTGCAAGACGACGCTGCGTGTCAGGCGGCAACTGCAACGCATGGAAGCGATGCAGCCACCGCATGAAGACTCGGTTGTGCTACGGCGCAGCCTGCGCGCCGCGCGCGCCGGATCAGAACGTCCAGCCGACCGTCAACAGCACGCGGTGGTCGCTGCGCTCGCGCGTCGGCGCCGGCGTGTTGTCGTAGTCCCAGATCCACGCGATCGAACCGATCATGCTCTCGGTCAGGCTCGTGCGCATCTCGGTCGTCGACTGGAAGTAGACGTCGTCGCTGTTCTCGGTGCTCGGGAACGCTTCGACGCCATGGATGAGGCTCGTGCGCTCGTTGACCGTGTGGCGCAGCTTGTAGGCGACGCGCGCAGCGACGTAGTCGTTGCTCTCGGCGCCCGACCGGTAGCTCTCGGTCAGGTAGGAGATACCTGCTTCGACCGCGAACTTGGTGGCTTCGCTGTCGATCAGCTGCAAGCCGTAACCGACACCAGCCGTCCACCGAAGGTCGATGTCCGCGAGCGTGTCGCCCAACACGCGCGTCGTGGCGAGCACGTAGGTCGTCTCCGTGACGAACCGGTCGTACTTGAGGCCACCGCCCGTGCGGCGCTGCGTCAGGTTCCATTCTCGCGTCGTGCGATTCTGGTCCTGCGCGTAGTCCCACTGCGCGTCGGCAGTGATTCGGTCGTCGGTGCGACGCAGTTCGGCGTCGAACGCGCCGCTCGCGCTGCGACGTTCGGTGTTGCCGCTGATCATGCCGGCGCCCAGCTTGAGCGCGCCGGTCCACTCGGCGTCCTTCTTCTCCGGCGGGTTGATCGAATCCAGGTTGGAGACGAGCTCCGTGCCCTGGCCTTCGAAGCGCATCGTGCCGCTGTCGATGCCGGCGATGCGACGACGGATCAGGTCGCCAGTCGTGGTGCGCAGCTGCACCTCTTCGCCGGTCTGGAGGTTCTTGACGTTGGCCATCGGGACGACGACGTCGCCGAGTGCCGGGGAGTTCACCGTCAACTTGCCGTCGGCCATCGTCTTGACCTTGCCGGTCAGGACGTCGCCGTTGTCGAGCGTGACCTTGTCTTGGGCTACGGCCGTCGCGGCGAACGCGACAGCGAGCATGGGAGCGAATGGAATGCGCATCGGATGGATCGCCTTGGACTGAGGTGTGAGGCGATCACGACACCGCGCAGCGCAACGCGGAGCAAGCCGACAGCGGGAGTTTCCGTCGCCGGCCCAGCGGACTTCCGCTGGGCCAGCCGCTCGATCACAGGCTGTCGAGGTACTTGCCTGCCTCGTAGTTGGCAAGGTCGAGGATCTTGGTGCAGATGCGGTCCAGGAAGTAGCGATCGTGCGAGACCACCACCATGCAGCCGGGGAACTCCTGGATCGCTTCTTCGAGCACGCGCAACGTGTCGAGGTCGAGGTCGTTGGTCGGCTCGTCGAGGAGGATCAGGTTGCCGCCGCGGCGCAGCATCTTGGCGAGCTGGACGCGATTGCGTTGACCGCCGGACAACGAACCGACGAGTTGCTGCTGGTCCTGGCCGGTGAAGTTGAACTTCGCCACGTAGCTGCGGCTGTTCACCTCGAGCTTGCCCAGCTTGATGATGTCCTGGCCTTCGCTGATCTCCTGCCAGACGCTCTTTGCCGGATCGAGCGACTCGCGCTCCTGGTCGACGTGGCACAACTCGACCGTCTGGCCGATCACGACGCGGCCGCTCTGCGGCTGCAGCCTGCCCGTGATGAGCTTGAGGCACGTCGTCTTGCCGGTGCCGTTCGGGCCGACGATGCCGAGGATGTCGCCCGGCGCCATCTCGAACGAGAGGTTGTCGACGACCTTGTTCACGCCGTCGTACGAGTAGTCGACCTTCTCGAAACGCACGACCGTGTCGCCGAGGCGCTTGCCCGCGGGGATGTGCAGTTCGACCGTGTCGTCGCGCTCCTCGACTTCGGTCTCGAGCATCTTGTCGTAGTTCTTGAGGCGCGCCTTGTTCTTGGTCGTGCGCGCCTTCGGGTTCATGCGAATCCACTCGAGCTCGCGCTCGAGGAACTTCGCACGGCGTGCCTCGGCCGTCTCCTGCGCTTCCATGCGCTTGCTGCGCTGGATCAGGTACTCGGAGTAGTTGCCCTGGTAGGGGATCGCGCGGCCGTGCCAGACTTCGAGCATCCAGCCGACGACGTTGTCGAGGAAGAAGCGATCGTGCGTGATGACGACGACCGTTCCCTTGTACTCCTTGAGCGTCTCTTCGAGCCAACGCACGGTCTCGACGTCCAAGTGGTTGGTCGGTTCGTCGAGCAGCAGGAGGTCCGGGTGTTCCAGCAGCGTGCGGCACAACGCGACGCGGCGGCGTTCGCCACCGGAGCACGCGTTGACCATCTTGTCGCCGGCAGGAAGGTGCAGCTTCGTCATCGCCGTCTCGAC
>CAZEQF010000110.1:0-10942 GCA_964514315.1 uncultured Singulisphaera sp. | reverse complement strand
GAGCAGCGATTCGTCGAACGTCGGCTCGGTCTCGGTGACGGAGTCGGCGAGCGCGGCGAAGCGGTTGCGGTAGCTGGAGAGCACGGAACGCATCGCGCCTGCTTGCAGTCGATCGGTGAAGCGCACGTGCAGCAGCGTGATGCCGACAGTGCGGTTCTGGTCGACCTCGGGGACGAGGATCACCGTGCGGTCGTCGCTGCGGCCCTTCGCGACGAGGCACTGCTTCTCCATCGCGACGAGGTGCTTGGTGCCGCGCAGTCGCGAGTCCGCGTTGGTGCGCGAACGCAGCTGCAGCGCGATGCCCTTCTGCTCGATGACGTGGATCGTCGCGTTGCCCGATTCGACGTCGCCCTCGATGCGATAGCGCGTCGAGCCGAGCGTCTCGACGACGGCGCCGTCGAGTGCGGCGAGCGCGCGAAGGTCGCGGTAGACGAGGCGTTCGCGCGATGCGCCGGCGGCGATCGCCGCGCGCACCAGCGGCGCGGTGAGCAGCGCTTCGTCGGAGCGCGAGATGCCGACGGTGACCGTCTTGGCCTGGTGCTTGATCGCGTCGACCGGGCGCGTGAGTTCGTCGATGGCGCCAGTGAGCTCTTCGGTCAGCGTGTCGATGACGACGCCGGGCGCGCCCGGTTGGCCGAACTCGACCGCGAACGAATCGAGCGGCATGAGGCCCAGCGCGTAGTTGCACAGCGAAGTGAGCCGCGCAGCGGTCTTCGCCTCGAGCGCGCCGTCGTAGCGGCCGAGCAACAGGTCCTTGCGGAAGTCGATCCAGTGCGGCAGCAGGCGCTGCTGCAGGCTGCGCAGCGGGTCCTTGCGCAGTTCGGGCTTGGACGCGACCTCTTCGATCGCGCCGCGCGCCTTGCGCAACGGCAACGCGAGCGCGTCGATCGCGAGCGCCGCGCGGTAGCCGAACAGGTGGCCCGCCATCGTCGACAGCACGAATGCGAGCGACGGATGCGCGGCCGGAACGTGCACGACGCCGCACGCCGACGCAAAGCGCGTCTCGCCGCGCGTGGCGACGACGATCGGCGCCGCCTTGTGCGCGCGGTAGATCGCGACTTCCTTGGCGACGTCGTCGGCGGTGGAGCCTGTGAGGCCTGCCGCGCACACGAGGATCATCGGCTCCGACGAGAGGTCGATGTGCTTCTTGTCCTCGGTCGCGTCGCAGGCGATCGACTTGTAGCAGAGCTCGCTCAGCTTGATGCGCACCTCGGCGGCCGCGATCTTGTTGAGCCCGTTGCCGACGAGCGCCCAGTGGCGACGCTGCGGCGCGTGCGCGCGCGCGAGCGCTTCGATCGCAGCGTCTTGCTGCAACACGTCGCGCATCGCTTCTGGGAGCGCCTGCAGCGAACGCAGCAACGAGTCTTCCTTGCTGTCGTCGGCGACGCCCGCGGCGCGCGCGAGCGCGAGCGCGAGGACCCAGCCCGCCGCGCATTGCGCGTAGAAGGCCTTGGTGCTCGCGACGCTCATCTCGATGTCGCGTCCGTCGCTGGTGAAGACGACGCCGTCCGCCTTGTCGCAGAGGTCGCTGCCGCGGCGGTTGACGATCGCGAGCACGACGGCGCCGCGCTGGCGCGCGAGGTCGACGGTGCGGTTGGTGTCCGTGGTCGTGCCCGATTGCGAGATCGCGACGATCAACGTGTCGCGCATGTCGTCGGTGAGCCCGAAGCCCGAGAGCTCGGTGGCGGGCAGCGCGCGCACTTCGAGCTTTGCGGGAGCGAGCGTCTCCGTCATCGCCGCTGCGACGGCCTGGCCGGCGACGGCCGCGGTGCCTTGGCCGATCACGAGCACGCGCGAGAAGCGACGGGCGCGCAGCGAGTCCGCGACGGAGTCGGGCAGCGATGCGGGCGGAAGGCTCGCGCGCAGCTTGCCTCCGTGGCGCACGATGCGTCCGCGCAGCGTCTTCTGCATCGACGACGGCGCCTGCCGGATCTCCTTGAGCAGGAAGTGCGGATAGCCCGCGCGATCGATGTCGCGCGTCGTCACCGCGGCCTTCACGAGTTGCTTGTCCTCGACCTGCAGCTTCGTGCCGTCGAATGCTTCGCGCGCGATGCCGGCGACTTCGCCTGCGTGCGCGCGGTCGAGCACGACGACCTGGCCGCGGCTGCCGTTCGGATTGCTCGCATTGCCCGGCGTCTCGCCGTCCATGCGCAGGTAGCGCGGGCACTCCTCGATCACGCCATAGGGCTCGCTCGCGACGACGAACGCGTCTTCGGCGAGGCCGACGTAGAGCGCCTGGCCGGAGCCGCGCAGCGACAGCGCGAGCCGATGCGGTTCGGTCGCCGCAGCCGCCGCGGTCGCGACCGATCCCTCGAACGTCGCGACCGTGCGTCGGAACGCGTCTGCGAGCTTCGCGCCGCCTTGCATGTGTTGCGCGACGAGCGTCGGGATCACCTTCGCGTCCGTCGTGATCTCCGGCGCGATGCCGAGCCCGTGTTCCTTCACGAGTTCGACGTGGTTGTCGACGTCGCCGTTGAGCACGCCAAGGCAGTAGGGCGCGGCACGAAGCGGCGTCTCCTCGCTGTTCAGCGGATGCGTGTTGGGCTGGCTGATGACGCCGACGCTGGCCCAGCGCGTGTGGCCGAGCACGAGCGCTTCGACGGAGTCGTTGCGCAGCAGTTCCTTGAGCAGCGCGTCGCCGCGGATCGCGGCGCGCAGCGCGCGCACGTTGTCGCCGAGTTCGCCGATCTCGGCCGCGTGCTTGTAGACGAGGTCGACGACGCCGTCGTGGACGCGCACGGATCCCGTCGCGAACAACGCGTCCTTGCTGCGTGCCTCGGCCATCGCGCGAACGCGCGACGACGCGGCGTCGACGCCGGTCAGCAGGATGCTGACGCCGGCCGAATCGCGGCCGCGCACTTCGAGCCGGTCGAGCGCGCGCAAGGCAGTCTGCACGCTGGACCACACAGTTGCGGCGGCGGGGCCGATCTGGCCGTCGCCAGCGAGTTCGCGCACGGCTTCGGCGTGGGGGATGCGATCCTGCCACACGGACCACAACGCGTCCTTGAGGCGGACGAGCGCTGCATTGCGGCGTTCGAGTTCGCCGTCGGCGGAGGCCGCAGCGTCCTGGTCGAGCGTGCTCTCGAATGCGGCGATCCGTTCGTGCAGCGACTGCAGCTTCGTCTTGGCTGCGTCCGTTTGCGTCGGATGCGCGAGCATGCAGAGCAGCCCGGGGACCGATCGCAGTTCGACGTCGAGCTTCGCGAGCGCGTCTGCGGCTTCGTCGAGTTGCTCGCGCGCAAAGCCCGCATCGATCGAATGCGTGGCGATGGCGACGGCCTGCTCGAGGACCGCGACAGCGGGCGGGCTACGACGCGACCTGCGCCGCAGCACGGCGATGATGCCACACATGGATGAGTCCGACTCCTGATCAGCGAGCCTGCTTTGCAGGCATGACGAACTGCCCGAGACGCTGACGAAGGGCGTCAGCGAGGGACAATTGTCCTGATTCTTCGATCGCAGCGGCCAGTTGCTTGAGCCACTCTGCGATCGGCTCCGGCAACGACGCAGGAGCCACGGCAGCTTGCGCCAGATCCGGTCGGAGTTGGATGCGCACCTTGTCGCAGACCACGACGCCGTTCTGGGGCGGCAGCGACGCGGTTGCCGCGATCTGCAACAGCGGTTGCCACGCGGCGGGCGCGATCTGCAGCGAAGTCGGACAATCCGGCGTCGTCCCGCCCTCGACGAGGCCGTCGGCGGTCCAGCGCAGGAAGAAGTCGCCGTTCTTGCACGAGAGGATCTCGATGCCGCCGAGGAACGTCAGCTTCGGGTCGCCGATGCGCGCGAACTCAGGATTGCCGCCGCCATCGCGTTGCGCGATCGCATCGGCGAGGCGCGCGAGCGCAACGGCGTTGTCCGCCTCGGCGCCCGCGAGCGAGCCTGCTTTTGCAGCATCGGGCAGCGATGCGCCGACCGCACTGTCGTCGACGCGATACCCGCCATCGGTCCCGAGCAGCGTCTTCAGCGTTGCGATCGCCTCGGCTGCGCGCCGCTTGCCCCAGGCGTCGCCGAGGAACGTGCGCGTGTCGCCGAGCGCGGCGAACAGTTCGCGCGCGTCGCCGCGCAGCGCCGCGAGCTTCGTGCGCGCGCGCGGATCCGCCTCGGGCGTGCGGACGACTTGGCCCTGTGCTGTCTCGACGTCGAAGTCTTGCTTCGTGTCTAAGGACATCCAGCGCGCGAACGTGCGCATCAGCCAGGCCGGGTCCTCGACGAACTGCGCGAACACCGGCGCGAACTTCGTTCGCAGCGCCTCGTCCTTGCGCGCGCGCAGCGCGAGGCCGCGCAGTGCCTGCGCGCGCCAGTAGAAGTCGCGGTCGAGCGCCCACGCGTGCAGCGCATCGATCTGCATTGGTCCGTCGCCGCCGCTGTCGGCGATCGCCTCGACGAGCGCGACCGGGAGCGAGTTGACGCCGTTCTTCCCGGCCCACGCGAGCACCGCCGGGATCGCCGCGTCGCCGCCTTGTGCGACCTTCTTGGCCGCGGCGAGACGCAGGCCGTAGCGCGGCGACGTGCAGGCCTTCTCGACGTGCTTGCTCCAGTCCTCGGCGTCGGCATTCGGGGCTTGCGCAGGCGCGTCGCCGACGAGCCAGGCGCAGAACAAGGCGGCCAACAGCGCGCGCGGAGCGCGGGCAAGAGGTTGCGTCATTGGATCGTGTCGACGTCCATCACGTAGATCGCGATGACTTCGTCTTCTTCCTTCTGTTCGCCGACGTAGAGCGTGCCTGTCACTTGGACGACGCCGTTCTTGATCTCCGTCGTGGTGCCCTCGGGCATCGAGCAGAACACGATCTCGTTCATCTTCGGCGTGCCCGTGCAGCCGCATGCGTCGTTGATCAGCAAGAACTGCGCGACGGGGCCGCTGCCCGGGATCTCGCGCATCATGAAGCCGCCGACCTGCACCTTCTTGCTGTCGAGCTTCGTCACTTCGTCCGGCAACTTCATGCCTGCGGTCCAGTCGAAGCCAGCGAGCACGGCGAAGCTCGTGCGCACCGGGTCTTGGGGCAGCAGGCTCAGCGGCAGCAGCAGCGCGAACGAACGCAAGGCGCGCATCGTGGCGCGCGTGTCGATCGCGGTGGTTGCCGGCGCCAGGTTCATGCTTCGCCGCCGTCGAGTTTGATGACTTCGACCGGGCAGTCCTTCGCGGCCTGCTCGATCTCGTCCTGCATCGCGGCGAAGTGCGACGTCGCCTCGGGCCGGACGATGCAGGTGTTGTCGCCATCCACCTGGAACACCTGCGGTGCGAGGTCCTCGCAGACCTTGCACGAGATGCAGCCTTCTTCGATCCAGACGCGGCGGATGGGGGAGTTCACGGGGGGCAGTTGTTAGCCCGTCCTCGACGGGGGTTCCATGGGAAGTGGTGCGCGGCAGTTCGCCGTAGCACTGGCCGCAGGTTGCAGGCCGGTGGTGCGGGCAGATCTTCGGCTCCCGGGGCCTGCGCGGGCGATCCCGTCGCCTCCGTCGCATGGGCTGCTCCTGCGGATCGGGCCATGGGTGCGGACTTGGAGCCTCCAGGCTGCACTTGACGCAGCCGATAGTTAGACTTAGTCTAACTGCATGTCCCACGTCGCCATCGTCGACCAGCTCCTGCGCCACGGCATCCGGCCGTCCGCCCAACGGGTGGCGATCGCGGCCTTCGTCCTGGCAACCGAGTCGCACCCGTCTGCCGAGGCGGTCTGGGACGAGGTCAAGAAGATGCTGCCCGTGGTGTCCCGCGCGACCGTCTACAACACGCTCAAGCTGTTCGTAGAGAAGGGGTTGCTGCGCGAACTCGTGCTGGCCCCCGGCTACTCGGTCTACGACCCGAAGCTGGAGCGGCACCACCACTTTCTCGACGAAGGGTCGGGCGCCATCCATGACGTGCCGTGGGAGGCTCTGACCGTCGAGCGCGTCGCCGAACTGCCCGGCTACGACGTGCAGGAATACAGTGTCGTGCTCCGGGGGCGTCGCCGCGCCTGAGCCAGCCTGATCCATGCCGCATTCCACCGTGATCCATAGTTAGACAGAGTCCAATACCAAACTTAGTTCAGAACCAGCCATGAAGACCGTAGGAGATCGCCTTCCCGCCTTCCGTGTCCCGGCGTGCGTGAGCCGTGAGTCCGGCAAGGAATTCGCCGACCTGACCGAGCAGAGCTACCCCGGCAAGTGGCTCGTCCTGTTCGCATGGCCGCTCGACTTCACCTTCGTCTGCCCGACGGAGATCGCCGAGTTCGGCCGCCGCAACGCGGACTTCGCCGACCGCGACGCGCAGGTGCTCGGGCTCTCGCTCGACTCGCAGTTCGTCCACCTCGCGTGGCGCACCCACCACCCGGACCTGAAGGACCTGCCGTTCCCGATGCTCGGCGACGTCAAGCGCGAGCTGTGCGCGGCGCTCGGCATCCTGCACCCGAACGAAGGCGTGCCGCTGCGCGCGACGTTCGTGGTCGATCCGCAGGGCGTGATCCGCTTCGCGTCGGCGCACGACCTCGACGTCGGCCGCAACGTCGACGAAGTGCTGCGAACGCTCGACGCGCTGCAGACCGGCGAGATGTGCCCGTGCAACTGGAAGAAGGGCGAGAAGACCCTGGAGGCAAAGTGATGGACGCGCTCGTGCAGTTCGCCGCGACGTTTCCGGATGCCGCCAAGGACATCCGGCTCAACCTCACGTCGGTGCTGTCGCAGTCGTCGCTGACGGAGCCACAACGGTTCCTCGTCGCGCTCGCGACCGCGTTCGCTGCGCGCGACGCGGCGCTGGCGCAGGCCGTCGTTGCTGCGGGAGGCCCGCATGCGACCGCCGCAGTGGTCGCGGACGCGCAGGCCGCGGTGGCGTTGATGGCGATGAACAACGTCTACTACCGATTCCGCCACATGGCGAAGAAGCCCGTCTACGAGCAGATGCCGGCGCGTCTGCGCATGCAGCGACTCGCGCAACCGCAGACGAACAAGGCGGACTTCGAACTCGCCTGCCTCGCCGTCAGCGCCGTGAACGGCTGCGAGATGTGCGTGCAGGCGCACGAGCGCGTCGTGCTGGAAGCGGGCATGACGGAGGCCCAAGTCCACGACGCGATCCGCATCGCGGCCACCGTGAACGCGGCCGCCACAGCGTCGATGCTGCGCAGCGCTGTTCCTGCGTGAACCTGCGCGCGCGAGCGTCGCCTCGCGACAGCGCGCGCGCATTCCATCGCCCACGACCTCGACCCGAACGACCAGGAGATTGCCCGATGTACGATTCCCCGACCGCTCTCTCGCCCGAAGCCCGCGGCGCGATCGCCAAGGCGCTCGCTGTCGTGTTGACCGACGGCATCGACCTCCACTCGCAGATCAAGGTCGCGCACTGGAACATCAAGGGGCCGCACTTCGTGTCGCTGCACCCGTTGTTCGACACGCTCGCGGCCGAACTCGCGGCGCACAACGACGCGATCGCGGAGCGCATCGTGACGCTCGGTGGACTCGCCGTCGGCACGGCGCGCCACGTCGCCGCGCATTCGCGCCTGCCGGACTATCCGCAGGAGACGACGCTCGACCTGGAGCACGTGAAGCTGCTGGCTGCCCGCATCGGCGTCTACCTCGAGTCCGCCCGCACTGCGCGCGTTGCGGCGGACAAGAATGGCGACGAGGAGGCGGTCGATCTGCTCACGCAGGCCGTGCAGGCGTTCGAGAAGCACGCGTGGTTCCTGCGCGCGACGCTCGGCGGCCGTTGAGTCCCGTCCTGGGGCCGCGTCCGCGCCGAGGAAACGCCAGTTTCCGTGCGCCGCTCTCTCGCGCCCTTCGTAATCTGCCCGCCCCGATTTCCACGAGAGGATCCATGAACGTCTTTCGCCCGTCCGTGTTGTTCGCTGCGCTCGCCAGCGTTTCCTTCCTGACCGCGCAGGAGCCCGTGAAGGGCGCCGAGAAGGTCGAGACCCAGGCCCCGGCCGCCGAGGCCGAGTGGATGCAGAACTTCGCCGATGCCAAGGCGAAGGCGGAGAAGGAGGGCAAGAACCTGCTCGTGGACTTCACCGGCTCCGACTGGTGCGTGTGGTGCAAGCGCCTCGACAAGGAGGTCTTCGCCGAAGCCGATTTCCAGAAGGAGATCGTGAAGGGCTACGTGCTGGTCAAGCTCGACTTCCCGCAGGACCAGTCGCTGGTCACCGAGGAGATCAAGGCGCAGAACGAGAAGCTCCAGGAGCAGTACAAGGTCCAGGGCTTCCCGACGATCTTCCTGATGGACGCCGCGGGCAAGCCGTTCGCGCAGACGGGCTATCAGGCTGGTGGCGGCGCGAAGTACCTCGAGCACGTTGCCGAGCTCAGCAAGGGCAAGGCCGCGCGTGACGAGCACATGGCGAAGGCCAAGGACGCGAAGGGCATCGAGCGCGCCAAGCACCTGGCGTCGGCGCTCGAAGCGCTCAACAACGACGAGATGGTCCTCGCGCACTACCGCGCGGAGATGGACGAGGTGATGAGCCTCGACGCGGACGGCAAGGCCGGCCTCAAGGCCAAGTTCGAGGCCAAGCTCGCGAAGACCGACCTCGAGGCGAAGTTCAACGAACTCGCGCAGGGCGGCGATTGGGAAGGTGTCGATGCAGCGATGGTCGAAGCCCTGGAGAAGTGGAAGGGCAACAAGGACATCGAGCAGATGGCGACGTTCTATCGCGCCATCGTCCTGATCGAGAGCAAGCAGGACTTCGCCGGCGCGCTCAAGCTCGTCGACGCGGCTCGCGAGCTCGCGCCGGATTCGCAGATGGGCAAGCAGCTCGTCGGCATCAAGAAGCGCATCGAGCAGGCGAAGAAGCAGATGGAGCAGCAGGGCGGCGGCGAGGAAGGCGGCAAGGACGGCGGCAAGTGAGCCGCTGACCGACTCCCACTCGCACTCCACGCGGGGCACGGGCGCACGGCGCTCGTGCCCCGCGTCGTTTCCGGCGCGCGTGTCCGCGGTGTAGCTTGCGCCGCGATGACGTCCATGCGCTGCGTCGTCGTGCGCGAGCACGGCGGGTTCGACAAGCTGCGGCTCGAAGAGCGGCCGATCCCGACTCCGGGTCCGGGCCAGGTCCGCGTGAAGCTCGCGGCGATCGGGCTCAACCATCTCGACACGTGGGTTCGGCGTGGCGTGCCGGGCCACACGTTCCCGCTGCCGCAGATCCCGAGCAGCGATGGCTGCGGTGTCGTCGACGCGCTCGGGCAAGGCGTCACGAACTGCAAGGAAGGCGACGCGGTCGTCGTGTTGCCCGGCGTTTCGTGCGGCGTGTGCGAGGCGTGCCAGCTCGGGCAGGACAACCTGTGCCGCCACTACCACATCCTCGGCGAGAGCGGCGACGGACTGTGCGCGGAATATGCGGTGGTGCCTGCGGCGAACATCGCGCCGAAGCCGCGCGCGTTGTCGGCTGAAGAAGGCGCGAGCATCTGCCTCGTGTTCCAGACCGCGTGGAACATGCTCGTGCGCCGTGCGGAACTGCGCGCGGGCGAGACGGTGCTCGTGCATGCCGGGCTGTCGGGCGTCGGCAGCGCGGCGGTGCAGATCGCGAACGCGCTCGGCGCGCGCGTGATCGCGACCGCAGGCGGGCCCGAGAAGTGCGCGCGAGTCGAAGCACTCGGCGCGCATCACGTGATCGACTACAAGGCGAAGGACTTCGCTGCCGAGGTGCGCGCTTTGACGGGCAAGGCCGGCGTCGACGTCGTGTTCGAGCACGTCGGGCAGGCGACGTTCGACGGCTCGGTGAAGTGTCTCGCGCGCGGCGGCCGCGTGGTCACGTGCGGCGCTACGACTGGCGGTTCCGTCCAGGTCTCGCTGCACCAGGTGTTCTTCAAGAACCTGTCGATCCTCGGCAGCACGATGGGGCAGAAGGGCGACCTGCGGACGATCCTGCGCATGTTCGACCAGGGCCGTTTCCGCGCCGTGCTCGATCGTTCGCTGCCGCTGGCGCAGGTCGGCGAAGCGCATCGACTGCTCGAGTCGCGCGAAGCGATGGGCAAGCTCGTGCTCGTGCCCTGATCGCGGGGATGCGAGACCGCCGCGCGCGGACGTTGCGCGCGCCGCAGTAGGATCAGCGCCCATGCGGATCCCCGCCCTCTTGCGATTCGTCTCGCCGTTGTCGTTGCTTGCGTTGTCATGCGCAGCCGCGCTCGCGCAGGTGCCGAGCCCGGTGCAGTTCCTCGGCCACGAAGTCGGAGCGGACTACAAGCTCTGCAACCACACGAACCTGCTCCGCTACTTCGAGGCGGTCGACGCGGCGAGCGATCGCGTCAAGCTCGTCGACATCGGCACGACGAGCTATGGCCGTCGCCTGACGATGGCGGTGATCACGTCGCCCGACAACCACGCGCGGCTCGAGGAGCTTCGCACGATCTCGACGGCGTTGTGCGGCGCGCGCGTCGAGGAAGCGGAGGCCGAGGCGATGGTCGAGAAGGGGCGCGCGGTCGTGTGGATCGACGCTGGCCTGCATTCGACCGAGACGATCGCCGGGCAGAACATCATCGAACTCGTGTGGCAGATGGCGTCGCGCGACGACGTCGAGGTCCGCCGCATCCTCGACGAGGTCGTGCTGCTCGCGTGCCCCGTGAACCCGGACGGGCTCGAGTTGGTTGCGAACGCCTACGCGGCGACCGGCTCGATCGACATCCCGATCCTCTACCAGCGGTTCCTCGGCCACGACAACAACCGCGACTTCTACGCGTGCAACATGGAGGAGACGCGCGCGGTGAGCCGCGTGTTCTTCACCGACTGGCGTCCGCAGATCGTCTACAACCATCATCAGTCCGCGCCGCAGGGCACGATCCTCTTCACGCCGCCGTTCCGCGATCCGTTCAACTACAGCGCGGACCCCGCGGTCATGCGTGGCATCGACTGGATCGCATCGTCGATGAACCGGCGCTTCGCGAGCGAACGGAAGCCCGGCGTGATCTCGCGCAGCGGAGCGCCCTACTCGGGATGGTGGAACGGCGGCCTTCGATCGACGTGCTACTTCCACAACATCATCGGGATCCTCACCGA
>CAZEQF010000109.1:3217-10976 GCA_964514315.1 uncultured Singulisphaera sp. | reverse complement strand
TCGCGGTTGGGCGGCGCGCGGCGGTGGTAGCGCGCGAGCAACGCGACGATGCGGCGTTCGTCGTCGCCGAGGCCGACGATGTCGCTCGACTCGATGAGGTACTGCGAGTGCTTGTGGTGGCCGTCGTTGTTGACGGCGATGCCGATGTCGTGCAGCAGCGCAGCGGCTTCGAGCAGCACGCGCGCGTGCGCATCGAGGCCGTGCAGCCGCTGCAGTTGGTCGAACAGCTGGCGCGACAGTTCGAGCACGGTCTCCGCGTGCTCCGATTCGTAGTGGAACCTGCGGCCGAGCGCGCGGCATGCGGACAGCACGGTGTCGACGTGTTGCTCGGGCGCGAACGCGTCGAGGTGGCCTTCGGCGATCTCCGCGAGCAAGCCGTCCTTGATGCCGACGCGCGGAACGAGCACGTGGCTGCAGCCGGCGAGCTCGCCGATGCGCACGTAGACGACGCCCGCGGGCACGATCGTGTCGGCGCGGTCGGGCTTGAGGCCGCGCTTCTCGACGCGCTCCTCGTAGGTGAGTTCTGCGAGCTTCATCACTTCGTCGCGCGCCGCATCGAGCCGGCACGAGTCGACGCCGTTCTGCTGCGATTGCGCGCCGGTGAGGTCGCACAGGCTCTCGATGTTGCCGCCGACGGCGACGTAGCGATCGACGCGGCCCGACGAGAAGTGTCCGCCGATGCGCCGTTCGAGGCCGCGCAGGTGGCGCTGCAGCAGGTCGACGAACGTGTCGCCCGTGGCGCCCGGATCCGGCAGCATCGACAGCAGCCGCAGCGCGCCGAGCCGGTAGCTGTCGGCCTCGACGACCTGGCCGTCCTCGACGACCACGACCTCGACGCTGCCGCCGCCGACGTCGACGAGCACGGAGCGGCCGCGTCGCAGGTCGAGCTTGGTCGCCGCGGCGCGCGCGAGCAAGTAGGCCTCCTGCGTGCCGGAGATCACTTCGATGTCGATGCCGGACGCTTCGCGAACGCGGTCGACGAGCACGTCGCGGTTGCGCGCTTCGCGGACGGCGGACGTCGCGATCGCGCGGACCTGCGCGACGTTCATGCGGTCGCACGTGGTGCGGAACCTGCGGAACGCGTCGACGACGCTGGAGATCGTCGCTGCCGGGACCTGGCCCGACGAGAACACGTCGCGGCCGAGCCGCACGGAGAGCCGGTGGCTCTCCAGGATGGTGGTGCCTTCGGGCGACGCCTCCGCGATCAGCATGCGGATCGCGTTGCTGCCCATGTCGACGATGCCGATGCGCGGTGCCGCTGCCATTCTGCGTCAACGTAGGAGTCGGGCAGGACGTCTCAAGCCTCCAGTGCGGGGCTTCCGCGATTCGCGCAGCCGACGCGCTACACTGCCGCGCCCATGAGCGAGCGCAAAGACGAGCCCGCAAAGAAGCCGCCGTTGTCGAGCACGCTGCACCACGTGAAGCAGGTGCAGGACGAGGTCGACGTCGACGTCCACTGGAACAACCTGCACGCGAAGATGCAGAAGTGGATCGAGGACGCGATGCGCGGCGAGAACCTGCCGCCCGACAAGAGCCTCGACGATCTCGCGCAGGACGTGCTGATGCAGATCTGCAAGGACATCGGCGAGTTCAAGGTGGACGAAGAAGGCGCGTCGTTCTCGGGCTGGGTCAGGATGGTCGCGAAGCGCAAGCTGCTCGACATCTGGCGCCGCGCCCGCGCCGACAAGCGAGGCAAGGGCAAGGTCCGCCATCTCGGCGACTTCGACGAAGACGGCGGGCGCGAGCACTTCGCCGACGAACGTTCGCTGCGACCGAGCGTGTTCGTCCGCTACGACGAACTGAGCCGCTCGATGCTCGCCGCGATGCAGAAGCTCAGCGACAAGCACCGCCGCGTGATCGAGCTGCGCATGTTCCAGGGCAAGGCCTACGCGGAGATGCTCGACGAGCTGGGCTACACCAAGGAAGTGACGGTGCGCTCGCTCTACATGCGCGCCGTGCAGGAGCTGCAGGAACTGCTGCAGCAGTTCGCGGACTGAGCTGGGGTCACCGTGCGGCGTCGCGTGGACGTTGCGCGCGCGGCGACGGGCCCCGCATCACTTCGCGCGCGGGGTCGCGGGGGCTGCTTGCGAGTCGCTCGCGCCGGCATCTGCCGACTGCGAGTTGCGCAGCTGGCGGACGAGCGCCGCGACCGCCTCGCGGTGCGCGCGAACGGCATCGAGAAGCCGACGCTGCGCCTTGGCGAGTTCTGCAGACTGCTCGCGCGCCTCGTCGCGTTCCCGCTCGGCGTTCTCTGCTCGCGCCTGCAGCGACGCGCGCAACTCGTCGAGTTGCTTCTGCATGTCGGCGAGCGCCTTGCCGTGCGCCTTGCGCTGGTCTTCGAGTTGTCGTTCCACGCGTTCGATGCGGGCTGCGTCGGTTTGCGCGCGCGCGACCGCTTCGTCGCGTTGCCGGCGAAGGTCCTTCGCCTCGAGCGCGCTTCGCCCTTCTTCCTCGCGCTTCTTCTCGATCTTCTGCGCGAGTTGCTCGGCTCGTTGAAGGCCCTTCTCGAGTCGCTCCAGCGCCGGTCCCACAGGATCGACTTCGCTCGCGGCTTGCGCACGGAGCGGCGAGCAACCGAGCAACGCGATCAGCAGGGGCGCGAGCGAGCAGGCGAGGAGGCAGCGCATGGGGCCCGAAGGATAGCAGTCGCCGCGATCCTGCCGTTGCCTCGCCGCTTGCGGCTCTCCAGAATGGCGCGACATGTCATCGCAGCGATTCCTCGGCGCCGCATGGGCGTCCGTGCACGGCCCGAGCGACCCCGTGCGCATGCTGCGCTGGCTGTGCGAGGCGCGCTTCGCCGGCCTCGTGCCGTCGCCGTCGCCGCGGCAGATCCCGTTCGCCGCGCTCGCGCAGCATGCGAGCGACTACCCGATCGAGTTCCCGGCGGTGCGCTGCAGCTCCATCCTGTCCGAGCGGCCCAACACCGCGGGCCTCGCATCGGCGCGCGACGGCGAAGTGCGCGTGGCGCAATCCTCGGTCGCGGCTGCGTGCGCGCTCGCGGCCACGGTCGAGTCGCGTTGCGTGATCCTCGAGCCGGGGATCGTGCCGCTGATGGGCGAGATCGAGCGCGAGGACCTCGGCGACGCGAGCTACGACTGGACCAAGGAACGCGCGCAAGCGCTCGAAGCGCGGCGCAAGGCGTCGTTGCCCGTCGCGCTCGACCGCGTCTGCCGCAACCTGCACGGGCTCGTGCGCGCACATCCCGAGGTCACGTTCTGCCTGACGCAGAGCCGCAGCATGCTCGCGGTCGCAAGCCTCGACGCCTTGCAGATGATCTACGAGGACCTCGCCAACCTGCGTCTCGGCTACTGGCACGACGCGGCCGTGTGCGCTCGGCGCGAGCAGGTCCTCGCAGAGCCGCAGGGCGCGTGGCTCGAAGCATTTGGTTCGCGCTGCCGCGGCTGCAACCTCGGCGACGCGCGGCAGGAGGGCCTCTACCTCCCGCCGGGAGCGGGCGTGGTGGACTATGGCTTGCTCGCGTCCTATCTGAGGCCCCTTGGCAAGGGCGCTTCCGCGTGCCTCGAACTCGATCCGGCGATTCCGCCGGGTGAGCTTCCCGGCATGGGGGCATGCCTCGACAAGTTCGGCCTGTAGGATCCCGCCTCCGTCCGTCGATCCACACCTACCCCATGTCCCTCACGAGCGCCCAGCAACGCCCGCGGCAGCCCCTCGGCCGCACCGAGAGCCTGCTCGCGCTGCTTCGCGGCAAGCGGCGGTTGCTGGTGCTGACGCACAACAACCCCGACCCGGACTCGTTGGGCAGCGGCATGGGCCTGCGCTACTTCGCGTCGGTCGCGAGCCAGGTCGAGAGCCAGTTCGCGCTGAGCGGCCGCATCCTGCGCGCCGAGAACCAGGAGATGGTCAACCGGCTCGGCATCGACATGACGCCGCTGGACCAGATCCGGCCCGAGGACTTCGACTGCGTCGCGCTCGTCGACACGCAACCGGGCTTCGGCCACACGATCGTGCCGCCGGGCCTCAAGGTCGACATCGTGATCGACCACCACATGGGGGAGCAGGGCCTGCGCGCCGGGTCCGAGCCGTTCCGCGACGTGCGCCTCGATGTCGGCGCGACGAGCTCGCTCGTGGCGACCTACTTCCGCGAGGCCAACTTCGTGCCGAGCCGCGAAGTGGCGACCGCGCTGACCTACGGCATCAAGACCGACACGGCCAACCTCTCGCGCAACGTCAGCGAAGTCGACCTGCGCGCCTACGACTTCCTGTTCCCGTACGTCGATCGCGAGAAGCTCGTGCAGATCACGCGCCCGCAACTGCCGGCCGCGTACTTCCAGACGCTGAAGGACGCGCTGCGCAAGGTGCGCCGCTACCAGCACGTCGCGCTGTGCTCGCTCGGCCAGATCGGCAGCGCCGAGATGGTCGCCGAGGTCGCGGACCTGCTGATGCGCATGGAAGGCATCCGCGCCGTGTTCTGCGGCGGTCTCGTCGGCTGCAGCTACTACGTGTCGGTGCGCACCGAGCTCGGCGGCGACGCGTGGCAGCTCATCAGCTACGCGATGAAGGGCGAGAAGGGCACGTTCGGCGGCCACGGCTCGGTCGCCGGCGGCTCGATCCAGTTGCCGTGCGGCGACACGCGCACGTTGCGTCGCCTCGAGCGTCGCCTTGAACGCAACATCCTGAAGAGCGTCGGCGTGAAGGGCGCCAACGCGACGGGTCTCGGCGACGAGGACGAATGAGCGGCGCGGCCGCCGTTCTCCCGTTCGGCAGCAAGGACCGCGCAGCGCCGCCTCGCGTCCTCGTGATCGGCGGACTCGACCCGTCGGGCGGCGCCGGCATCACCGCCGACGCGCGCACGTTGCTCGCGCACGGTTGCGACGCGCTGCCGGTCGCTGCGGCGCTCACGGTGCAGAACCGGCGCGGCATGCAGAAGGTCGAATGCGTCGATGCATCGCTCGTGCGCGACCAGATCCGCGCGGCCGTCGACGACGGCGGCGTGCTGGCGGTGAAGACCGGACTGCTGGGATCCGCGGCGATGGTGGAGCGTGTGGCGGAGTGGCTGTCGCGCGCGTGCCCTGAAGTTCCGCTCGTCGTCGATCCGGTGTTGTCCGCGACGGCTGGCGGCTACGACGCGGGTCGCTCCGTCGCCGAGGCGTATCGGCACGTGCTCGCGCCGCGCGCGCGCGTGTTCACGCCCAACCTGCCCGAGCTCGCCGCCGTGGCCGCGCGCGGCGGCGCCGACGCGCTGTTGCAGGACGGCTGCGACAGCGTGCTCGTGAAGGGCGGGCACGGCGACGGCGAGGAACTCGTCGACACGTTGTTCGCGAACGGCGCGACGCGGCGATTCGCGCATGCGCGATTGCCGGTGGGGCCGGTTCACGGAACGGGCTGCGCGCTCGCGAGCGCGCTGGCTGCGCAACTCGCGCACGCTGCGTCGGTGGAGCACGCTTGCGAGCGCGCGATCGCGTGGCTGCAGCGCTGTCTCGCGCAGTTGTCGCCGCTCGCCGCAGCTGACGCGCCGCGCGCGTTGCCCCGTCCGTTGCCGATCGCGCCTGCGTGACGGTCGATTCGATCCGCCAGCAGGCTGACGCGAGGCGTCACTCGATGCGCAGCAGGTCGTCGTGACCTGTCACTGCGGCGAGAACATCGTCGCGATCGCCTGCTCGTAGCGTTGTGCGACGACGTGGCGCCGCACCTTCAGGGTCGGCGTGAGGCAGCCGTTCTCGATCGTCAGTGGCTCGACGAGCACGCGGAACGAGCCGATGCGATCGCACGCACGGAAGCCCGCTTCGCGCGTCAGCAACCGGTCGATCTCCTTGCGCAGCAGGTCGTGCACTGCGCGGCCTGCGAGCAGGCCGTGGCGCTCGTCCCACTGTGGGCGCGGCACGCGCTGCTCCAGGATGTCGAACGACGGCACGACGAGCGCGCCGACCGCCTTCTGGTCCTGGCCGAGGCAGACGATCTGCTCGATCAGCGGCGAAGTCTTGAGCGCGGTCTCGATCGGCTCGGGTTCGACGTTCTCGCCGCCGGCGAGCACGATCGTGTCCTTCGCGCGGCCGGTGATCCACACGCGGCCCTGTGCGTCGACGTGGCCGAGGTCGCCGCTGTTGAACCAACCGTTCGGCTCCAGCACTTCGGCCGTCTTGCCGGGGTTCTGGTAGTAGCCGCGCATGACCTGCGGGCCGCGGATCCACAGCACGCCGGTCTCGTTGGGCCCGAGCACGCGGCCGTCGGCTCCGCGCGCGACGATCTCGGTGCCGGGCAGCGGCGGTCCGATCGTGCCCGCGCAGTTGCGCTGCGGCAGGCGAACGGATGCGACGGGGCTCGTCTCCGTGAGGCCGTAGCCGTTCAGCAACGGCAAGCCGATGCCGAGCATCGTCTCGTCGACGTGCCGCGGCAGCGAGCCGCCGCCGCTGACCGCGAGGCGAAGGCGACCGCCCGTGATCGCGCGCATGCGCTTCTGCAGCGGCGACAGCAGCAGCAGCTGGATGCGGTGCCACAGCGTTGCGCGGCCGCCGCCCTTCTCGCGGCACAGCCAGAGCAGCTTGCGGAACAGCTTGCCCTTCACGCCTTCCATCTTGATCGCGGCGGCGATGATGCCGTCGTGGATCGTCTCCCAGATGCGGGGCACGGCCGCGAACACCGTCGGTTCGACCTGCAGCAGGTCTTCCTTGATGTGGCGGCGGTCCGTGTAGACCAGCTGGCCGCCGGCCGCGAGCGCGAGGTAGTCCATGATGCGCTCGTACATGTGCCACGCGGGCAGCACGGACAGGAACGAGTCCGTGTGGCGGATGTCGAGCACTTCGGTGACGGCCTGGATGTTGGCGATCACGTTGCCGTGCGTCAGCATCACGCCCTTCGGGTCGGCGGTCGTGCCGCTCGTGTAGACGATGGTGAGCAGGTCCGTGGACTGCACCGCGGCGCCTGCGTCCGCGACCGCGCGCGGCTGCTCGCGCAGCAGCGCGCGACCCTTCTCCATCAGGTCGTGCATCGACGTCGCGCCATCGGTCCCGCTGCGCTGCGCCATCACGATCACGTGCTCGAGCAAAGGCAGCGAGGCTTTGCGCTGCAGCACCGCGGCGGCGAGCCGGTCGTCGTCGCAGAACACTGCGCGCGCGCCCGAGTGCCGCAGGATGAACTCCATCTCGTGCGGGGTGGTGTCGCAGCCGCGCGGGACGTCGACCGCGCCGATCCAGACCGAGCCCAGGTCCGCGAGCAGCCACTCGCAGCGGTTGTCGGCGAGGATGCCGATGCGGTCGCCGCGCGCGATGCCGAGCGCCAGCAGGCCGGCGGCGACCAGTTCGGCGTCCTGCAGCAGCTTGCGGAAGGTCACCGGCTCGACCACGCGCGCCCGGCGGCGCGGCAGGAAGACGCGCTCCCCGTGCGTGCGCACGTGGCGGTCCAGCAGCTCTGGGAACGACTGCGCTCCGCCCAGGGAAAGGCCCTTGGACGCCATGGCGTCGTCAGTTCGGGAAACTCGTGCTTGTGCGCTCTTGACTTCCACGGCTCAGATTTCTACTAGTGTCCGCCCCTGACCGCGGGGTCAACGGTGCGCGCCTCAAAAACGCACACCGAAAACTCGTGGTAGTGTTCTTCGTCAGATCGGCGCGGGTGTAGCTCAGTGGTAGAGCGTCACGTTGCCAACGTGAATGTCGAGAGTTCGAATCTCTTCACCCGCTCCAACTTTTCGCGCCGCAGGCGCGAAAAGTTGTCGATGTTGCCGCGACGAAGCTAGGGCGCAGACCCGAAGGGCAGGAGAGCATCCGGCCCATACGCTTCGCGCGAGTGGCGCGCTGCGCGCGCC
>CAZEQF010000109.1:0-3117 GCA_964514315.1 uncultured Singulisphaera sp. | reverse complement strand
AACGGCGACCTCGCGCTCGAGAAGCGCATGCTGTCGAGCTTGCTCAACGAAGTCGTGTCGCGCGTCGACCAGCTGTTGTTCCGCACGAGCGGCGTGACGCACGCCTACTCGACGGGCAAGACGCGCATGGAGCACGACCTGCTCGGCGACGGGCCCGTGCAGCAGGAGGCCTACTTCGGCCTGCAGACGGTGCGCGCGCTCGTCAACTTCGACATCTGCGGCGTGCGCCTCAACGCCTACCCGCACCTCGTCCGCGCGCTCGCGATGGTCAAGAAGGCGTGCGCGTTCGCCAACCGCGACTGCAAGGCGCTCGACGACGAGCGCACCAACGCGATCGCCGCCGCGTGCGACGAGCTGATCGCCGGCAAGCTGCACGACTACTTCGTCGTCGACGTGATCCAGGGCGGCGCCGGCACCTCGACGAACATGAACGCGAACGAGGTGATCGCCAACCGCGCGCTCGAGCTGCTCGGTTGCGAGAAGGGCGACTACGAGCGCCTGCACCCGAACAACCACGTCAACTGCTCGCAGTCGACCAACGACGTCTATCCGAGCGCGTTGAAGCTCGCGATGGCGCTCGGCAGCGAGTCGCTCGTCACGGCGGTCAACGAACTGGTCGCGGCGATCGAAGCGAAGGCGAAGTCGTTCGCGCACATCGTCAAGATGGGGCGCACGCAGCTGCAGGATGCAGTGCCGATGACGCTCGGCCAGGAGTTCGGCGCGTTCGCGGCGAGCCTTCGCCAGGAGCTGGCTTCGCTCGAACGCACGAAGCGCGACCTGTGCATCCTCAACATCGGCGGCACCGCGATCGGCACCGGGCTCAACACGCCGCACGGCTACCGCGACCGCGCGATCGCGCACCTTGGCACGATCACCGGATTGCCTGTTTCGCTCGCCGAGAACCTCATCGAGGCGACGCAGGACACGCAGGCGTTCGTGATGTTCTCGTCCGCGCTCAAGAGCCTCGCGGTCAAGCTGTCGAAGGTCTGCAACGACCTTCGCCTGCTGTCGTCGGGCCCGCGCGCGGGGCTCGCCGAGATCCAGCTGCCGCCGCGGCAGCCCGGCTCCTCGATCATGCCGGGCAAGGTCAATCCGGTGATCCCCGAGGTCGTCAACCAGGTCGCCTACCGCGTGATCGGCAACGACCTCGCCGTGACGATGGCTGCCGAAGCGGGGCAGCTGCAACTCAACGTGATGGAGCCCGTCATCGCGGCGTGCATCCTCGAGTCGATCAAGATCCTCGCCAACGCGGTCGTCACGCTGCGCCACAACTGCGTCGAAGGCATCGTCGCCAACGAGGCGCAGTGCCGCGCCTACGTCGAGAACAGCATCGGCATCGTCACCGCGCTCGTTCCGGAGATCGGCTACGAACTGTCGACGCAGGTCGCGGCCGAAGCGCTCAAGACCGGCAAGAGCGTCGCGGACGTGCTGAAGGGACGCGGCCTCTACACGGCGCGCGTGAAGGAACTGCTCGCGCCCGAGCGCATGATCTGATCGGCGTCGGCGCGCCTCGAGGCGAGCGTTCGCCGCGCGGCACGCAATGCGCGTCTTGCTCGCGTCAGGCTCGGCGCGCCTTCGCGCCCGAACTCAGAACGACGGGCGCACGAAGCGCAGGAGCACGCGGCCTTGGCGCAGCAGGCAGAGGCGTCCTTGCTGCAGCTGCGCCGCTTCCGCTTCGCGCAGCGCGGTGAGCATCGACTGCTCCAGCGCCATCGCTTCCTGCGGGCCGGCCATGCGCGTCGAACGCGGCGGCGTCATGCGCCAGAGCCCTTGCTCCATCGCGCGCACGTCGACGGTCGCCGAGTATTGGTTCACGCCGCCGTTGCCGTGCACGCCGCCGTCTTCCTGGATCGTCAACGTCGGGATGCGGCCGCCTTGCGGAACGGTCGCGTCGAGCTGCCACGTGCCGCGCGCCTGCGCGAGGCTTGCGGGCACGGGATCCGTGGACGCGCATGCTGCGAGCACGGCGAACGCGGCAACGATGGCGGCGCGGAAGGGGGACGAGGAACTGCGGGCGGTCGCGTTCAGGTTCATTCGATGCGGAGTTCGGAGAACTCGGTCTCGGCGTTGCTCGCACCGTAGCCGACGAGCGCGACTTCGCGCCACGTGCCAGGCAGCGGAGCGGTCGCGGTCGCGCCGAGCGCGTTCGCGCGGACCGTGCGCGTCGGTGCATCGATCGTCACCACGACCTCGGCCTCGCCGTCGCCGCTCCACTCGACCGGGACCGACGCGAGTTCGGTGCGCGCGTCGCCGGCGAGGATCAGGAGCCGCTTGCGCGCGAACGCGACGCCGACGAACAGGCGCGCGCCTTCGGCCTCGACGATCCTGGCCGGGCCTTCGCGCCCGTCCAGGACGTTCGAGCCGAGCGCGACGAAGCCGTTCTGCTGCGGCCGCCCTTGCATCGGGCGCATCGTCGTCGAGAACGTGCGCGCGTCCGGCTTCGCGCAGGCGCGCATCGCGAAGCCGCCCTGCGCGTTGGCCCACACGCGGTAGCCATCGCCTGCGCGCTGGATCCGTGCGAGCCCCGCCGTGCGCGGGAATGCGCCTGCGGCGAGGTCGCCGGTCGTGTCGCCGTATTCGAGGCGCAGTTCGACGAGACGTTGCTCGAGCTGCTTCCGCACGTCGCGCGACGCGGGATCGTCGGCGAGGTTGCGCAGCTCGTCGGGGTCCTGCTGCAGGTCGAACAGTTCCCATCCGTCGACGTGCGGCTCGTAGTAGCGGATCAGCTTGTGGCGCGCGGTGCGCACGCCGTAGTGCGCGGGCACGCGGTGCGTCGCCTGCGATTCGTAGTAGTGGTAGTAGACCGCGTCGCGCCAGCCGTCAGCGCCGCGGCCGTCGAGCAACGGCAGCATGCTCTTGCCGTGCATCGACGGCGGGATCGCAACGCCAGCGAGCTCGAGGAAGGTCGGTGCGAAGTCGATGTTCTGCGTCAGCTGTGCGACCTCGACGCCTTTGCCGATGCGCCCCGGCCAACGCATCACGAGCGGCATGCGGAAGCACTCTTCGTACATCCACCGCTTGTCGTAGTAGCCGTGCTCGCCGAGGAAGAACCCTTGGTCCGAGCTGTAGACGACGATCGTGTTCTTCTTGATGTCGGGATGCGCGTCGAGCCAGTCG
>CAZEQF010000108.1:0-11046 GCA_964514315.1 uncultured Singulisphaera sp. | reverse complement strand
CTCGGACTCGATCCGCAACTACCTCACGAAGTTCGTCGACGACCGCTGGATGCGCGAGAACGGCTTCCTCGAGGAAGACTGGGCGATCGGCACGATCGAAGAACTGCTGCGCACGATGCCGAAGCGCGACGTCACGACGCTCGACGTCAGCGACGAACTCGAGAAGGCGATCCTGCTGTTCAAGTCGCGGGGCTTCTCGCAGGTTCCGGTGACGGATCGCGGCGCGCTCGCCGGCATCCTCACCGAGTCGGACGCGCTGCGTTCGCTCGTCGAAGGCAAGGCAACGGGCAAGACGCGCCTCGCCGAAGTCATGGTGCGCAGGGTCAGCACCATCGCGCCGCACGCTCCAGCCTCGGAACTGCCGCGCATCTTCGAACGCGGCGAAGTGGCTCTCGTGTGCGACAACGATCGCCATGTTCTCGGTTTGATCACCAAGCTCGACATGATCGAGCACCTGACGCGCCGCCCGTCGGTCTGATCCGGGCGCGACCGAAGCGCCCGCGGCATCGCACCGATCGCTCGCGCCAGTGCGCGAGCGTTTGCGCGCTTGCCCGGCGCGCGCGCATCGATCGTTCGAGTCGCCGAAGAACTTCGCCCGGCATCCTGCTTCCGGTCCGAAGCCGACCTATACTTCGCCGGCAACTCCTGTGCCCAACGCAACTCTGCGCGGCGCAAGAGCGTGACTCCTTGGATCCGAACTACTAGTCCCACCGTGGCTTCCATGCGCCTAGGCCTGACGCAGAGTCTGCGAGCGGAACAGCGACTCATGCAGTCGCCGCAGATGATCCAGGCCATGCAGATCCTGCAGACGCCGCTGCTGGAGCTGAAGGACCAGATCGAGCAGGAACTGCAGGAGAACGTCTTCCTGGAGCTCAAGGAAGACCCGCAGGAGAGCGCGCAGCAACCCGAGCAGAAGCCCGCCCTCGAAGAACGGCTCCAGCGCGAGTTCAGCGAGCAGCTGGACCAGCTCGAGCAGCGCATGGGACCCGGCACGCGGGGCACGTCCCACAGTTCCGGCGGCGGCGCCGCGGACGACGAGGACAAGAAGCAGGCGGCGCTCAACAACACGCCCGGCCACGGCATCTCGCTGCCCGAGCACCTGATGTCGCAGGCGCGAATGCTCGACCTCGACCCCGAGTTGCTGCACGTCGTCGAGCACGTCATCTACTCGCTCGACTCGGACGCGAAGCTCGCGGACACCGCAGAGCAGATCGCGCAGCAACTGCTCGTTCCGATCCCGCTCGCCGAAGAAGCGATCGAGGTCGTCCGTGGCATGGAGCCGTGCGGCGTGGCGGCGAAGGACCTTCGCGACCGGCTGCTCATGCAGCTCGACCGCCTCGGCTACGTCCGGCCGCTGACGCGGCAACTCGTCGCCGACCACCTCGACGACGTCGCGCGCAACAAGCTGCCGAAGATCGCGAAGGAGACCGGCGCGACGCTCGACGAGATCAAGGAGAGCATCGACTACCTGCGCCACGCGTGCGACCCGAGCCCGGCCAGCGCATTCGACCAGGACGAGTCGTCCGGCGTCGTCCCCGACGTCGTCGTGCTCGAGAACGACGGCAAGTACGAAGTGCGCTCGCTGCGCGGCTCGATCCCCGAGCTCTCCTTGTCGCCTCGCTACCGCGAGATGCTCAAGGAGGCCAAGACCGACCCGAAGATCTACGAGTATCTGCGCCGCAAGATCGAAGCGGCGAAGTGGTTCATCGAGGCCGTGCACCAACGGCAGAACACGATCGAACGCATCGCCGGTGAAGTGGTCCGCCGCCAAGAAGGCTTCCTGCGGCACGGCGTGCAGCACATGCGGCCGATGAAGATGCAGGACATCGCCGACGCCGTTGGCGTGCACATCTCGACCGTGAGCCGCGCGATCTCCGGCAAGTTCATCGAGACGCCGCAAGGCATCTTCGACATGAAGCGCTTCTTCAGCGGCGGCACGCAGAGCGACGACGGCGAGATGGTCAGCCAACAGGCCGTGAAGGACACGCTGAAGCAGATCGTCGAGGCCGAGGACAAGAACAGCCCGCTCAGCGACGACCAGCTCGTCGAGGAGCTCGGCAAGAAGGGCGTGCACATCGCGCGCCGGACGGTGACGAAGTACCGCAAGGCGCTCGGCATCGACTCGTCGACGCGCCGTCGCCAGTTCTGACGCCCCGCCGACAACCGTCGGCGCGGACCTGGCGCATCGCCTCTTCTGCCTGCTGCGCCGGCCCGCTAGGCTTCTCGCCCTTGCGCAGCCGCTGCCGCGCACAGAACCCCGAAGAACCCACGATCCGAGCCATGGCGATCCGCGTCACCGAAGCCAAGAAGGGCATGGTCATCCGCTACGAGGGCGACCTGTACCAGATCACGAAGTACGACCACGTCACGCCCGGCAACTGGCGCGCGATCCACCACCTGAACCTCAAGAGCCTGAAGACGGGGCGGCAGAAGGACGTGCGCATGAACACGAGCGACCAGATCGAACCGGTCTACCTCGACTCGCGCGACGCGCAGTACCTGTTCAAGGACTCGCTCGGCTACACGTTCATGGACAACGAGTCGTTCGAGCAGTTCGTGCTCAGCGCCGAAGTGATCGGCGAAGCGATGCAGTACATCACCGACAACAGCAACGTGACGGTCGTGTTCGCCGAGGGCGAGGCGCTCACGGTGCAGTTGCCGCCGACGGTCGCGCTCGAGATCGTCGAGACCGAGAACGCCGCGCGCGGCGACACGGTCAGCAGCGTGCAGAAGCCCGCGAAGCTCAGCACGGGGCTCGAGATCAAGGTGCCGGCGCACATCAAGCTCGGCGAGATCGTCAAGGTCAGCACCGAGACCGGCGAGTTCCTCGGCCGCGCCTGAGATCCACACCATGTCGACCCTCGCACGGCTCCTCGGCGCGATCGCGATCACCATCGGAATCGCGTTCCTCACTTACGGCGCAGCCAAGCTCGGGACCGGGACCGCGGTCGAGGCCCACGCGCCAGAGCCCGAGGCGCTCGTTGCATTCGGCGTCGGATTGCTGGTCGGCGGCTTGCTCGCGATCGTGCTGTTCGGCGCGCGCCGAGCCGACTCGAGCCCGCAGTAGGCGCCTGCGAAGCGATCGTCCGCCGGCCCGCAGGTTGCCCCCCGGTGGCCGCAATCGCGGCCTCGCCCGGTCCGAGCAACCGATTGCCGCTCGGACCCTGAGCGGTTCGCGCCTCAGCGCGACAGCCGCTGCAACACCTCGCGACGCGAGAGCCCCTTCGCCTCGCACACCGCGCGCACGTCGTCGTCCTCGGGTCGCGCGACAACGGAGCCGGAAGGCAACCGCGCGCACTTGAAGCGCACCGGGCCGAACTCGGTCGCCCGCGTCTCCTGCCAACGCTCCAAGACGCTGCGTTCGATGCGTTGGCGTCGCACCCCGAGCGTGCCCGACTCTTCCAGCAAGAACTGCACGAGCGGCTCCGCTTGCGCGCTCTCGCACAGCGCGGTGAACAACAAGCCCGGCCGCCCCTTCTTCATCTGCACCGCGGTCGCGAACGCATCGAGCGCACCGCGCCGCATCGCCTCGTCGAGCAACCAGCCGACGTGTTCGCCTGTTGCCGTGTCGAGTTGGCACTGCAGCTCCTCGACGAACATCGACGAACCCGGCGAACGCAGCGAACCGAGCGTGAGCCGAAGCAGGTTGGGCGTCTTCTGGTCGTCGCGCGTCCCGGCGCCGTAGCCAGCGCGTTCCGGGATCCACGCGAGTCGCGGCTCGAACTCGTCCACCATCGTGCGCAACAACGCGGCGCCCGTCGGCGTCGTGCGTTCGCCCTCGAGGCCGCCTTGCCGCACGGGGACGCCCGCGAGCAGTTCGAGCGTTGCGGGCGCAGGCACCGGCAACATGCCGTGCGCCGCGCGCACGGTGCCTGAGCCGACTGCGACCGCGGACGAATAGAGACGTTCGATGCCGAGCATCGCGGTGCCCGCGCAGGCGCAGACGATGTCGACGATCGTGTCCTCGGCGCCGACTTCGTGGAAGTGCACCGCCTCGACGGTGCTGCGATGCGCCTTCGCCTCGACCACGGCGATCCGTTCGAAGGTCGCGAGGCATCGGCGTTCGACCTCGGCCGGCAACTTCGCGCGCCGCACGATGGCGACGATCTCGGCAAGCCCGCGGTGCGCGTGCGCGGACGCCGCGTGCGCCGCCTGGACCACCAGGGGCGCCTTGCCGGCAAGCCGGAACTGCGGAGCGCCGGACGGCGCCGCCTTGACGTCCTCCATGGCCCGTCCAGGCTCGCGGCCGTCGACCTCGACGACGAAGCGCGTGCCCGCGAGGCTGGCGCGCAGGACCGGCTCGCTGCGCACCGTGACGCCAGGCAGCTGGAGCGACGCAACCACAGCCTGGAGGTCCTGGAGCGGCAGGCCTGCGTCGAGCAGGGCGCCCACCCACATGTCCCCGGAGACGCCGGAGAAGCAGTCGAGGTAGCCGATACGCATCGTTGGGAACGGACTTTGCCGAGGTCGCAGGCTACACCATCGGACCGCGGCGGGGCACTTGGAGGATTCCGCCATCCTGCCGATGGCACGGGCGCAACGCGTCGCGTTCGCCTGACTTCGGACTCACGAACATGCGCCAGCCAAGACGACAGCCCTCAGCGAGCGCACCTGCGGTGCGCGAAGTCGCTCGCTGGCTGTGTGTCTGCGCGGCCCTTTCGCTGGCTGGAGCGAGCCTGGCGGCGCAAGGGAAGACGGGCAATGCGTCGGCGGACACGATGCTGCAGGCGGACGCGGAACGTCGGCTCGACCACCCGGCGCCGCGCGTTCGGGGCGAGGCGGCCCTCGCCGTCGCTGCTGCTGCCGACCCACGGTTCCTGCCGGCGATCCTGAAGGTCGCGCAAGACGAGGATCCGACGGCGCGCGCCATGGGCCTGCTGGCGCTCGGGCGGCTCGGCGCGCCGGGTTGCGAGACGCTGCTGGTCGCGACCATCGCGAAGTCTGCGAACAAGCCGGACCTTCCCGCACTTGCCGCGGCATACGCGCTCGGCCAGCTGCCTGCCGAGCACGGCTCCAACGCGCTCAACGACCGTTTGGCCCAACTCTCCGACGGCAGCTACAAGCGCCAGCAAGACGTGCTGCTCGCGCTCGTCGCGGGGTTGCTCGACCGCGGTGGCGACGATGCATCGGAGGCGCTGCTGCGCCTTGCCAAGGATGCTGCATTGCGCGACCCATCGGCCAGGGCCGCCGTGCTCACGGCGCTGGCGCCAGCGGCGCGCGCGCTCGACGAATCGACGCTCGGGCACGCCATGCGCTCCGAATCGGAAGAGGTCCGACGCGCGGCCATCGGGACTCTGCTCCACCACCAGGACGAAGGCGCGCGCAGGATCGCCGAACTCGAGCGCATGACGAAGAGCGACGCGTCGGCACTCGTGCGCGCAGCGGCGCTCGAAGCGCTGACCGCAATCCGCCATCTTCCGGCGCTCGAGCTCGCGACGCAGGCCGTCCGCAGCAAGGACCAGGAACTCGCAGCCCAAGGCGTTCGCACGATGATCCGCCTCGGCGGCGACCCAGCCCGCCGCGAACTCGAGCGCCAGTTCCGCCACCTCGGGCCGTTGGCGCAACGTGCGTTGCTCGACGCTTCGGAGAGTCCCGTCGGCTCGGAGTTCCTCGACGCCTGCCGCGACGCATCGAAGGACCCGCGGCGCGACCCGGCGACGCGCAGCGCCGCGATCCTCGCGCTGGCGAGGACCGGCCAGCACATCGGCATCGACGAGGTCGTCGGCGCATTCGTCGGCCCTGCGACGTTCCCGTTGCGTTGCGAGCTCGCTGCCGCGTTCCGGTCGCCGGAGCATCGCAAGGCGATGCTCGCAGCCGCCTCGCTCGACGAGGACCGCGCGGAGCTGCAGGACCGGGCCGTCATGCTTGCGGCCTTGTTGCGCGTCCAAGATGGCGCAGCGCAGCTTGCCTGCGCGCGCCTGCTGCAGCGCGAAGGGAGCGACCGGTCGACGGAACTGGCCCTGCGCGCGCTGCGCTGCAGCCGCCTCGTCGCGCCGTCCGAGGCCTCGCTGCGATTCGCGCCAGCTGCATTGAAGCCGCTGCTCGCGCCGCGCTGAGCGATCGAGGCAGAGCCTCAGCCGAGCAGGCGCTTCGACAGGTCGGTCTGCAGCATCCCGCGCGGATCGCAGCGGCCCTTGAGCGCGCGGAAGGCAGCGACCGCTTCCTCGCCGTGCACGCGCGCGAACGCAGGCTGCTCCAGCACCGCGTCCTTCGCGTAGTAGAACCTGCCGCCGGCATCGAGCACGACGTCCGCCATCTTGCGGCACATCGCCCACAGCGCCTTGCGCTTCCGGTCGCTGGTCGAGACCGCGAAGTCCATCGCCATCGAGAAGCCGTCGACCGCGTGCGTCATGAGGAACGGGTCCGGTCGGTGGCGCTTGAGCACGCCGAGATACGGGACCATGCCTTCCTTCTGGCAGGTCTCGATCAGCGTCTGCAGCACGCGCTGCGCGTGCGCCTTCGGCACGAACGGCTGGAACTGGATCAAGCCGCCGGGCTTGGTCATCCACTGCCAGCGCGGCACGTAGTCGAGCAGGAAGTGGAACGCGCCGTGGCTCTGCAGATACGGAGACTGACGCTGCTCCCTCGGTCCGACCGCGAACTTCAGCGCGTTCACGAGGCCGACTTGCCCGAACTTCACTGCGGCCCACATGCCGGGCCACAACCAACCCTTCGGCACGACGCCGAACAACGTCGTCGGCACGTCCTGCAGGCACGGATCGAAGAAGCGAACACCCTCCGGGTCCTCGCCCGGAGCGAGCTGGTCCGCCCGATGCAACACGCCGCGGCCGAGCGCAGCGCCCTTGCCGTGCATGTCGATCCAACTCACGAGGTAGTCGGCCTCGGACTGCATCCGCTCGATGATCTCGAGGTTCGCCGCGAGGTCCTTGCACACCACCGCGCTCACACGAAGGCGGCCCGAGTGCACGCGCTTCAGTTCCACATCGAGGTCGAGGAAGCAGCCGAGCATGCCGAAGCCCGAGATCGCGGCATGGAACAAGTCGGAGTTCTGCTCGCGCGAACACTCGGTCACGGAGCCGTCCGGCAACAAGAGCGAGAACCTGCGGACACACTCGCCGAACGAGCCCACGGCGTAGTTGTTCTTGCCGTGGATGTTCATCGACGCGGCGCCACCGACGGACACCGCCATCGTCCCGGACACGACCTTGGGCCAGAACCCGTATTGGATCGACGTGCGCCAGAGGTCGCGGATCGTGACGCCTGGCTCGCAACGCGCGACGCCGGCGATGGGATCGAAGTCGAGGATGCGGTTCATCCGCGACAGGTCGAGCACGTGCCCGCCGGTGCGCAGCGCCGCGTCGCCGTAGCTGCACCCGGAGCCTCGGAGCGCGATCGTGCCGCCGCTCTTCCGCACGTCGGCGAACGCGTCTGCGACCTGCTCCTTGCCGGTCGGGCGAAGGACGCGGCCGGCGCCGCCGACGGCCATGCCCCAGCCGCGCACATATTCGTCGTTCCAGGACACGTTCATGCGATGACTCAGGCCCTCAAATCGACAGGCGGCGGAACAGGACCGAAGGAATGTTGCGGATCACGAACATGATCAACCGCCACTTCCCCGGGACGTAGACGATCGAGCGCTTCGCGTCGCGGGCGCGGAGGACCAGTTCTGCTGCGCGGTCTGCGGAGATCGCGCCCTTGAGCGCGAGCCCTTGCGTCATCGGCGTCTCCACGAAACCGGGCCGCGCCGTGGTGACCTGCACGCCGTGACGCCAGAGGCGATTGCGCAGACCTTCGAGGAACGTGTCCATCGCGGCCTTGCTCGCGTTGTAGCCGGGGCGTCCACAGCGGCCGCGGTCCTGCGCCACCGAGCTGATGCCGACGATGCAGCCGCGCTTCCGCGCGAGGAACCGCTTCGCCGCTGCATTGCACCACGCGATGCAACCGAGCGCGTTCACCTGCATCTGCATGCGGTCCTTGCCGAGATCGAACTCGTCGATCGCGACCTCGGGCATCACGCCGGCCACGTAGTGCACTTCGTCGATCTCGCCGAGATCCTGCTCGATCTGCGCGAACAGCCCTTCCACGGCGTCGAGGTCGGCCGCGTCGTGGACGTAGGGAAAGGCGGCCTTGCGACCCAGCGCGTCATCGATGGCCGCGGCCATCGCCTGCACTTCGCGCGGGCGCCGCGCAAGCATCGCAACCTTGCGACCTTCGAGGCCGAGGCGACGCGCGATCGATGCGCCGATCCCCGAACTCGCGCCCACCACCACGCACGTTCCACGCAGCGAACTCATTGCGGAGAGCAAACCGCCCCGGCCGCGGAAAGCCAATGCCGCAGTCGGCGGACTCGCAGACAGAAGGCGACTGCGGGCGCCCGCCATGAGCGAGCCACCCGCAGCGACGCCCCTTGCCCATGCGCGTCAGCCGAACCCGACCGCTTCTTCGCCGGCGATGCGCTGCTTGCGCGCCGGATCGGGCTTGCCCGCTCCCGGGCCGCCGCTGGTGAAGCTGTCGACTTCGGCGAGCGCGACCGCGATGCGCGAGCTGACGCCGCGCCGCTGCATCGTGATGCCGTAGAGCGCCTGGCACTCCGCCATCGTGCGCTTGTGGTGTGTCACGATGCAGAACTGGGTGCCGTGCGTGAAGTCGCGCAGCACGCGCAGGAATCGTTCGACGTTGGTCTCGTCCAACGCCGCGTCCACTTCGTCGAGGATGCAGAACGGCGACGGGCGGACCTTGAACAGCGCGAACAGGATCGCGACGGCCGTCAGCGAACGTTCACCACCGGACAGCAGGTTGATCGACTGCAGCTGCTTGCCGGGCGGCTGCGCGACGATTTCGATGCCGGCCTCGAGCAGATCCTCCGTCTCGTGGAGGAACATGTCCGCCTTTCCGCCTTGGAACAGCTTGCGGAAGATGTCTTGGAAGTTCTTCCGCGCCTCCGAGAACGTCTGCTCGAACAGCGTCTTCGACTCGGCTTCGAGCTTGCGCAGCGTCTCCATGAGCGCGCGACGCGCCTCCTTGAGATCCTGCACTTCCTGCTCGAGCGTGCCGAACTGGCCTTCCTCCGCTTCGAGTTCGGCGACGGCGTCGAGGTTGACCGCGCCGAGGCGGTCCTTCTGGCTCTGCAGGACCTGGACCTCGCGCCGCGTCTCGACCGCGTCGAAGCCGTCGCTCTCCCAGAGCCGGGCCATGCCATACCAGTGCTCGATGACCGCAGGCGGCATCGGCGGGCCCTGCAGGCACTCCACGGCGCCTTCCGGGGCGACAGGACCGACTGCGTCATCGCCGAACTCGATGCCGAGGCCGACCACGTCGCCGAGGCAACGCAGCAGTTCGATGCCCGTCTCTTCGCGCAGGCGGTCTTCGAGGCGTGCGAAGCGGTGCTCGAGGTCGACGACCTCGAGCTTCTTCTGGTTCATCGTCTCGCCCGCATTGCGAACCGACTGGTCGCATTGCGCGAGCTGCTGCTGCGCGTCGCGGTGACGTTGGCGCGCCGAATCGTGCTGCGCTTCCGCCTCCTCGCGGCGGCCGTCGAACTCGACGAGCTGGTCCTCCAGCGCGTCCGCGGTCTCCTCGAGCCGCATCGCTTCGGTCTCGGCACGCGCCGCAGCGTCCTCGTTCTTCTGCACCGCTTCGGCGAGTTCCTCCAACGCGGCGTCGATCTCGCGCAGAGCCTCTTCGTTCATGCGGATCGCGCGAACGAGGCCCTCGCGGCCTTCCGTGATCTTCGCCTGCGAGAGCCGCGTGTCCTGTTCGGCGCGCGCCGCTGCGTTCGCCTCCGCCTCCGCGGCGGCAGTGCGGTCGCTCATGCCGGCCTCGACCTCGGCGCGAGCATGCTCGCGGCGCGACAGCAGATGCTGGTTGCACAGCGCACGACCGAGGATCGCCTTCGCCCGCGCCATCGCGAACAGCAGTTCATCCGCTTCGCGTTGCAACTCGGCGGACTCCTTCTCGACGTCCGTTGCACGGGCCACGACGCGCGCATGCTGCGCCTCGACGGCCTGCAACTGGCGACGCGCTTCCTGCAGCGAGGCTCCCACCGAGCGCGACTCCGCCTTGAGCCGGTCCACTCGCGACACTGCGCGTTCCTTGCCGTCGGCGAGCGCGAGCAACTTCTGGCTCAGCGCGTCGACCGCGACCCCGAGTTCCTGGATCTGCGAACGGCGCACGACGAGGCCCGCGTGGCCTTCGGCGGCATGCCCGCCTTCGATGCGCGGACCGCAGAGCAGCTGGCCCGTCGCGGTGACGAAGCACAGGTCGGCGCGAGTCGGGTCCGCAGCGTCGAGGCTGTCGACGAGCACGACGCCGCGCAGCAACCACGCGAGCATGCGGCGGCTGGCTTCGCTGCTGCCCGCAGGGCGCACGAGGTCGAGCAACGAACGCGAGCCCGCTGGCAAGGGCAGGATCGAGCCCGAAGCCGGAGCCGAGCTGAACTCCTCCTCGACGAGCAACAACACGCGCCCCATGCGGGACGCCTGCAGGTCGGCGACGATGCGCGCAGCGTTTGCGCGCGTGTCGACGACGAGCGCCTGCACGTACGAACCGAGGGCCGCTTCGAGCGCAGCGCTGAACTGCAGGTCGATCTCCAGCAAATCGACGAGCCGGCCGCGCAGGCCTTCGGGCTTCGTCGCGAGCACGTGCTTCGGCCCCTGGTCGAGGCCTTCGAATTGGGCCTCCATCGCGGCGAGCGCCTGGCGCCGGCCGTCGACCTCGGACAACTGGCGGCGGAGGTCCGACTCGACCGCTGCGAGCTCGGCCGCATCCGAATCCGCGCCGCGAAGGTCGTCGAGCACGCGCGTCTCGCGTTCGTGCAGGATGCGTTCGCGCGTCAGCAATCCAGCGCGGTCGGCCCCGAGCTCTTCGCGCTGCGATGCGAGCTTGCCGGACTCGACTTCGACGACGCCGCGCCGCTCGTCGAGCTTGTGGTAGCGCGCCCGGGCCGAGTTGAGCTTGGCTTCCTGCTCCGCGGCGATGTTGCGCGCGCGCGTGCGCGCGTGCAGCAAACCGAGCAACTCCGAACGGATCGCCTCGCGTTCCGCGACGAGGCTGCGCAACGCCTGTTGCGCAGCGCCGGCTGCGGCG